>NZ_JANHGR010000001.1:1501342-1801611 GCF_026616205.1 Halolamina litorea
GCCGAACAGGATTGTCGTGTTTATCAAGAACGGGATATGCTTCTGTGAAAACTCGTAGAGTGGGTCCGAAGGCGCCAATTATCACGTCGGTTTTCGTAAGGTTCAGTCCCGAATCAAGCAGCTCTGCAGCCTTATCACGTGCGGCCTGTTGCGTTTGACTACGAATATCACTCCATAGAGTGGGCGTCGACTTCCCGTTCTCTGGCTCAGTCGGTTTACGGCAGGTTAGCAAGAGGGAGGAGTCAGCGGACGACTGCCCCTGAACCCCAATTCGACTCGGGCTCTCACTGGATATGGTATGTGTCGCTGTGATTGTGAAACCGGAGTCCATTATCGACATTGTGAGCGAATCCCAAGCTCCGATTTCCTTATCTGTGAAGTAGATAGTGATGACACCACCGGGCTCCAGTACCCGATAGGCTTCAGAGAAAATACTCCGCATCTTGTCTTCGTATCGTTGACGGGCAGACGTTTCCTCAGCGCTGCTTTGTTCGTCATCCAGTGCGGGGTTCTCTACTGCTTCGTCTTGCTTGTTCGTTTCAGACTGGGAGAATTTACCCGGGAAGATATCGTTCAGGTACTGCCGCTGCCACACGTAGAAAGCGTCCGATATCTCTGAGTAGATGATGTTATCGCCATACGGTGGGTCAATAACTACCGCCTGTATCGAGTCGGAATCCAGTGGGAGGTCACCGGCATCGCCCTGATGTAACTGAACGTCATTTCGGTCACCACGGACCGACTCCGGGTAGTATTCCACCACCCTCTCGTAATACTGTAGAACGTTCTCCGTCCAGCTCTGGTACGATTTCCCCCCCGCGAGCATATTACTCTCTCCAAATGTCCACTGGAATGAGAAATTATTGTTGCCCAGCATATTATCAACAAAGCCGAATTGAGTTCGGATAGGAGCTAGGCGTGAGTTATGATTGATTTGGCGTGAGCCGATGAGGGTCAATAAGACTAGTACGGCTTCAGCAGTCTCATCGTCATACTTGGATTTGATATCCTCTTCAACTTCTTTGAATGCATCTAGGTATGCAACATGGGAGAGGAGCTGGCGCGATGTGAAAAGGTCGCGCCACTGTGTAATGCCATAGGGGCCTGCTCTGTCATAGTAGCCAATATATCGGTCGTCACGAAGGAAGGTGCTTAGTCGAAGGTCGTTATCCACCTGACTTTCAGAGGCTTCTATTGCTTTGGCATCTTCCTCTGTCGGAGAATGATATTTCGTGCCATTCACCTTATCAACGTATTTAATCCCACATACCTCATACTCGTATTCCCCTGCTTGGAAGCGTTCAACGACTGAATCACGTTCAGTGACGACACCGCAATGAGGGCATTCAGCATCACCTCCCGAGATATTTCCGTTGTCCGGGTCAAATGAGGATTCGTCCGACGCCTCTACAATACGGTAGGATGGTTCTCCGGACTCATAGACTGGTTTAATTGCGATATCTTTGTTCTTGTCGAACCACCATCGATTCGCGAGGGGGAAACGGCTGCCACAACTTGGACAAGAGATACTGTACGTCCTAAAGTAGTAACTCGCCTCTACACCGTTCTTCGTGGGGAAGAACTCGGAGATGTTCTCGTGAACGATATCATCGATTTTCCCAGCCCACTCTTTCACTTCTGATTCCAGACTTCCGATGTTCCGTGCGTATTCTAGAATGACTTTGTTCAACAACCAAGCAACAGGGTTGAGCTCATTGGAGACTGTTGGGAACCCATATCGAGCAGATTCAAATGGGATGGTTCCTCCTCCCGCAGTCGGGTCGAGAACTGTGGGCAAATCCCCGTCCCAGTGATTCCGCAATTTATCATGCAAATCTGAAAGCTCGGACTCAGACGGGGTACGCCGGTGAGGATACTCGTATCCGAAATGTTCCTCAACAGAACCGTCACGCGAATCCTTAGTTGCTTCTTTACGAATAACGTAGTCTTCAATATCTCCTTCAATATCGGCCTTCGGCCCCACACACATCAATTTGAGAAGTTCGTTATTCGAGGTATCTGGCGGAAGAACTGATGCAAGAACAGCGAGCCGGGTGGTTGTGGTAGGCCTGCGAGCGAACCATTTGAAAATCCGCCGATGCGGAGACATGGAGTCGCTATATGACTCTTTGATACTTTCGATACCTGTGGCAGTCGAAGGGAGAGGACCTTCGATTTTCAACGGCTTGGGGGTCTTATCGGAATCCTCGTTCTGAGTCATAGTGGATTAAACGTGGTCCGCAAGCAGCACTCGCAGCGCTTTCACTCCGTTCGGACTGGATGGAGACCGGCACTTCGCGTGCCAGTAGTAGCACTCCTCCAAACTCATCCGGGCGATACTGTCCGCGACGGTCGTCAGCTTCTCGTACTTCTGAAGGCGCTTCATCGCGAGGAACGCGATGGTGAGTCGAACCCCACCACTCTCGGAGAGGACGACCGACCCCTCCCCGCGCATCACGAGGTCGGTGTCAATCCCGCTGTCGTTCAGCACGTCGCGGACCAGTCGGTGGACCGCCTGCTGACGGCTATCGGAGAGAGTGGTGATTTTCAGCGCGCACCAGTCGTCCCAGTTCCAGTCGTTGGGGGCACGGGCTGACGGTGCGCCGACGCCAGAGAGGTCGAGGACGCCGGTCGAGTCCTCCTCCGCGTCCGGAATCGCGTCGGTGATGCTGGTCCGCGTGAGCGTTCGGTTGCTGTTCGCTCGGCTGAACCGCTTCTGGCGTCCGTCGGCGAGGTCCTCGGGAATCAGCTCGTAGAGCGTGAGGCCGGCGTCGTCGCCCAGTCGACGCGTCAAGGCGAACGTCGGCCGACCGCCGTACATGCTGCTGCCGTAGGCGAACGACTCCGCCTCGACACTCATGCACTCACCTCGCCGCTCTGTTCTGACGCCTCTTTCACGATACCCGAGACCACCAGTTCGAGGTTGTTAATCCCACCGAGGGAATCGAGTGCTTCCTCCAGCGCGTTGAGGGTGGCCTCGCGGGAGTTGTCCTCCATCGACGCCGCGTCGACCATCAGGACGGCCTCGCCTTCCGAGTCGCCGCCGGCGCTGATGAAGCTCTCCGGGATGTGGTTCGTGCCGAAGTGGTTCGCGAACTCGTCGACGGAGCCCTCGAAGCCAGCCTCGAAGACGCTGCCCGCGGTGTCCGCACCTTCCGCGACGTACTCGAACACGATTGAGGTCGCGTCGCCGATACCCTCCAAGTCCTTGAGCTTGTTCGAGATGAACCACGCTCGCTCCCAGACTTGGTCGCCCTCCAGTTCGATTTCGATGGAGTCGACCTCGACGACGATGTCGCTGCTGGACACGTCGTAGTTGTCCCGAAGGCTCATCTTCCGCTGGTCGATGGCGCTGTTGACCTCCGAGAACGCCCCGGTGACAGCTTTCGGAGTATCCGTTCGAGCGTTGAACGAGAGCTCGGACCGCGTGGTCGGTTCACTGATTCCGCCGCCACCGCCGCCACCACCACCGCCCCCGCCGCCGATATCGTCTTCTTCCTCTTCTTCGCCGTCGTCGTCTTCCTCCTCCTCTACGGGGAAGGTGAGCTCCTGTGCACCGAGCAGCTTCTCACCATCGCCGTAGACGTGGTGCTCGTCGCTAATCAGGACACTCGACATCGGAAGGGACGTAGACATTTCCTCAGCATCGGCGAGTGTCTTCTCCCCTTCGGGGGTGCTGACCGTCATAATCTCCGAGCAGTACCCCTGCCTGTCGTCCTCGTCCCAGAAGACGAACGAAGACATGCTGGTCAAGTCCTCGTCGTCGCCGCCATCCTTCCCGACGGTGATGTCCCGGATGGTCGCGCGGAGCGGTCGCGGGTCGAGCAGAATACGGATGTCCGTTCGCTTGGAGACGAGCTTCCGGATTTCCAGCGTGGTCATCGAGTCCGGGTCCGACTGCCAGATTCGGGTCCGGAACCACGTCGTCCCCAGTGCGCCCTCGTCCTGCGTGATGAGCTTGTCGAGGCTTTCGAGGTTCTCGAAGACGATGTCGTGCAGGTCGGAACTGTCGTTGACGGAGTCGATGGTCTCGTTCGACAGGCCGCCGGAGTCGGGGTAGTAGAGGTGCCGGTAGGACTGCCGGACGGATTCCCCGAGGAGGGCAGACTCCTTCTGGAGACGCTCGTCAAGGTCGTCCCGCTGAGCACTGTTGAGTTCGGCCTCCCACGCTTCGCCGTTCAGAATCCGCTCCATCGCTTTCACGCGCCGGGCGTGGTTGAGCGCGCCATCCGTTTCCTGCTCGCCGGCGACGAGGAAGACGACGTTGTTGCGATAGACACGCTTCTTTTCCGAGCCCGGGGAGTTACCCGTCTTGTTGGCGAGCGTCTGCAGGAGTTCGGGCGGCTCATCGAGGTCGCCGGTGACGGTCACCGCGTCGAAGCCCATCACACAGAGCCGTACAGTGTCGTACTCATCCGGGACTTCGTACGGTGCCTGTGGGTCGTAGATTGTCTCGAAGACGCCACCGCCGAGCGCGCCCCGAATCGACTGTTCGAGTCGGTTCCGAGCGACTCCGGCCTCGATTTGCTGTGCCTCGTTCGTGATGAGCTTCGAAATCTTGGGTTCGCCCTTGAACCGGAGGAGACCGTTCTCCGTCTCGTACAGGAAGAACGCCTCCGTATCGGGGTTCGACCCCGTCTCGTTCAGGTTCTTCAGGGCGTCGCGGTAGTGGTCGAGTTCGACGCCGGGCTCCAGAATCATCTCCCAGAGCTTCCGGCGGTTCACCCCACGGCCACGATTACCCCCGGATACGATGCTCTTCCAGAGGATGCTCGTCCCGAGATGGGTCGCTATCGGGGGGTGACCCATCGGCGTCCAGTTCTCGTCCTCGTACTGGCAGGCTGCCTTGCCCTCCCTCGTGAACACGTCGGACTTGGAGGCTGTCCGGAGGTCTTGGTCGATGTGCTCGAAGAGTTCGATGAGCGTCGACCAGACGTACTCGTCGGACGGGTGCATGTCGAACGTACGGACGAAGTGACGCTGGTCGTTGGTCCCCTCGTCGTCGTTCCAAATTCGGTGGACTGCTCGTGAGACCAGCTTGAGTGCCCCGCGTGTCCGCTGGAAGTTCGGTAGCGTGTCTATCTCCTTCCCTAGCAGGTCGATGAGGGTTGGGTGGAACGGGTACGTCCGTTCGAGCTGGTCACGGAACTCTGCCTTCGTCACCCTGTCCGGGAGCTCGTCTTCGAACCGACGGTAGTAGTTCTGGTACTCCTCGGCGACCTCGGAAGCCACGCTATCGTCGACGGACTCGAATAGACGATGGCGGAGGACTGCTGCCACCTCGTCGTCTTCAGTCGGCGTGACGGAGTGCTCCGTACGCTCGGAGATGTCGTCGAGGTCGTCGATGAGCTCCTGAACTTCCTGCGCTCGCTCCTCGAACGCGGTGGCGGACACCGAGAGGATGACCGTCACTGCGTCACTGTTCTGGCTGGCACGCATCAGCGACCAGAGGAAGGAGTTCGTCTGGTCGGCCAGCGTCGACTCTTCGACGCCGACGGCCGCCGCCTGTTCGAAGTATTGCGCGACCTCGTCGATGAGGACCAGCCCCGGGTCGTCAAGCGTATCGAAGAGGTCGACGATGTCGGACTCACCGGGGGCGATTTGCTCGTCGTCGTACTCGCTGAATTTCGCGTATCCTTCTGCTCCCGCTAGCTGGTAGGCGAGCTCACCCCACATCGTCTGCGTGTTGGGGGCATTTTCGTCTTCCTTGTTGCACTTGGCGTTGGTCGCGCTGACGTAGCCCCCCTCGAACACGGCAGTCCGAACAGAGAGGTCGTCTTTGATGCTCTCGAACTCCTCCCGCACCTCTTCGTCGACGATGTACTTATCGAGGTTTTCGACTACTCCCGGGTTCCGAGAGAAGTGGTAGGCGGCTATCTGCGAGTGGGTCTTCCCCCCGCCAAACACGGTGTCAAGCGAGAGTAGCCCGTCCGCCCCGCTGAACTCACCAGCTTCCTTGCCGGCGTATCGCTTTGCGAGGAGGGTGAGCAAGTCCTGTAGACCGTCAGTCGCGTACGTTTTCGAGAAGAACGTTTCCGGGTCACCGTAGATGTCGGGTGCTTCGTCGGGCCTGAACACCACGTCCGAGAGCTTCGCAGCGAACTCGTTCTCCGAGAGCGTTCCCGAGAGCACGTCGTCGTGGGGAACACACGACTCGAAGAGGGTAGGAATTTCAGGAGCCATCTGGTGTTGGTAGTACCGATGTGGGGGGGTCAGTAAATTAGTTGCGTCTGTGAGATGAGCCCCGCCAATTACTGACCAACTTTGCTGTCAGAAATCCGTCCTACCAGTGTTGGCAGGTGGATTGCGAGGATAACCGACAGTGGGGCCCCCGTGGGACCCCCTGTAGGTAGTATACCCTCGGCTAACCGAGGTTGTGTAATAGGGAAGTACAGAGAGTGTCCGGCGTGATTGTTGCTTATTTTCTTTGTTTAGTACGCTGAACCGGGGGTCTACTACCAAAACTCCGCGAATCGGACCTGCCAACACTGGTAGGTCGGTAGTTCCCCGCAGTCGAAGGGGCCTCGGCTCCCTTTTCGGAGTCTCTACTGTGCTAATTCGTACGTTTCAGGCGTATATATCGTTCCCGGTCAAGCCAGAAGTTCCACGGTTTTAGCTTCTCAAACAGCGAGGACCTTCTCAATTCTCTTCTTCACCTCATCTGTGAGCTTTGATGTGGGAACAATCACGACGACTCCATTCTCACTTCGTCGATGAACCCTATCCCCGGGTTCCAACTCTAGCCGCTTCGCTGCGTCCGTAATAAGTATCCTGTGTCCGGCCTCTCCAAGAGGGGCCAGCGAAGTCACGCTTGACGGTCGTCGGCCGTCGTCGCCTTCGGTCGCAGCCAATAACTGGACAAGCTCAGCCGGGTTCATCTGCTCTACTGGCCTCCCCCGTGTTGCCGCGTTGTAAAGTTCAATCCACCGCTCGGTCGACATTTGCTCGTGCGTGATGAGGATGATGTCTGGGTCTACTGCCGTGATGCGGAGGGAATCTCCGTTCACCCATTTGGCGCGGTTGATGAGGGCTGCACTCATGTATACCCCGTATGAGCTTTTGGCGTTTCCTCCGACGCTGTGGATGCGTACCATCTACACCACCTCGACGTACGTGTCGGTGGGATTCTCCGGGAGGGATAGGCGACCGTCATAGCGACACGACTGGTGATACTGCATAGTAGCAGGAACTGCAGTCCCGACTTTATCCGTATGTACAGCACGGTGGTTCACGCACCTCATAGCAGATGCTGCTACGTGCCTCGCTATCTCCGAGAAGTATCGATACGGCCCAAAAGGAGAACTAATGACAGGAAAAACTAGTAATCGCTAATATACTACTAACCATCTTTTCAAGTGCAATGCTTACTGTACAAGAAGTAGATTCTGCTCTGGAAGCAGCAAGAGAGATGGCCGCTAGCAACGGAGAAACCCTTCAGGATTGGTATCGGTATGTTGGTCCGAATCAAGAACCGGTCCATCTCTACAGAGATGCTGAGGAGAAGCATCTGTTACAAGTAGCTCGTGGAGAAACACTAGTTGCACTTTGTAGACAAGTTGACGACCCAGAGAGTGATATTGGAGTGGAGGGTATCACATTCCACTACACCAAAAGAATCGAAATTCTTGAGGTCATCATCGCTTTCTTCCTCAAACCTGAAGGTGCTTTTGAGGCGCTACAGGATGCTGAGGGTGTAGAACGAATCGTGCTGTCCAAGTCAGAAGACGATGTTCCGTGGTCATAGAAGATACAGTCCAGCGAGCGACTCTCCATCCAATTATTTTGAGCAACCAAAATTATTTGAGTGGCGGCTGTCTAGCATGGCTAGAGATGGTGAAGGCACCCACCGGGTCGTGGGAGGACGACATGACCGGGCGTGAGCGGGTCCGTGCAGTCGTCGAAATACTCAACGGCGCTGCCACGGTCTCGGAAATCGCGGACCGTGCAGAGGTCTCTCCGACTACTGCGGGCGATGAGTTAGAGCAGCTCGAATCAGACAACCGGGTTCGAAAGACCCTCGTCAACGACCAGAAGGGCTACGAGTTGAATCCAACGCGGCTGTTCTTCGATGAACTGACGGAACTTATCGAGGGGAACACCCGCGACGAACTCGAAGCACGGCTTGAGCAGCTGAAGTCTGAAGAGGAGGAGCTGCACGAAGAGTTCGAAGCCGATTCACTCGGTGAGCTTCGCGAACGCTTGGCGGAGCAGGAGCTATCTGCGGACGAGACCAGAGAGATTCGAAACGTGGTCTCGACGTGGGAGGCCGTGAACACCGAGCTCACACTGGTCCGTCACGCCTTGCGGCTCTACGATGATGTAACGGAACTCGATACTGCCGCGGGGTCGTCAGCAGCGACAGTCTAACAGCAACGTGATTTTTCTCGCTAACCGCGCCAATCTCCAGCTTCGGCGACTACACAGGGAACGAATCGTCAACCGCTTCGAGTCGGACGGCCGGTTCGAGACCGTAGAGTTCTCTCGGGCGGGTATCCGCTCTCCGGGACAGTACCGAGTCATTTCGGAGGTCAACCCACGAGTCTTCCTCGATGAACCATCGTATCCGAGTGAAAATGCCCGAATCGAGGTAGGCTTCGACCGAGTCGGAAGCGCTGGTATGGAACACTACTGGATAAACTGGGTCGAACCCGAGCGGTCGTTGCTAGTTGGATGGCATCAGGACGATACCCACCCGGAGTTTGGAGAGGTGCATCTCCAAGTAAACGATGGAGACACGACGGTCGAGCATTCCGCGGCAGAGTTTATTGATTCACACCCGATGGATGTCTTGAGTCAGCGGCTGCACAAACTGGCAGACGTAGTTACTTCTGTCCAGTGGTCGGATAGCCGCCCGGTCGGGTTCGACTTGTGAAACAGGGGAGAGCCAGTTTCCAAGGTTCTAGCGTGGTTCTTTCTGAAACGACTATAGTTGGCCTGAGAGACACGGAAGCATGCTGGAAACCGTGAATCATTTCGATAGCTGATGTGTTGCTGCGGAGAAAATTATTTATATTCTGCTGATTTAGTAAAGCTCACCGAGTAGGCCATACCCAGACTCGCTCTGAAAATAGGCTGAGAGCCCAGAATCTGCGGCTTTTCAGCCTATATCCACTGGACTGGGGGGAGTCTGTCTCTCCAGTTCAGTGGAGAGAAAATGGCCTACGACATCACGTACACTGGTTCTGCGGAGGAGGCATTCGAGGGGCTTGAGAAGATAGAGCAGAGTTACATCCAGAAGAAGCTGAACCAGATTGCTACCTCAGAGTTCCGCCACCCCGCCCAGTGGGACTTCAAGCGTCTGGAAGGCCAAGCTGAAGGGCGATTCCGTATTGGGAACGGTCTCCGCGTCTTCGCGGATATCGACGACACAGAAAAGACAATCCGAATCTACCGAACCGACCGCCGGGAAAACCTGTATCGGTAGCTGAGAGAGCAGACAACACTCAGGCTTCCGTCTCAGCACTGTATTCCCCTGTATTCTCGTCTAGGAGACGAACGGCATCCCTGAATAACTCTCCCTCGGCAGTCCCTTCAAACTGCTCTAACGTTCCTTCCAGAACAACCTTCTCAGTCCCGAGCTCTTGTATTTCGTCGGTTAGAGCCCGGGCGTCATGCGGCCGCCTATAGTCCCCAACGAGACAACTCTAACGAGGAATGTTGGTTGGATATTCCGACTTCACTAAACAAACATATTCATCACGCAATGGGCCATCGTTGACGACATGATTGGCATCGAAATATGGCGCTATGAAACAGGGTGCTGGAAATGCAGCACCGATATCCCAGTAGTGTATCCACGCGGTCTCGGGGGATTCGGTGGTGGGACATGGGAACCAGCAGGAAGTATCCTCGTGGACAAGGACTACTGTAACGTTGAGCGAACGTACTCAAAGACACAAGGGCAAGAGGTCTATGGTAATATCTGTCCTTCGTGCGGGGCGTATCAGGGCAATCACTTCATACACGAACAAGTCTTTGACTCCGTCGCAGCCTACCAGAGTTGGGACCGTGCACGTGAGGACTACGAGGTAATCGACATTGTTGAGGTCCCGTATCCGTGTCAGGATTGTGGAACTGAGCTCACCTACAAACGCAGTCCACAAGTCTGTGATGAGTGTCTACATCATCGTGAGGTCGAGGACTCGCTCGGAGAGAGCGTTGAATTAGAATACTGCGAAGTCTGTGATGGCATACTTCACCCAGAGCATCGTGCTAACCACCATACTTCGTACGACCCTGAAGAGACGATGCTGGTGTGCGATACGTGCCACGCCAAGATACACCATAAGCCCGGATTCCGAGAGGACCTCGTCCCCGGAATGAGCCGGACCGAGGCTAAGCGGCAGGGTTTCATTTAACAGAAGAAACTAATGTCGATTACTGACTCCCTTTCAGAGAAAGAGGAGCAAGCAGCGGCACTCGTTCTGATTGCGTTTTTCGGTGTCATCGTACTCCGAAGCTACAGCTATTATGACGTTTCTGAGCTGATTGAGCTCCTTCTCTATGCTGTGGTTGTACAGGTCCTGACCCAGCACCTCTCGATTACTGATTTTCCGGGACTGAAAAGCCGTGTTAAGACTGTCATCGTATTTATCGCGATAAGTGCAGCTGCGGTCTTCTACGGGGAGATGCTTCGACAAGGTCTCCAAAGATTACTCGGGACGGTTTACGCTATTCAGGTACTTGGGGTGGTCTTCCTCTTGTCGAACGTGTATCTGGGCCTCATACGAAATCCCACGGGGTCAATCGGGAGTGTCCTTGGACTGGATGAAGATGTGAATTTGTATGGAATCGTCATCCCTGCAACGACGGCTGTGATTTTGCCGGCTCTGCACTATTCCCTCGGGTTGAATCTAGTGAACGTTGAGTCAATAGGGGGAATGCTCATCGTCGGTAGCCTGTGCGCTGCTACTGGCTACTTGAGTTACGATTACTGTGAAGAGTAAGACGTTCAGAGATGACTGTGGAAGTGTGGAATGTGCTTAAGATTCAAGATGATGAGTATAGGGAGATGACCAATTAAAGCTCGACGTGTCGTTCTCCAGTAAGAGGACAGTCCACCTCCACCTGTTTGACCTTGACGACCCGGGGACAGGGCCAATCTGTGGATATATTAGCTTTGATTAACCCAAAATGAGTGAGTTGGTATCCTACCGCTTCTGGAGCGGCCCTAACCCTCGAATTGGGGTCTCCACAGTGGACTAAACGGCGTTTCAAGCGTATCTAGAAACGACAACCAGTATCTGGGCTCGAGATATTCAGACCTTCTCGATTATAAGCCGGATTCACTATGTCAAAACTTCACAAATTTTGAGGTTTGTAGACTGCCCAAGAATTTCACAATAGAGTGCTTCCGTCACAGTCTACACACCAGATTGTATATCTGACGCGAGGCGGGCTGTTGTTGGCCGACCGCTCCGTCCTTCTGATGTCCACGTACGAATCATCAGGAAGGATATCAACCCCACACTTAGAACACTGAACCGCCGTTTGAGGTGCAGTAGTCTGGACAGGTCCGTAATCCCCGGTATAGACTTTTTCGCCGGGGTACCATCGAACCGAGTTGCCGTCAGAAACCAGCCATCCGTACTTTTCGATTGTACGTAGTACACGCCGTGCTGCGTGTTTCTCGCTATTGTTGAACTCAAGTTCCCCGAGTGTGAAGCTCTGTCCCCTATTAGCGAGCGAGAGAGCGGTGTCCCAGATTTGGTCTTGAAGAGTCATACTGAGTGCTCTGACTCATCGTATGGGATGATTCTCTCAGCGCCAATGATGCTCGGGACGTGGTCGGCCAGAATTACTGTAGGGATTCCGAAATGACGGAGAACGTCCTCCGGGCGGATAGTCCCCTCCACCGCACGAATTGACCAGCCTGATGGTATGATTTCGTCATCTTCCCACTCAGATAGCGTCTCGTGGGGGAATCCGCGTTCTGTATTTGAGAAGCCATCCCTGTCATGGTTTATAGCAATAATGACATTTGCTTTGTCGTCCTGTGGTTCCGAATTCAGGGCGTCGTCGATATGGCTCCACCTGTGACCCTTCTCACCGGACTTCTCTCTGATTGGTTTGAGATGCTGCAGAGCTACCGATGGCGTCGAATCGAGCTCGATAGTAACCCGTGAACCCGAATTGGTGGGGATGTCCGCACCGGGATGCTCTGGAAGACCGATTTCTACCAGCGTAGAGTTGACCAGTCGTACTCGGTAATCGCAGCGAAGGTCTTCACACTCTCCCTCTCGGAAATCGTCGATGCTCTCTAGCCAGTGAATCCCGAGGTTCTGCAGGTTCTCTGTCACAATCAGATGGCCAGCTAGCGTGTTGAGAGAGTAGTTACCCATCTTGCTTACCGGCTTCCTGAAACCAGTAAATGTGGAGGGGCAGTCTTCTGGTTGGTCAAGAAGGTAGTCGGGACTCATCATGAGTCAGCTTTCACCTCCGTTAATCGGTGAGCATCGTTGCATATTCGGGTATCGTAGCGCATACTCAATCTACGTTGTACGTTAACAAGAATATGTCGTCTTCCTTACTGTATTGTGAGGCCACTACTGCCCGTATATTCGATTAGGCCTTAACAAGCCAAATCCGAGAAGGAAGAGACCAAATAGGTCTGTTTGCGGGTGTGTAACCCCCCTCAGCTATCGTGCCGAGTCAAACAGACAGGTAGACCTACGAGCTCGACAGGCCGCACGTCAGGCTGTTTCACCACCATCTGCCCCTTGTTGAACTGGGTAACGGATTCTTGGAACTCCTTTGGAACGTACACGTCGTGGCTCTCGACCACGTCCCGTTCCAAGCCGAGATAGATTCGCGTGTTCATCTGCTTGCGAATCTCGCCGTTGATGTCCTGTGGCGTCTGCGTGATGATGTAGAGGCCGAATTTGTCTTTCCGACCTCGCTTCGCGGCCTGTTGGAAGTTGGAGACGAGGTAGCGTTCCCGCGGGTCACTTGCCTCCGAGATGTATTCGTGTGCCTCGTCCAGCGCCAGCAGCATCGGCGTTCCCTTGATGTGGGGGTAATCGACGTTGCTGCCGATTTTGTTCTGGACGATGTGTGCGAGCAGGCAGGACACGACGATTCGGTCCGTACTCCCGCGGAGATGGTCCGTCGGTATGACGGTAACCTGCCCCGGGGCGAACATCTGCTGAGTGAGGTCTGTCAGGCTGTCCGTCCCGTGGTCGAAGATTCGGTTGTACTCGTACTGGTCGACGATGCGCTCCCGGGCGGCAATCAAGACGCTCTCGTTCTGAGTGATGGGGGAACTGTCGGCGTCGGCGAGCAGCCTTTCGGCATACTGTGAGAACTCTCGGTAGGTTGGCTGAGGGTTTCCGTAGCTCGACTGGGGGTCGTTGCACTCTCGGAAGTACCGAGAGATGGTCTGGTTGATTGCTGACCGCGTTCGCTCCGGAGGTTCAGACGAGTAGAGGAGCTGGCGATTCGTTCGGACAATTTCGAACGGGATACCGAACGACCGAGCGTTGTTGTGCGTGATATTCGTGTCCTCAATCTGGGGCACGAAGACCTCGAAGTCGACATCAGGGTCCGGCTGAATACCTCCGTGGCGAATGTTCTGCGCGTCGAGGTCTTCTCGGAAATCGACCGTGTACCCGTCGTCTTCCGGGTCGTCACCCATCTCAACATACTCCCCTTCTGGGTCGATGATGGTGGTGTTGAGCCCGCGGACTCGTTCGTCCTGCACGTCGACGTTCTCCTCTTCTCGCTCCTCCGGTGGGACCTCGATAGTGTACTGCTTCTCGGTCGCTAGCTGCCGAAGGATGTTCTTCGAGGCGTGAGTCTTGCCCGACCCGGTACTCCCTGCGACCTGCGCGTGGCGGAAGATAGCGGGCTCGCCGAGGTCTTCGTTGCCGTCCGTGGCGTTCGGGTTGAACAGGTAGTAGGGAAGCGGTGACTCCTCACTCGGAATCCGGTCGCCGCTAACAGCCATGTGGCCGAGGAACGCTCCCTCGTGCGGGATACGGAGTGCTGTTCGGAGGAACTCCTCGTCCTCGACAAGATACACGTCACACCCGGGTTTGGGGGGTTTGTCGACGGTCACCTGCTCGAACGACGCATCGTCGTCTTCCGGGTCGAAGGTCACCGTGCTAATCGGCTCGATTTGGGCGACGTAGGAGAATGACTGCTCGCCCGGTTCGTGCCGATACCCACCGTCCTGTTTGTCGGTGATGTTCGCGACTGTCGCGTACTCCAGTCGATTGATGACGCCGACGAGCATCGAGGTCGGGTAGTCAGCCTCCTGTTCCTCACTCACGGGGTACGGGATTCGCAGATAGTTCCCGAGACGAACATCGTCACGGAAGTTGGAGTCGATGAACGCCCGGATGTAGGAGTCCTCCCTGTCGACGACAATTGGCTCGTCCTGCGCGGTGATGTGGCCTACACGGTGACCGTCATAGTCACCGAATGGTGCAGGAATCGTCCATGCGTCCGTCTCGTTCTGTTCGTCCTGTCCTCCATCGCGTTCCTGCCGGACTTCGTCGAGGATATCGTCGGTCATGTGTTGAGTGTCGAGGTCGTCTGTGAGTGGTGGTCGGGGTCGGTTCGCTGCTTGTTCGAAGGGTGGGTAGCCACGCTAGTCCTCCATATCTCGGAACCCCCGCTTCTCGTTGTAGTCCTCTATCGCCCGGACGGACCCGATGACTTGGCGGAGCTTGTTTCGGTCTACGCGAGTGATTCGGGCCATCTCGTCGGCATGAGTGATTGCCCGGGGTTCATTCTGCTGCTGGGCGAGCTCGACGAGGACCTTTCGCTGAATCTGGTCGCGTCGGTCAGCGTCGTCGACCAGTAAGTACGGAACTTCAATTCGCATCACGTTGTCTGTCATCGGCGTCCGCACGTAGAAGAACACGCGCTGGTACTCGCTGGCGTCACCGTGTTCGAGGTCGACATCGAACGACTCGAACGGAACTACGGGGTTGCTGCGGACGGTCTGTTTGGTCTGGCGCAGCCACGGAGTGTAGCTGATGATTGACCCGCGGTCACCGTGCTTGTCCTCCATAGTGAACAGGGCGTCGTCGAACAGTTGGTGGTCGTTCGTCCACGGGAGCGGAACGGACACGTCGACATCCGCGTCCTCTATCTTCGTTTCCAGCGCGTCGAGAGCGACTGCCGAGCCACTAGTTTTCGTGATGCCCACGACGGGCAGGTCGCGTCGGTGCATCGTCTCGACGGTATTGACGTAGTTCTGGAGAATGTCCGAGACCATCTCGGGCCAAATCTCGGTCATCCGTCGCGGTCCTTCGCCGACCTGCTCGAAGAGCATCCAGCCGAACGCGGGGTTCGGGTATATCGGACCGTCGATGAACAGCGGACCGTCGATTTCGCCCGCCATCTCGTACGCGTGCCGCCCTTCCGCGTACGTGCGCGAGACACCCACGACGTACTCCTCTAGCCGGCTCGTTCGCTCACACTGGGGAAACTGGAAGACGTGAGCCTCGATTCCGTCCGGTGTGTCGAACGCTGAGTCGTCAATATCGCCCAGCGAGAACTCGTCTTCGTTCAGGTGAGCGACGAGCGTCGTCGTCGCTCGGTTGGCGAGCCCAGCGTGTTCCGAGTCACCCGAGACACCGAGCTTGGCCACGCTGGCACCAGCCAGTAGACCGTTGCTGAACTGCAGCGAGCGAGTGGTCGAGCCGTCGATACCGTAGGAAACGGGCCACGGGTCGTCCCACTCGTACACGTCGGCGGTCGGTTCGTGGATGACCCCGAACTCCTCGTCGTCTGGAAGTAGTGGTTCGATGTATCCTCCCGGGAGACCAAAGTAGCTCAAGGCTTCTTCCGCCGTTATTCGGGACTCTTCTTCGAACTCGCTGACCGCGTGGTTGAGTTCGGTGAACATCCCTTCGAGGGCGGCGTAAGCCCCGAGGTCAGTCATCGACGACCACCTCGGAGTAGTGCTGTCTGGCCCCTCACGTCAGACCACCTGTTCCGCTTCATCAGGTCGGATGATTTTGCTCGTCTCCGTCGACGGGTTCTTCGCGACCTGAATCGCCCTGTCGCTGTTCTCGATGAGGTGTTCATCGTGGCTCACCACGAGGACCTGCGGAACGTCCCACTCGCTGATGGTGTCAATCATGGTCTGGAGTTCGCCGACGTGGTCTTCGTCG
Source organism: Halolamina litorea (assembly GCF_026616205.1). Lineage (NCBI taxonomy): Archaea > Methanobacteriati > Methanobacteriota > Halobacteria > Halobacteriales > Haloferacaceae > Halolamina > Halolamina litorea. The sequence continues at coordinate 1,517,467 of NZ_JANHGR010000001.1, forward strand.
AGGAACGTCGTTGGCTCGTCAAGGATGAACGGCGGGAGCGCTGCACCGGCCACACCTTCGCGTTCGGCGATGATGCGATAGACGCCTGCGCGGAGGGCGAGGTTGAGGATTGTCGACTCTCCCCCGCTGGAGAGCTCTGGTTCGAGAAGTTCGTTATCCGAGGTCACGAGATGGATGTTGTACTTCTTGTCAATCCGAACCCCGCGGTACGACTGGCTCTGGTAGAGTTCGGAGAACATCTCGTTGGTGTACTTGTTGAGCTTCGCAAGGTTGCGTTTGCGAAGCTTGCCTCGAACCGTCTTGTAGGCCTCCTGCAACTGCTCGGCCTCTTCGACGTGTTCTGCGGCCCACGTGACCTGTTCGTCGAGCATTGCCTTGCGTTCCTTCTCCTCTCGTACCTGTTCCTTGGTCTGGCGATGCTCGACGATTTCTCCCTTCACGTCTTCGAGCCGCTCTTCAGCATCGGCTTTGTCGGACTCGTACTCATCGATGTATCCCTCGATTTCCGAAATCTCTTCCCGGAGTTCCTCCCCATCGAGGTCACCGAGTTCGTCTTCGAGCTCTTCTTTGTCTTCTTCGAGTTCATCCACCCGCTCCTCCGCCTGTTCAAGGAGCTTTGAGAGGTTCCCGATGTTCTCGTCGCACTGCTGGATATCATCACGGAGCTCCGAGACTTCCTCGAACCACTCAACTACCGTCTCTACCGCTGCTTCCTTCTCTTCTGCCTCATCGACGTGCTCCTCGGCTTCGCGGAGCCGCTCTTTCGCGTCACGAAGTTCGCTCTCTTTCTCCTCGCGTTCTGCCTTGTGCTTCGCGAGGTCCTCGCTGAGTGATTGAAGCTCTTCCTGCGCATCTTCGATATCCGCTTCAGCCTCTGCTACTGCGGATTCGCCGTCTTCTACCGCTTGCCGAGCATCATCGAGGTCGTTGTCTCTGAGTTCTCGTGCATCGTTGACTTTGGTTTCCAATTCCTCTAGAGAATCCTTTGTGGCGTCGAGTTCGGCAAGTTCGTCCTTCGCATCCTGCAGTTCGCTGCGGTGCTCTTCAGCTACGGATTCGGCATCGATGTCGTGTGCTTCCTCGTTGGCCTTGCACACGGGACAGCGACCAGATACAGTGAGTTGGTCTACCTGCTCTTCCAGCGTCTCAAGTTCCCCGATGGTCTGACGTACCTCTTCGCGCCGGTTACTCAGTTCCTCACGTTTCCCCGGTATACGGTCTTCCGCCACCGTATCGAGAGATTCGTCCGAAGGAATGTCGAGCTCTGACGCGAGTTCACCGATAGTCGCGCGCATCTCAGCCAGTTCGGCTTCGAGCTCGTCGACACGCTCCTCGGCTTCCTCGCGTTCCTCTTCGGCGTTCTCCTTCTCGTTCTGGCCCTTATTGATGGCTGACCAGCTTTCGCGAATTTCTCCGACGGTGCTTTCGATGTCCCGTTCGAGATGGTCGAGGTCGTTCTCAATATTGGATATCTCTCCCTGTTCAATCGACTGGACGGTAGAACGGGCATCCTCTGCCTCCTCACGAGCCTGCTGGAGTTGTTCTTCCGCAGACTCGTGGTCGGATAGGTCGATATCATCGACGACCTCGACGCTCCGGGCATCGACGAGTGACCCCTCCGCTTCGTCGAGTTTCGATTCTAACTCGGACCTCGTCGATTTCTCCTCAGTAAGGTCTCCCTCGTACTCGTCACGGTCGTCACGCGCTTGGCCGAGTTTTTTCTCTACTTCGTCGATTTCGCCTTCGAGTTCCTCGATACGCTCCAGTTTTTCTTCGTTATCCTCCTTCCTATCCTCTAGGCGTTCGAGCGTATCTTCGAGGTCCGCGATTTCGTCCTCCCGCTCGGACTCCTCCTCTTGCAGGTCTCCGATTTGTTCTTCGAGGTCATCGATGGCAGGGAGGTCGTCCAAGCGGTTCTGCGTCTCTTCTCTCCGAGACTTTGCGTGCCTCTTCGCCCGACCGTATTCGAGTCGAACGTCATCGGCTCTCTCGATGAGTTCGTCCATCCGGTCGAGGCCGAGCAGCCCATCGAGGATTCCTCGACGGGTCTCTGTATCGGCATGGATGAGGCGTGTAATGTCCCCTTGCTGGACGTAGACCGAGTTGACGAAGGAGATAGCATCCATCCCGACAATCTCCTGAATATCGCTCTGGACTGCCCTAAACCCAGAGATTGTCTCTTCCATTGCTGGAGAGGAGAGCTTCGGATAGCCACTTTTCGTCTTCGCGCCATCAACCTCTCCGTCATCGTCGTACGTCTTTTCGATGACCCACTCGACGGTGTACTCCTCACCGCCGACGACGAACGTGAGCTCGATACGGCCAGAATCTTCCTGCTTACGGACGAGTTCATCGAGGTTGAACTCACTATTCACCTTCTTCTTGGTTATGTTCGTCTGGAAAAGGCCGCCGAACAGGCCCTGCAGGATGGTTGACTTTCCCGCCCCATTGGGTCCAAAGATGAGGTTCTCCCCATCCGAGAATTCGACTGTTTCGTCGTCGTAACTCCGTATGTCTTCCAGCGTGAGTGACTTGAAGTGCATCTATCGTTCCTCCAGCGTAGCTTCCCCGAACTCCTCTTCCTGTGCCGCACGGATTCGATGGTTCATCTCGGTTCGGATGTCGCCGTCGTCGACGGATTCGTCGCGGACGAGGTCTTCCGCTTCAGTAGAGATTGAAGAGAGGGAGAGCTCCGAAAGTTCGTCGTCAATCATCTGGTCGATGTCGTCGATGTCCCCCTCGTCAAACTCGAAGTCGAACTCGGCATCGACCTGCCGCCTGTCGTCGACGTGCGGGACGGACACGTCTCTTTGGGAGAGTAGATTGTACACGTCGTTGGTCGTGACCGGAACGTCGACGCCACGGAGACGGACGACGATGACCTTCTCAGCGATGTCCTCCCCACCTGCCTCCTCGTTGATTCGGCGCTCAACGTGGTCGATTCCGTGCCCCTCCTCGAACTCCACGTTCACGACGAGGAAGTCTCTGGGGACGTTGTCTCGGCCTGCACTCTCTATCGTTCGCGTTCGGAGTTGGATGTCCTCATCCGCTATTTCCAGCACGTAGACACAGGGGTCGGTGCTTTCGGAGACCTTCGTCCGCTCGGTTGCCCCGGGATAGAACGCTTTCACACCGTTCACCTCGGTGTTGCAGGTCGAATGGTAGTCACCCAACGCTAGCCCGTCTGGCAGGAAGTTCAGGCGGTCGAGAAATTCATCGAGATGGTAGGGCTGTCCCCTGTGAGGGGGAACCAACGGTTCGAACAGCTCGTGCATGCAGAGGAGGTTTACCGCGTCTTCGTCGGCTCGCTCTTCTAGAGTGAAGTCGTAATTATCCCACTGCGGGTTACGAACCGCGTCGAACCCGAACACGTTGACAGGGTTGTCCCCCTCCGCTTCGGAGACTCGGGTTGGGGACGGCGAGAGACGCTCCGTGTTCCCGAACCGTTTGACGATATCCATCCACTGCTCGTCCCGCTTGCGCTCGTGATTCCCCACGATGGCGAGAAACGGGATGTCCTCAGAGTCCAAGCGCGAGACAGCGTCGAGACAGCGATTTACCGTTGGAACATTCGGAGAGGGGTCGTCGAAGAGGTCGCCAGTATGAACGACGGCTTCCACTTCTTCGTCGATGGCGATATCCACGGCGGCGTCGAACGCGTCCGCGAAATCGGACCGCCTGACGTTGCTTCTGTACTGTCGCAGTCCGAGATGGGTGTCGCTGACGTGGAGTATCTTGGTCATCTTTTCGTAGAAACCAGCACGGGATATTCTGGCATAAGTGTTGTTAAAGAGATAGTTGACTCACAATACCGTATTTTGGATGGGGAGCCGGAGCGGGGTTCTTTGAGTATCAGTTCCTTCAGTCGTTGACTGGCGAACCTTCCTTTCGATGGGTAACGTGGATGCCTCCATCGTCCGTTACGGTGAGGTCGTAGTGATGGTCTGGTTCGTTGGGGTCATCTGTGTATGCACAAATCCAGAGCCCATCGGAATTCATTCGCTCAATTCGGAAGTTACAGTCCTCGATGTACTGGTCAATGTCAGTATCTGGGGGGTGCTCGGTTACACGGTCCGTGTCTATATCAAGGTCATCGAAGTCGGTCATGTTCAAGAAATGGGAATTTTCTGAATGACTGTATTGAGGCTCTTTCTCTTCTTACCAAACTATACATCACCCGACGACAAGGATTAATATATGGACTTACCGGACCGCCCCGGTGATAGATGGCGGGACTTGCGTCAGGATGTTATACACAATAACTCCATTAAGTGGGTTCAACAGGATGAGGTTTCCCCTCTACCCCCAAATCTCGACGCCTACACAGATGTACTACCCGGCGTGCGAGTACATCACTCCAGTTGGGCTAACAAGGATGATATCGCAGTCTGGGAGCCCGGAAATACTAATCTATACTTGGTCACTCGATACGAACTCGTAGAGAAATTACTCGAAAGCAAGAGTGAAATCCCACAGAGGGTCATTGCGGTCCTTATTCTGGCGGGCGGCGCCGTTGTTTTCAAAGTTCTACTTGACCTTCTACAGGGACTGGCAGACAGTTCCACTAGCGAAACAACCTCGAAAACCGGAAGGCAATCTCAGCAGCGCCCAAACCCGAGGAATCGTCAGTATAATATATTCATCAGTCACGCTTGGGACTACACCGCAGAGTATGAGAGAGTGGTCGAATTCCTTGATGGGTTTGAAGAATTAGAATGGCAGAACCATAGTGTCCCTCTCGCTGACCCTCTCGATGTCGTGAACGGAGCTCACCTCCGGTCACGGCTCAAAGACCAAATTCGAACTACATCAATTGTTCTCGTACTTGCCGGAATGTATAGCGCTCATCGAAAGTGGATTCAAAACGAGATTGAGCTCGCTGAAGAATTCGATAAGCCGATTGTCGGCATCGAGCCTTATGGGTCGGAACAAACGCCAAACGTGGTTGAGGATGTAGCAGACGAGATGGTCGGATGGCGGCGGAACTCGATAGTACGAGCGATTGTGGACAACGCAGAATAACAGTCAGTTTCCCTCCCCCGTATAGTCCCAGTATTTTTGCGTGGGGCTTTTTCCTTTAATGACCAGCACAGCATACCCACTCCAGAGTAGAGATAGAGCGATTACCGCCGGCCAATAGAGGTTCAACCCTCCGATGAGGGAAAGTCCACCATATAGAATCAAAACTGCATAAAAGAACCCGAACACACGAGGCCACCACACTTCTACGGTTGTATGCTTGATATAAACCTCTGCTTCGGAACCTTGCTTAAGCCGGTCCCATTCCATACGAAATGGGTCATACGGTAGGTCTTCGGCTATTTCCCGTAGAACACGGTACTTCCCACTGTTCAACTGTTTATAAGAGAGGATGTGGAACACCCACAAGACGCAGAACGGTAGGCCTATCGCACCGATGAAGAATATCCCGATGGGGGTGATGAAGTCTAGCTTACTCCCAATCCCAGCTAGTCCAAGAAGAGCGATGAGCAGTCGCAGGTAGAATCGATTATTCTTGAGACGCCGGTTACTCACCTGTTGGGTTGACTGCCCGTAGAACTTCCATTGTTCAAGAGCTGGATTTCCGTCGGCTTTCGAGCCTGATTCTCCGTCCCCGCTATCGCCGTCATCACTCATGGTGACAATTCACGGATTGCTGAGACGATAGAATCAGTGTTCCACCCGACCATTTCATCCGCATGTCTTTCGACGTAATCAGAGGTATTGTCGCTCCCCCATGGCTCGACACCGATTATGGGCTTGTTCTCTTCTTCAGCGATTCGTACTTCGCGACCAATCCAGTCACTGTACGATGAATAAAGACCGGCAAGAACGACTACAACGGATGACGGTTTTATTTGGCCCTCACGAATTTCCTCTTTCAATTCTTCTACTGAATTGGCATCAATCGCATCTTCTTCCGGAACACTATAATTGCGATATTCGAAGTAATTCGCATCGTCAAGGAGTTCCTCCATTCGCTCGTATTCTTGGCTGTAATCCCACGAGTGGGAGATGAACAGACGGTACTCACTCCGGTCGTTCGTGCCCAATGATATCGTCCTGTTACTACTAAAGGACATACCAACCATTGGTGTAGTTCTAAACATGAAAGTTACCGATGCAGGTTACTACGGAGACTTAGTGACAGCAGGTAGTGGAATTTCACCAGTTCGAACACCGGCAAAATAGTTAAACCTTCCCACAAGTTATCGAACTCTGTTAAGCAGAGGTCGTGTATGGATTACCTCGCAAAAGCCCTCCACAGAGCAACATACGACCGTGTTGCGTATGAACCAATTAGGGAGGATTTCATCTCGTGGTACGTCTCCGCCTACAGAGATTTGGGGATTGAAGAGCAGATAGATTGGGATAACGGCAGAATTGTTGAAAAAGCGATTGAAGCGAGAACGGAAGCACAGAGCTATGAACCAGATACGACTCTGAACACGGCTATCAAGGTGACAAGTGAGGTAGATGCTTTCATCAAATCCGTCTCCGCACTTCTGACTCTTGTTGGTTTCCTGTTGGGTGGGGTGCTGGCAATGTTCGGCCTCTATAATCCCTACTCTACAAGCATATCAGTGCTTAGTTGGGCTTTCAGTAGCGGTGCCCTCATCTTCCCGGGCGGTGCACTACCGTTCTACGCTCTGCTAAAATACACAGTTCAGACGAATTCCGAATTAATTCGTCAGTACAACGCCGACTTAGTGGTCTCTATCGGCCGGATAACAAGGGCAGAGCGCCGCCGGGAGCTTACTACGGCTTTCTACATCCATCACTCTAGCCTTTGCTCAACTAAGCAAGTTCCAGTAATCGTTTTTCTAGGGCTTTTGAGGGCTATATCACCGGGAATGTACGGCTTAGTATCATACCGTTTGAAACAGGACATCTCGGAATACGAAGGTTCCAACTTCTGGAAGATAGCAGGGAAAGAATATAGTAGACTGAAGAGAGGACGATACCCAAGAATTTCTGAGTAGCCTGTGCAGCTTTGCTATCACTCCATATCATTAATCAGGTGAAGAGAGAAGGGGCTGGCAGGTTGCTCTTGTCCCGTCCAGAGGACCCGTAGCTCAGCTGGAGAACAAATCGATTCACGCGTGTCATAATAATCTAGAGCAGGTATGTGAAGGTCATTTCTAGCATATTCTTATCAGATAGAAACTGTGTACTCACGGGAAGATACACGGTTGTGTATGGTACGGGAATGCGAGGCCTGCGGGGAGGAGTTCGCAACGCTCTCTCGCCTTCGACTTCATGACTGTCCGGAACAAGAAAAGGAGGAGCTGTTGGTTGGGCTTTCGGGCGAGCCTGACGTGGATGCCCTACCCGACCGGCCGCTCACTGAGGAAGAGTTCCAAGTGTTACAGAACGACGAGCGAATCGGACGGGTCAAAGAGGTGTTGTCCGCTCCCGGGACGGGAAGCAAGGTCATCTCGTTCATCTACGAGGCTGAAGAGATGGTCTTCGGGATGCATTCAGACCACGACACGGGTGATTGGATAGTGACGACGCGGGGCGGGGCTTCGGAGTTCGAGCGTGTGGAAGACCGACACGACGAATGGGTGTCAAAAGACATTGAGCGCGTGACCGGCGGCTCGGTCGATATGGATAACGTCGGTCCCGTCAAAGACGAGTTGACAATCAACTGCGGATTGTGCGGAGACGAACATGTGTTGAAGGCTGACCCCAACAAGCAGATGGCCGAGATAGGGTTGATGGAGTATACGGGATACTGCGAAGGTGAGGGGGAACCACTGGTGCGGACGTATTCGCTGGATGAGGTTGTGAAGGACTGAAAGAGTGTTGCGAGCACGGCTACGACGCTGGAATGGACTATGACCTTGGTCAGATAGGGAACCTTCTCATCGGTTCTTGACCCAAATGGATGGATGTCACGCGCGGTCGTGGTTGTGGTTCTCAGATGACCCGACCAGCCACCAGAATCTCTACTCGCTTGGACGCAGGTGACGCGCGCTGGCTCAAAGTGAGAGCCACTCTTTGTCAATTTTCTCAAACAACGGCACAGTTAAGATGGAATAGGCCCATGTTAGCTCTAGTGAATCGCACGACGGAGGAGAGGAGGATGACGTGGCATCATGAACTCGACGCTGAGAGCGGCAGAGGGTTTATATACACGTCGACGCCGTCTGTTGACTCCTAAGTGTCACGCAGAATGATGGGCGCTGCAGGATTTGAACCCGCGGCAGCTTGGTCCGAAGCCAAGTACTCTGTCCAGGCTGAGCTAAGCGCCCTGTACCAAATCATATCGCCGACCTACACTTAAGCCCCTCGATTCCCTCTCCGGGTTCTGTTCCGCTCCGTGGACGTCGACGGCGGGGTCGAGGACCAACCACTAATCACAAAGAATAATAGCGCGTCAAGGGTACCTACCAACCGTCCGATGACTCTGGGGCTGAAGCTGTATCGTGCGACTACAGGAACCCATCCGGCCCCATCTGTCGCGTGATGTATGACCTCCACCCACATCTCGATGCGGAGGTCGAGCCCGGGAGCAACATCCTGTTCACCGGGCCCCCGCTCTCCGGGAAGCGAGCCCTCTGTCTGGATCTGCTGGCAAACGGCACCGAGCAGGGCGAGGGGTCGATCATCGTCACCACCAAAGACAGCGGCGACCGCATGCTCGAGGCGTTCGCCCAACGAACCTCCTACGAGAGCCGTCCCGTCGCCGTCGTCGACTGCGTCACCAAACAGCAGGGTGACGACGTACCCGAACGCGACCGAGTGAAGTACGCCTCCTCGCCGGTGGACATGACCGGCATCGGGATCCAGCTCTCCGAGTTCCTGCAGGCGTTCCACCAGGACCGGAACATCACCCACAACCGCGTCATGCTGCACTCGTTGACGACGCTGCTGATGTACTCGGACCTCCAGACGGTGTTTCGCTTCCTCCACGTGTTCACCGGCCGCGTCCAGAGCGTCGACGGCCTCGGGCTCTACTGCATCGACTCGACGGCCCACGACGAGCAGGCCCTCAACACCCTCAAACAGCTGTTCGACGGCGTCGTCGAAGTCGGCGAGGACGGCGAGCCGGTCGTCCGCCTGGCCGAGGCCTGAGCCGTAGTCGGCTCCTTTTTGCGGGCACCGACCCAATCGCCGACCATGCCCATCACCGACGACGACGGCCTGCGGTCCCTGCTCGACGCCGACACCATCGCGGTCGTCGGCTGCTCGACCAGTGCGGGGAAGCCGGCCCACGACGTGCCGAAGTACCTCCAGGACCACGGCTACCGAGTCATCCCGATCAACCCCTTCGCGGACGAGATCCTCGGCGAGAAAGCCTACGACTCACTCGACGAGGTCGATGAGGAGATCGACCTCGTCGACGTGTTCCGGCCGAGCGAGGAGACGCCGGGCGTCGTTGAGAACGTGATCGCGCGCCACGAGGCCCGCAGCGACGCCGGCGCAGTCTGGCTCCAATTGGGAATCGCGAGCGACGAGGCCGCCGAACTGGCCGAGGAAGCCGGGCTGGAGTTCGTGCAGGATCGCTGTATCAAGGTCGAACACGACCGGCTGGTCGCGTAGCGGCGAGGTCCGCGGTTCCCCGTTTAGGCTGTGTTCTCGGGGGCGTTCCCGCTAGCGTCCTCGATGGCGTCCTCGACGACCGTCTCCGCAGCCCCCGCGAGCGTCTCCACGTCGTCGCTCTCGGCGTAGATCCGGAGGTACGGCTCCGTCCCGCTCGGGCGGACGAGGACCCACGAGGCGTCGGGAAGCTCCAGTCGAACGCCGTACTCGTCGTCGACGCTCGCCTCGGGGAAGCGTTCGGGTAGCGTCTCCGCCAGCCGAGCCATCGCGCCGACCTTGGCGTGGTCGGCACACGGCACGCTGACCTTCGTGTACGGGCGTTCGCGGATCGGCTCGCGGCGCTCCGCGAGGGGGGTCTCGGCGACGAGTCGGGCCAGCACGGCCGCGGAGGCGACGCCGTCGATCCAGCCGCCAAAGCGGGTGTGGACGTGCTTCCAGGGCTCGGCGGCGAAGGCGACGTCGGCGCCGCCCTCGCGGGCGTCCGCGATGCCGTCGTGGAGGTAGCCGAGCGCGACGCGCTCGACACGACCGCCGGCGGCGCGCACCCGCTCGTCGATCCGAGCGGAGGCGTTGGGCGTCGTCACGGTAGCCGGGTCCTCCGAGTCGGCGGCCGCGACGTACTCTTCGGCGAGCATCGCCAGTACGGTGTCCTCGTGGACGACGTCGCCGTCGCCGGTGAGGACGACGATCCGGTCGGCGTCGCCGTCGTGGGCGATGCCGAGGTCGAACTCGCCGTCGTCGAGGAAGTCGATACAGTCGCCGAGCGTCGCTTCCGTCGGCTTGCTCCCTCGGCCCGGGAAGTGGCCGTCGACGTTCCCGTTGAGGGTGACGACTTCCGCGCCCAGTTCGCGGAGCACGGCGGGCGTTGCCAGACCGGCCATCCCGTTCCCGCAGTCGACGACGACGCGGAGACCGTCGAGGTCGGCGCCGAAGCGCTCGGCGTAGTCGACGACGGCCTCGCGGTACTCGGGCAGCACCGCGGCACTCTCGCGGGTGCCCCAGTCCTCCCACGCGGTCGGTTCGGTGCCGGCCTCGATGCGATCCTCGATCCGGGCCTCGGCCTTGCCGCCGTACTCCTCGCCGTCGACGAACAGTTTGATCCCGTTGTCCTCAGGCGGGTTGTGCGACGCCGTGATGGCGACGCCGTAGCGCCCCTGGCTCGCGTAGGCGAGCGCTGGCGTTGGTGCCTGCCCGATCTCGATCACGTCGGCGCCGGCCGAGGTCAGCCCGGAGGCCATCGCGTCGACCAGCGCCTCGCCGGTGACGCGGCCGTCGCGGGCGACCACGAACTCCACCGCGCCGTTCTCCTCCTCGATCGCGTCGGCGGCGGCCGCCTGCCCCACACGCTGGGCGAGCGACGGCGTCACCGTCTCGCGGGCGTCGCCGCGGATACCGGCGGTTCCGAACAAGTCCATATCCGCCCGGTCGGTACGGGGCTACTTTGCCTGCCCGGTTCGGGGCGCGGCCGGGCGTCGCAGTTAAGTATCGCTCCCCCCACCGAATCGACATGAGCGAGGAGTACGTCAGGGCCCGGGTCCACATCAGCGGCAACGTACAGGGGGTGGCCTACCGGGCCAACACGGAGGAAACGGCCAAACAGCGGGGCGTGAGTGGCTGGGTCCGGAACACCGACGACGGGCGTGTGGAGGCAGTGTTCGAGGGGGACCCCCGGACGGTGGAGTCGATGATCGGCTGGTGTCACACCGGCAGCCCCCGTGCCGAGGTCGAGACCGTCGACGTGGAGTACGAGGAGCCACGCAGCGCCGACGGCTTCCACGTCCGCTGGTCGGGCTGAGCGCGGCGTCCGAGCTGTTCGTTCGTCAGCCGCCGTCGATGTCGTCGATGGCCGAAGCCGGAACGACTTAGCCGCGTGCGAACGACCCCCAGAGCGATGCGACATGCACGCTTCCGAGACCCCAGCGGCGCGGTACGACACGGCGAGTGGCACGGCGACGCCGTCTCCTTCGCCGGCGAACGCTACGACCTCGAGGAGGTCGACCTGCTCGCCCCCACCGAACCGAGCAAGGTCGTCTGCGTCGGGCGCAACTACGTCGCCCACGCCGAGGAACACGACGCCGACGTTCCGGATCGCCCACTCCTGTTCCTGAAGGGCCCGAACACCGTCGCCGGTCACGGCGACACCGTCACGCTCCCGGCGGGGAAAGAGCGCGTCGAGTGGGAGGCCGAACTCGGCGTCGTCATCGGCGAACAGGCGAAGAACGTCGACGCCGACGAGGCGATGGAGTACGTCGCCGGCTACACCTGCGTCGACGACGTGTCGAACCGCGACGACCAGCGCAGCGAGTCCCAGTGGGTCCGTGGCAAGGCGTTCGACGGCGCGGCACCGATCGGCCCCTGCGTCGCCGACCCCGGGCACGTCGCCGACGACGCCACGGTCCGGACCATCGTCAACGGCGAGGTCGAACAGGAGGCCACCATCGACCAGATGGTGTTCGACGTGCCGACGCTGATCGAGGAGATCACGACCTACCTCACGCTCGAACCGGGCGACGTGATCGCCACCGGTACGCCGGAGGGCGTCGGCCCCTTCGAGGACGGTGACCACGCCGAAATCGAGGTCGAGGGCGTCGGCACGCTCGAACACGGGGTCACCCGGTGAGCGAGGACGACACCGTCGTCCGCGTCTGGCACGGCTGGACCGATCCGGCGGACGCCGACGCCTACGAGGCGTTCCTCACCGATCCCGACGACGGACTGCTCGCGACGATGTCGGGCGAGGGGTATCTGGGCTACGACCTGCTCCGACGCGACGACGGCGACGAGGTGGAGTTCGTGACCCAGATCCGTTTCGCGGATTACGACGCCGTGGCCGCGTTCGCCGGCGAGAACTACGAGAGCGCCCACATCCCGGAGCCGGCGCAGGAGCTACTGGCTCGGTGGGCAGACGAAGCGAAACACTACGAACGACGGGCGATCGGACGGCCTTGAGCAGGCAGGGCTGATCGGAGTCGACCGCGCTCGCCCCCTTCTGTTGCCCAAACGATTTGTTCTCCCGCTCCGCAGCGCCCGTATGGTCCCCTCCACCCGAGACGTGCTGTTCGGTGATCGCTTCCAGCGGAACCTCGGCGTGCTCACCGCCGCTGCACTGTTCCTGGGCACGTTCGTCGCCTACGCGACCGACGTGTTCGCCGTCTCGGGCGGTATCGTCGTGATTCCGGGCGAGGCAACCCTCGCAGGCGCCGTCGTTGCCAGCCTGATCGGCTACGAACGCGGCGCATTGCTGCCCGCGTGGCTCTCGCTCTTCGGGGCCTATCTCGGCTTCAGCGCGGAGTGGGCGTTCCTCGGCCTCTCGCCCAGTCACTCGCTCGCGGGACGGCTGGCGTTCCTGTTCGACCCGGTCGGGCTGGCGGTGTACGCGGTCGCGTCGGTGCTCCTCGGAAGCGCGGCGTTCGGCGCGGGCTACCTCCTCGGCCTCGTCGCAGACCGGGTTCGCGGTACTCTGGAAGAAGTGTAGCCGGCGACAGAAAGCAGCGTCGACGGCTCCGCTCTCAGCGGCCGTACGTCAGTCGCTGCACGGCCTCGTTCAGCCGCTCGGTGACGGTCCGGGTCCACGCGACCGGTGAGACCCGCCGGATCGAGGACTCCTCGACCTCGATGCGCTCGTCGCCGAAGGGGTCCCGCGAGCCGTCGCCGTCCACGGCATCGACGACGGTGGTCATCGAACAGCGCCCACACGCCTCCTTCGGTCCCTCTTCAGCCATACCCTGTCGTTGCGGGGCAACGCGTATAGTTCTCACGGCGCACACACGACGGGCTTTTCACCCCGGTGTGGTAACTACGCTCATGACCAGCGAACCGCCCGACGCCGAGCCAGCGAGCGGCGGCGCGGCCGAGGGGAGCGGACCGGCCCCGGAGGAGCTTCCCGCCGAGATCCGTGAGGAGGTCCCGTCCTGGGAGGACAAGTACTTCGACCGGGTGAGCGACCGGTTGATGTACAGCTACGACCTCGAACGGGACTACGCCGTCGGGGACGAGCGCTTCGACCTCTACGGGAAGTACCGGGTCCGCACCCAGAAGCAGTTCTTCCACCCGGCGCTGAGCTACGCCGACCACGACACCGAGGAGTACCTGTTCGCCCGGCGGATCGACCGCCCGACCGTCGCCGACCTGGAGCGGCTGGTGGATCTGGGACACGACCTCGCCGACGACTGGATCGTCCCGAGCGAGGAGCACTTCGAGACGACGTTCACGTTCGTCGTCGTCGCCGAGGACCTCACCGACGAGGTAGAGTCGTTCGTCGACGGGTTCCGGGACCGAACGCTGCTGCGCTACGGCTACTACGGCCACTACGAGGTGACGCTGGTCGTCCTCGCGCCCGAGGACGAACGGATCGCCGCGGGCCAGGAGGCCGACGTAGCCGACGCATTCGCGCTCTGGGGTGACGTCGAACCGCCCTCCGAGGGGCTGCTCTCGCGGGTCGCTAAGCGCTTCTGGCAGTAAGTCGGTCGACGGAGGAAAGTGGACGCGGGGGACCGGGGTACGGCCGGTCAGTCGTCGCTCGGTTCGGCGGCGGGCTGGCTCCCACCGCGGACGCTACTGATGTTCTGGTAGCCGATCTGGACCAGCGAGAGTGCGAGGTACATGAGTACCAACGCGAGCACGATCCGGACCGACGCCGAAACTTGGGCTCCGAGCCCGCCGGCGCCGCCCTGGATCAGCTGGTCGTAGAGCTGCTCTTTGAACGCGACCCACGAGAGCCCGAGGATCGTGATGGTGACCATCACGGCCATCGGGACGCCCGTGCTGATCAGCTGCTTGGAGTCGTCCCAGTTGGCGAGCCAGACCGTCGCGGTCAGCAGCGCCAGCGCCGCGAGCAGCTGGTTCGCGCCGCCGAACAGGGTCCACAGCGTCGCCCACTCGCCGGAGATGACGAGCACGTAGGCGATCCCACACTGGATCACCGGATTGGTGTACCGACCGCGGGCGAACGAGCTGACGCCGCCCGAGAGGCCGGTATCGGTGCCGCTGCCGGGCATGCCGATGATCTCTTCCATCATGTAGCGACCCAGGCGCGCGGCGGTGTCCGTCGACGTGAGCAGGAAGCTCACGAGGACGAGCGCCATGAACGGGGCGCCGTACTCCACCGGGAGCCCGAGGCTGGTGAGGATGACCCCACCGCCGGAGGCGAAGTTCGGGAGCGCGCCGCCGATCCCGCCGCCCGCGGCGGCGGATGCCCCGCCGGCGACGGCAAGCGTCGACAGCGCGACCGCGGCGAGCAGCCCTTCACCGAGCATTCCGCCGTAGCCGATCAGGCGGGCGTCGCTCTCCTGATTGAGCTGTTTGGCCGTCGTGCCCGAGGAGACCAGCGAGTGGAACCCGCTGATCGTCCCGCAGGCGATCGTGACGAACAACATCGGGAACAGCGGGAACGGCGCCACCGCGTCGACGCCGAGGAACCCCTCGAACGCCGCGATGCTGCTGTCGACCACGAGCGGTTCACTCGACGTGCCGAACACCGTGCCCACGATGATCGCGAGCAGCGCGCCGCCGACGCCAGCGTACAGCAGGAACGACGAGAGGTAGTCACGCGGCTGGAGCAGCGTCCAGACCGGGAGCGCGCTCGCGATCGCGGCGTAGATCAGGATCGTCGGGACCCACGCGGCGACGTTGGGCGTGAGGATGGCACTCGGGTCCATCGACGCCCCCGGGAGCCACGCACCGTTGCCCAGGAAGCCGAGCAGCACGATCGTTCCCTCGGGGTAGGTGCCGGCCTCGACGGCCGGGAACAGCGCCATCGGGTTGTTGATACCGAACCAGACGCCCGCGAACACGCCGGCGACGAACACGACCGTGCCGGGGATGAACGGGGCGTCGAACTGGTAGAGGTAGATACCGAACACCACTGCCAGCGCGATGTAGACGAAACTCGCCGTCGCCGCCGACGGGAACGCGTTGAGCACGATGCCCACGACGAGGGCAAACACCCCGACAACGAGGATGATCGTCAGGAACGCGAACCACAGCAGGAGGTTCTTCCCGCGTTCACCGACGTACTCGCCGATGATGTAACCGATCGACTTCCCCTCGTGTCGCATCGAGCCCGACAGCGAAATGAAGTCGTGGACCGCACCCATCAGGGGGTTCCCGATGGCGATCCACGCGAGCGCCGGGACCCACCCCCAGATGGCGCCCGCGGTGATCGGACCGACGATGGGCGCCCCGCCCGCGATGCTCGAGAAGTGGTGCCCGAGCAGCACTGGTTTCTTCGACGGTACGTACTCCTGGCCGTCTTCGTACTTGTGGGCTGGCGTCTCACGTTCGTCGCTGAGGCCGACGAACTGCGAGAGGTACCGTGAGTACCCGACGTACCCCACGGAGAACGTGATCAACACCGCGGCCACAATCCAAATGACTTGAGTCATTTTGAAATGTACCTTCGTGATAGAGATTGTCGTACATGACTTAAGCGTTCGGTGTTCTTCTCAGAGACGTTCGTGGGAAACTACGTCGGCGGCCGAGAATCAGACGAACGTCGGCTCCTCGGCGTCGACGGGGACGGCGAGTTCCTCGGCGACCGCGCCGAGCAGGTCCCCCTTCACCTCCCGCGTTCTGGTCTCGATTTCGGCGAGCAGCGGCGGCGAGAGCGACCCCCGGACGTGGTCGAGGCGCTGCTGCTCGGTCTCGATCCGGTCCCGGAGGTAGCGCGCGCCGCGGCCGTCCTCGTCGTCGTCGGGGGCGGGTGTGAGCTTGTTGGCGATCAGCCCGCGCACGCCGAGGTCCTGCTGGTTCATGTCGGCGATGGCGCGTTCGGTCTCGTTGACCGAGAGTTGGTCCGGGTTGAGCACGAGGAAGAAGGCGGCGTCCTCCCGGAGCGCGCCGCCGGCGAACTCGAAGAACTCCTTTCGCTCCTGCAGGCGCTGGAGCACCGGGTCGCCGTCCATCACGCGCCGAGGTTCGTTGTTGCCGATGGCGGCCTTCTCGAACAGGTCGATGCTCTGTCGACGCTTGTACATCAGGCGCTCGACCCACGACTCGAGGAACTCCGGCAGGCCGAGCAGCCGCAGGGTGGAGCCGGTCGGGGCGGTGTCGAAGACGATGCGGTCGTAGGGGTCGCTGTCGCGCATTACGTCGACGAAGCGGTCGAACAGCGCCGACTCGTAGGCGCCGGGCGTCTGGTGGGCCATCTCGAGTTGTTTGTTGATCTCGTTGACCATCGACGCCGAGACCTGATCGGAGAGCCGGGTCCGGATCTCGTCCAGATGAGCCGTCACCTCGTCGTCGGGGTCGATCTCCAGAGCCGACAGGCCGTCGATCCCCGCGACGGGTTCGGGGCTGTCGCCGAACTGCTGGTCGAACACGTCCGAGACGGAGTGGGCCGGGTCGGTCGAGACAACGAGCGTCTCCACGCCCGCATCGGCGCATTTGCGCGCGTACGCACACGAGACCGTGGTCTTGCCGACACCACCCTTGCCGCCGAAGAAGACGAACGGCTCCATCAGAAGTGGTACTGCTGGCCCTTGCGTTCGAGCATGGTGTTACGGTCCCAGAGGCGGCGCTCCCACGACTCGAACTCGGCTTCGAGGTAGGGGAGCAACTCGGCGGTGTAGTACGACACCGGCGAGGGGATGCCGAAGGCGTCGGGGAAGCAGGCGAGCATGAACGCGTCCTCCAGGTCTTCGGCCTCCTTCTCGATCTTCTCGTAGGCCGGGTGACTGATCATGCCGTGGTAGAGCCCCCGGAGCCATTCGTCGAGGGTGTCGAGGTAGCGGTCGATCCGTTCTGCGAGCTCCATACAGCGCGGTACTTCTTCACGCGGTAAAAGCTGACGTGGTGTTTCCGGTGGCCGGGGGACTGAAGTCCGGTGACAGCAACCCCCACACATGAGCGATCGCATCCCGGTGACCGTGCTGTCGGGAAGCCTCGGCGCGGGGAAGACCACGCTGTTGAACCACCTCCTCGGCTCTGCGGGGGACCGCGACATCGCCGTCCTCGTCAACGACATGGGCGACGTGAACGTCGACGCCGAACTGGTCGCGGAGGGCTCAGACATCGACGTGGCCGGCGGCGTCGAGGAGCTCTCGAACGGCTGTATCTGCTGTGAGCTACAGGACGACCTCGAAGCCGCCGTGGCGCGGTTGGCCCGCGAGTACGAGTTCGACCACCTCGTCGTGGAGTCCTCGGGCATCTCCGAGCCCGCGCCGGTGGCACGGCTGTTCACTACCGAGTCCCGCGCGGCCGCGCGCTACCGCGTGAACGGCCTCGTGACCGTCGTCGACGCGCGGCTGTTCGTCGACACCTTCGGCGGCGAGGGGACCCCGGAGCGGACCGCGGCCGCTGAGGACGACCGCCCGCTCTCGGACCTCCTCGTCGAACAGATCGAGGTGTCGAACGCGGTCGTGTTGAACAAGGCCGACCTCTGTAGCGACGCGGAACTCGAGGAGGTCGAGGCGCTGGTGGGCGCACTCCAGCCCGACGCCGAGACCGTCCGCAGCAGCTTCTCGGAGGTCGATCCCGCGTGGCTGCTCGACACCGAGCGCTTCGACGAGGCCGAGGTGAGTGACCTCCCGGGGTGGAAACGCGCGCTGGCGGACGATCACGACGACGAAGATCACGGTGACGACGACGACCACGACCACTACGGCCACCGCCACCCGGACGAGGTGTACGGCGTCTCCTCGTTCACCTACCGGCAACGGCGGCCGTTCCACCCCGAGCGGATCGCCGACGTGCTCCGGGACCTCCCCGACGGCGTCGTCCGGTCGAAGGGCACGCTCTGGATCGCCGGCAACGACCTCCGACAGACCGTGGGACAAGCTGGATCGTCCGTGCGCGTGAACGCGCGCGGGCCGTGGGTCGCGTCGCTCCCGGAGATCGAACAGGAGCTCTACCGCTCCAACCGTCCCAGTCTTGAGTGGGACGAGGAGCACGGCGACCGCCGAACCGAGTACGTGGTCATCGGGACCGGGTTCGACGAGCAATCGCTCCGCGAGCGCATCGACGACGCGCTGGTCACCGACGCCGAGTGGGACGCGGTCGGGGACCTGCCGGCCGGCCCGTTCCCGACGGAGAACGAAGCCGAGACCGCGCTCCGGGAACCCACGCCGACGGCCAGCGAGTAGGGCGGCCCACACGGCGCCGTCGCCAATAGCTAAGTGGTAGCGTCCCCGCGCCCCGGTATGAGCGACGACGACACCGAACCGGCTGGCCGGGAGGGGTTCGACGCCGCGACGGAGCACTCACCCGGGAACCCGCTGGTGGTCCACGGGCTGAACGCCGTGCTGTCGACGCTGTTCGCCGCGACCATCGTTTGGGGGCTGGACTACGTCGGGAGCGTCGCCTACACCCCGATCAACGTCGCAACCGGGGCGGTGCTCATCTTCACCGCGGCGTACCTGATGTCGGTTCGCTAACGACGGTATCCGACCCCTGCCACCGGAAGGGACACAAACCCCCGCCCCCATCTCCCCGGCATGGTTGGACTCGGAAGCACCGCACAGAAGTTGCAGACTGTCGCGGAGAAAGCCGAAAAGGTGTACAAGCGGATGAACGAACTCCGCGAGGAGGTCGAGGAGACCCAACAGAGCGTCGAGGAGACGAACTCCCGCGTCGGCACCGTCGAGGAGGAACTGGCCGAACAGCGCGCCGTCCTCGACGCCATCGCGGAGAAACACGACATCGACGTGGAGGCCGTCGCCGCCGAGGTCCACATCAACGAGGCCGAGAACGGCGCCGATGAGGGCGCTGATGAGGGCACCGAGGAGGAGGCAGCGACCGGCGGGGACTGAACCCACGGCGGACAGTCGTGGTTCTGTGACGACCGAATTCACGGCGGGGTGGCCGTCGGTTCGTTCGGCCTGATTTGGGGTGCCGACACGCCGCAATTTCTCGACGACCGACCGACGGCGGACCCCTTCGGCGAGATGGTAAGCTACACAAACACCACCCCCGAGGTTCGAGTATGACAACTCATCGGGAACCTCTCGACTCGGTTCTCGACGCCATCGGCGAGACGCCGTTGGTCCGCGTCCACGACGGTCCCGACGCGGTCCCGGTGTACGCCAAACTCGAGTCGTTCAACCCCGGCGCGAGCATCAAAGACCGCATCGGGAAGTACATGCTCGAAGGCATGTTGGAGCGGGGCGACGTGGCGCCGGGCGGGACGGTGATCGAGCCGACCGCCGGCAACACCGGCATCGGCATCGCCGTCGCCGCGGGACAACTGGACCTGAACGCGGTGTTCGTCGTCCCCGAGCGCTTCTCCGTCGAGAAACAGACGCTGATGCGCGCGCTGGGGGCCGAGGTGATCAACACGCCCAGCGAGGACGGGATGCCCCGCGCCATCGAGCGCGCCCACGAACTCGCGGAGGAACTCGACAACGCTGCCGTCCCCCAGCAGTTCTCGAACCCGCTCAACGCCGAGGCCCACTACGAGACGACCGCCCCGGAGATCTACGACGCCCTCGACGGCGAGGTCGGGGCGCTGGTCGCCGGCTGTGGCACCGCGGGCACGCTGATGGGGATGGCCCGCTACGGCCGCGAACAGCACCCCGACACCCACGTCGTCGCCGTCGAACCCGAGGGCTCGCTCTACGGCACCCTCGTCGGCGAGGACCGCGAGGAGGGCGAGTACAAGACCGAGGGGATCGGCACCCACGACACCTCGACCAACGAACTGTTCGACCCGGAACTGGTGGACGCAGTCCACGCGGTTCCCGACGAGGACTCCCACGCCGAAGTCCAGCGCCTCGCCGCCGAGGAAGCCCACCTCGTCGCCTCCAGCGCCGGCGCCAACGCGGTGGCCGCCAAGAAGGTCGCCCGAGGGATCGCCGACGGCGAGATCGACGCCCCCTACGACGCCGTCGTGACGGTGTTCCCCGACTCCAGCGAGCGCTACCTCTCGAAGGGGATCTACGGCGAGTACGAGGAGTGGGAAGGGTAGCTGCCGCCGGTCGAAGGCTGTTGATTGGGGCCCTGTACCACGCTAATTCGTGACTTGCGCGCGCGAGACGCGAGCGTGACTACTGGACCGACCTGTCCGGCGCCGGCACGGCTCACGCGGGCGAGAAGGACCGGACATCTGCCGAAACCCGGAAGGGATCCGCCCACGGATAGACACGTTCGTGCATCGTCCACTCTCGATAGTGTCGTCGTTCTTTCCCGTTCCGTCCGAAACGGGGTTCTGACGGAGAATATCCTGTCAACTGGCCGTTCCCCCCTCCCCGAAGCGACGGGCTTAAGCTTGGCTCATGGAGAGAAACCCACAACGATGCGCGAGCACATCGACCGGCGGACGTTCATCGGCGGCGCAACCGGCGCAGCACTGACCGGGCTGACTGGCTGTCTCGGCGGTGGCGAGGGCGGCAGCAGTGCCGCGGCCAACGTCGGAATGGTGTACGCACTGGGCGGCCTCGGCGACGAGGCGTTCAACGACATGGCTCACTCGGGGATCCAGCGCGCGGAATCCGAACTGGACATCTCCTTTTCGAACACCGAACCCACCGAACAGAGCGAGTTCGGGACGCTTCAGAGCCAGTTCGCGAGTTCGACGAGCCCCGACTACGACCTGGTCGCCTGTATCGGCTTCGCCCAGCTGAGCGCGCTCCAGACCAACGCCTCCGAGTACCCCGACCAGAACTTCATGCTGGTCGACTCCACGCTCGACGCGGACAACGTCGCGTCCTACACGTTCCGCGAACACGAGGGATCGTTCCAGGTCGGCCACTTGGCCGGTCTGCTCAGCACGCGGGAGTTCAGCCACGAGGGGAGCTACAGCGGGAGCGACAAGACGTTCTCCACCGACCCCGAGGCCAAGACGGTCGGCTTCGTCGGCGGGAAGGAGAACCCCCTGATCAGGAAGTTCGAGGCCGGCTTCATCGCGGGTGTCAACCACGCCGACTCGGATATCGAGGTCCGAAGCGCCTACGCCGGCTCGTGGAACGACCCGGGCCGTGGCCAGGAGATCGCGGGCTCGATGTACGACGCCGGGGCCGACATCGTCTACCACGCCGCGGGTGCGACCGGCGGCGGAGTCTTCAGCGCGGCCGCGGAGCGCGGCCGCCTCGCCATCGGCGTCGACAGCGACCAGTCGCTCACGAGCGACGCGAGCCACGCCATCGTGGCCAGCATGGTCAAGCACGTCGACACCGCCGTGTTCAACGCGACCCAGGACGTCGTCAACGACGAGTTCCAGGGCGGTTCCAACATCGCCCTCGGCCTCGAGAAGGACGGCGTCGAGGCGGTCATCGGCACCGAGTACGAGGGTGAACTCCCGAGCGAGGTGACCGACGCGCTGGCCTCCTCGCAGGAAGCCATCCAGAACGGCGACATCGACGTGCCGACCGAGCCCGAGAACTGAGCCGCCCGCCGTGGCCGCCGCTCCCGGCCCCGCCGGGACGAACCACCCTCCAACCCACTATCACTAGATGAGCGCGCCAGCGGTCGACCTGAGACGGATCACCAAACGATTCCCGGGCGTCATCGCCAACGACGAGGTGGACCTTACCGTCGAACGCGGGAGCGTCCACGCCCTCCTCGGCGAGAACGGGGCCGGCAAGACGACGTTGATGAACGTCCTCTACGGCCTCTACCAGCCCACCGCCGGCACCGTCGTCATCGACGGCGAGGAGCGGGCGTTCGACTCACCCCGGGACGCGATAGACGCCGGTGTCGGCATGATCCACCAGCACTTCATGCTCGTGGAGCCGATGACCGTGACCCAGAACGTCGTCCTCGGCAACGAGCCCCGGAAGTGGGGCGGCCTCGCCGTCGACCGCCAGCGCGCCCGCGAGGAGGTCGCGGCGCTCGCCGACCGCTACGGCTTCGACGTCGACCCGACGGCGACCGTCGAGGACCTCTCGGTCGGCGAACAGCAGCGGATCGAGATCCTGAAGGCCCTCTACCGGGGGGCCGACGTGCTGATCCTGGACGAGCCGACCGCGGTTCTCACCCCACAGGAGGTCGAGGAACTGTTCGGCGTGTTCGAGGAACTGACCGACGCCGGCAAGACGATCATCTTCATCAGCCACAAGCTGAGCGAGGTGACCACCGCCGCAGACGAGGTGACCGTCCTCCGGGACGGGAAGAACGTCGGGTCCGTCGAGACCGACGACGTGACCGACACCGAACTCGCGGAGATGATGGTCGGCCGCGAGGTGCTGTTCGACACCGACAAACCGCCCGTCGAGGTCGGCTCGATCGGGCTCGCGGCGCGTGACCTCGTCGTCGAGGACGACCGCGGGGTCAGCGCCGTCGACGGCGTCGACCTCCAGGTCGCCGAGGGCGAGGTGTTCGGGATCGCCGGCGTCGACGGCAACGGGCAGTCGGAGCTCGTCGACGCTCTCACGGGGCTTCGAGCCCCCGCCGCCGGCCGGGTGTATCTCGGCGACGCGGACGTGACCGACGCCCCGCGGCGCCAGCGCATCGACGACGGGATGGCGTTCATCCCGGAGGACCGCCAAGCCCGCGGGCTGGTGATGAGCTACGACCTCACCGAGAACGGCCTGCTTGGCAGTCAGCGCGACCCACAGTTCGGGTCCGCAGGACGCATCCGGTGGGACGACGCCGAGGCCCACGCCGAGGAGATCATCGAGGAGTACGACGTCCGTCCCGCCGACACGGAAGCGTCGGCGGAATCGCTCTCGGGCGGGAACCAACAGAAGTTCATCGTCGGTCGGGAGTTCGCCCGCGACCCCGAGGCCGTCATCGCCTCCCACCCGACACGCGGCGTCGACGTGGGCAGCGTGGAGTTCATCCACGAGCGACTACTCGCCCTCCGGCAGGCGGGGACCGCGGTGCTGTTGGTCTCCTCGAAGCTCGACGAGGTCCGGAGCCTCTCGGACCGACTCGGCGTGATGCACGACGGGGAACTGGTGGACGTCGTCGACCCCGAGACCGTCACCGAGGAGCAGTTGGGCCTGTTGATGGCCGGCGAACGGCCGCCGGACGTGCCACGGGCTGTGACCCGCGCCGGGGGTGACCAATGAGTCCCGACTGGCTCCCGAAACCGATCGAGGGCGTGATCGACCGGCTCGTCGACGCTTCCGCCGGTGAACGCCTGCTCGTCAGCGTCGCCGCGCTGGTGACCGCGATCCTCCTCGGCGGGGTCGTGACGCTGGTCGCCGGCGTGTTCGCGGCGTGTGAGTCGCCGGCCGTCGGGGTGTTCTGTTACAACCCCCTCGCGGTGTACCGCTACCTGTTCCTCGCGCCGCTGTCGGACCCGTTCATCCTGCAGGAGACGCTGAAGAACTCCGCGCTGTTGCTGCTGACGGGGCTGGCCGTCGCCGTCTCGTTCCGCGCGGGGCTGTTCAACATCGGGACGCAGGGACAGCTCGTGCTGGGCGCACTCGCGGCCGCGCTGGTGGCGGTGCGGGTCGGACCCGCCGCGCCGGCAGGCCCGGTCGGCGGCGTGCTGATCGCCGTCACCGCCATGCTCGCCGGATCCATCGTCGGCGGGCTCTACGCCGCCATCCCGGGCGCGCTGAAAGCCTACGCCGACGCGAACGAGGTCATCACGACGATCATGCTCAACTTCATCGCCAGCGACGTGGCGTTCTTCCTGGTCTCGGCGTACTTCCAGAAGCCCGGATCGGGCAGTGTCGAGACGCGTGACGTGCCCGCGGCGGCCCGGTTCGGCCCGGAGATCGCGCTCGTGCTGGCGGTCGCGCTCGTGCTGGCGACCACCTACCTGCTCTGGGGAACGGCGTTCGGCTACGACCTCCGGACGGCGGGGATTCAGCCCGAAGCCGCCGACTACGCCGGCGTCGACGCCAAGCGGATGATCGTCACCAGCATGACCCTGTCGGGGGCCATCGGCGGCCTCGGCGGGGCGGTGTGGGTGTTGATGTCCGTCGGCCGCTGGGTCAACGGCGTCCCCGCGCTCGGCTTCGACGGCATCACCGTCTCGGTGCTCGCGAGCAACAACCCACTCGGGGTGCTGTTCGCCGGACCGCTGTTCGGTTCGATGCAGGCCGGGAGCCTCTCTATCGACTTCCAACTGGGCGTGCCCAGACAGCTCGTCGGAGTGATCCGGGGCCTGGTGATCCTGCTGGTCGCCATGCCGGAGTTCTTCCGGACACTCGGGGTTCGCTGGAACATGGGGGAGGGCCAATGAGGTCCCTCGTCCGCTTCGCGCTGTTCGCGGTGGCCGCGCTCGGTCTGGGTGTGCTGCTGGTCGTCGGCCGGCTGTTCCCCGGGACCGCCGTCGGCGAGTTCGCGGCGGTCCTCGACGCCAGCTACGCCGCCTCCGCGCTGCGGCTCTCGGTCCCCATCGCGTTCGCCGCGCTCGGGGGCATCTTCGCCGAACGCAGCGGCGTCATCAACATCGGGCTGGAGGGGCTGCTGATCGTCTCGGCGTTTACCGGCGTCGCCGTTGCCCACTGGCTGACCGGCGACGGGCCGGTCGCCGTCGGCGCGGGCGTGATCCTGCTGCTGCTGCTCGCGCTGCTGCTCGTAATCGCCGGCGCTGCCCTCGGCCTGCTCGGCGACGATCGCTCGGAGATCGCGGTCCGTGGCGGCGGCGGCCTGCTGGCGACGGCCGTCCTCGCCGGACTCACCGTCGTGCTCGCGGGGCCGACGCTGGCGGCGACGTGGCTGGCGTTCTACGCCGCCGTGCTCGTCAGTACCGGCTTCGCGCTGCTGTTCGCGGTGGTCACCATCGAGTACCGCGCCGATCAGGTGATCGCCGGGCTGGCGGTCTGGCTGATCGCGCTCGGCGCGGCGCCCTTTGCCAGCAACGTCATCTGGGGCGCGGTGAACTCCCCGGGCGTCGACACCCTCGGGACGTGGACGACGCCGGTGCTCTCGGAGCTACCGGTGGTCGGCTCGGTGCTGTTCGACGCCGAACCCATCGTCTACTTCCTCCTGCTGGCGACGCCGCTCTCGTGGTACACGCTCGCCCACACCTCCTTTGGCTACTGGGTGCGGGCAAGCGGGGAGAACCCGAAGGCGCTCGACACCGCCGGCGTCGACGTGCGCCGGGTCCGCTACGCCGCCGTCCTGCTCTCCGGGGTCTTCTCGGGGATCGGCGGCGCGGGCCTCTCGCTGGGCCGCGTCGGGAGCTTCGTCGGCAGCGGGTCGACGATGATCGACGGCCGTGGCTGGATCGGCATCACGGCGATGCTGTTCGGCAACTACAACCCCTTCGGCGCGTTCGGCGCGTCGCTGCTGTTCGCGTCGCTCGACGCGCTGCAGTTCCGCCTGCAGCAGTTGGACTACGCCGTGCCGGACTCGCTGATGCAGACGGTGCCGTACGTCACCGTCATCCTCGTGCTCGCGCTGGTCGGTCGGACCCGCACGCCCGACGCCGCCGGTGAGCACTACGAGGCCGACGAGGACTGACCGGGCGATCCGGACGGCGTTTTTTCGAAGGCGCAGCGCCCCCCCGCCTTCGTGATAAAGAGTTTTGCACCCTCCCACCCGAGGGTTCCCAAATGAGTACCCACGAGTACGACATCGTCGTCGTCGGTTCCGGCACCTCGGGTTGCTACGCGGCCGCGACGGCGGCCCGCGAGGGCCTCGACGTGGCGGTCGTCGAGCGGAAGGACGCCGAGGAGGCGGGCCACATCGCCTGCGGCGACGCGCTGAAGGGGGCCGACACGTTCCCGGACGCGATCCCCAAATCGAAGATCGAGTCCTCTTTCACCAACACCGCCGTCGACCACGGCCGCTTCGAGATCCCCTCGGAGGACACGGTCCTGAACATCCCCGTGCCCGGCGAACTCGCGGTCATCGACCGCTGGGAGTTCGGTCGCAAGATCATCGAGGCCACCGAGGCCGCCGGCGCGGAGTTCCACTACGACACCGTCGTCACGGACGTGCTGCAGGACGCCTCGGGGCGCGTACAGGGCGTTCGAGGCAAGCGCAAGGGCGAGGTCGAGGAGTTCCACGCCGAGATCACCATCGACGCCGCCGGGGCGCTCTCGGTGATCCAGGACAACGCGGACCTCTCCGGGGCGACCTTCGACACGAACGTCTCCTACTCGCAGTTCTGCTCTGCCTACCGCGAGATCGTCGAGGTACCCGAGCCCGTCGACTGGGACGACGCGCTCGTGTTCAAGCCGACCGACCGCGCCTCGGGCTACCTCTGGTACTTCCCGCGCACACCGACGACGATCAACGTCGGCCTCGGCTTCCAGATGACCGAGGAGCCGATGAAGCTGGTTCAGGACCTCCGGAAGGACATGCAGAACCGCGCCGAGTTCGAGGGCGCGGAGGTCGTCGACAAACTCGGCGCCGCACTCCCGACCCGCCGACCGTACGACTCGGCGACGGCGCCGGGGATGGTCGCCGTTGGCGACGCCGCCGGCCTCGTCAACCCCACCACCGGCGGCGGGATCGCCGGTGCCGCCTACTCCGGCCAGTACGCCGCCGAGGAGGCCATCGCGGCCATCTCGGGCGGTCGCGCCGGCGAGGAACTCTGGCGCTACAACGAGCGCGTGATGGAGCACTTCGGCGCGCGCTACGCCGCACTCGACGTGTACAACGTGCTCTCGACGGCCGTCGAGGTCGACGAACTCACGTCGATGCTCGCCTCGCTGCCGGGCGAACCGATCGCCGAGGCGCTCTACTCCGGGAAGGCCTCGATCGGTCCGCGAACCGCACTCCAGACGCTCCGTGGGGCGATCGGCCACCTCGACCAGCTTTGGGAGATCTATCAGGTCCGCAACCTGGCGGAGGAACTGCTGAGCCACTACGAGTCCTACCCCGATCGGCCGTCGGCGCTGCCGCGCTGGCAGGACCAGCGCGACTCGATCATGGAGCGCGTCTACGAGCGGACGGGCGCCGATCCGAAGTACTAGACCACGACTTTTTGCTGCGGTCGCTCGGTCGCCGGATACAGAGCAGTCGTTTCGTCGGACTGAACGCATCCGAGCGGCCAAAAGGGCGTTTACCGGTTCGGTACCGCTGGGGGCTTTCGCAGGGTCAGTCCTCGCTTTCGCTCAGGGACTCGATGGCGCCCGCAAGCGTCTCGACGCCGATGGTCAGCGAGTCCTCGTCCACGTCGAACTCGGAGGTGTGGTGGCCGCCCGGGTGGTCCGTCCCGAGGCCGACGTAGCAGGCCTTCCCGCCCTGCTCTTGTACACGGTTCATCAGGAAGGTCGCGTCCTCGCTGCCGCCGAGTTCGTCGTGCTCGACGATGGAGTCCACGCCCTCGACGCTCCCGGCGGCGTCGCCGATCAACGCTGCGAGTTCGTCGTCGCTCTCCGCGGAGGGGGCTCGGGAGTTCAGGCTCCGTTCGGCGCTCACGTCGTGCATGTCGGCGGCGGCGTCGACGACGCGGCCGGTCTCGTCCCACATGTACTCCATCAGTTCGGTCGTCTGGCCGCGGACCTCACACTCCATGGCGGCCTCGGCGGCGACGATGTTCGAGGCGGTGCCGCCCTCGACGACGCCGGCGTTGACCCGAGTGGGGCCGTCGGCGTGGCGCGGGATCGCGTACATGTTCGTGATCGCCGCCGCCATCGCCTGAATCGCGTTGTCGCCCTCCTCGGGGTGGGCACCGGCGTGGGCCGGCGATCCCTCGAACTCGACTTCGAAGCCCGAAACGGCGAGGAACCCGCCCATTCCCGTGACGATCTCGCCGGTCGGGTGGTCGAGGCCGATGTGGACCGCGTAGAGGAAGTCCACGTCGTCGAGGTGGCCCGATCGGGACATCGGGCCGCCGCCGGCGACGCGCTCCTCTGCGGGCTGGAAGAAGACTTTGAGCGTCCCCGAGAAGTCGCTGTGGCGCACGGCGTCGAGCACGCCGAGGCCGACCGTCGCGTGGGCGTCGTGGCCGCAGGCGTGCATGTAGCCCTCGTTCTCCGAGCGGAAGCCCGCCGCGGCGGGGGCGTGGGACTCCTCGTCGCTCTCCGGGATCGGGAGGCCGTCGATGTCGACGCGGAGGCCGACGGTCGGCCCCTCGCCCTGTTCGATGACGGCGACGGCGCCGGTGTTGCCGCCGTCGAGGCGTTCGACGAGGTCGGCGTCGGCGCCGGCGTCGACGGCGCGGTCCTTCCATTCGTCGCGGGTGGCTTGGTCGGGAAGCGACATGCGGGGCTCGTCGCTCTCCTCCAGCGCGTCCGGGCCGACGTGGAGTTCGTCCACGTCGCGGGCCCGGAGCTCCTCGACGATTCGGGCGGTCGTGTAGAACTCACACCACGCGGGCTCGGGGTGGCGGTGGAGGTCACGGCGGGTCTCTGTCAGGGCGTCGGCGTCTACGTTCACAGCCGACCGGTGGGCTGGCGGGCGCTTAAACCTCGGCGTGTCGGCAGCGGCCGCCCGGCGCACAGGCGGTGGAAAACCGACACTTCGACAGGACGGGCCGTTTATCAGGCCGCCCCTCCGCAGCAATTCCATGAGCGATACGACCACCGAGGAATCGCCGCTCCGGTTCCGTGGGGGGCCGGCAGCAAGCACCATCCCGATCGGGGTGTTCGTCCTCTGGGCCGTCTTCCAGTCGGGCGTGCTCGGGATCGGTGACACGGCCGGCCTCGTCGTCGGGATGCTCGTCGGGCTGATCGCCGGACTGCCGTTCGTCCGCGGGGACTGGAAGACCTACGCCGACGCGATCTTCGAGGGGATGACCCAGAAAGTCGCCGCTACCGCCGCCGTCGCGTGGCTCTGGGCGGGCATGTTCGCGAACACCATCCAAGCCGGCGGGTTCGTCGACGGCCTCGTCTGGGCGGCCAACGCCGCCGACGTCGGGGCGGCGCTGTTCCCCGCCGTGACGTTCCTGCTCGCGGGGCTGCTCGCGACGGGTATTGGGACGGGCTACGGGACGACCATCGCCTTCGTGACGCTGGTGTTCCCGGCAGGGCTCCTGCTCGGTACGAACCCGATCCTCCTGTTCGGGGCCATCCTCTCGGGGGCGGTGTTCGGTGACAACCTCGCGCCCGTCTCGGACACGACCATCGTGAGCGCGGTGACCCAGGACGCCGACATCGGCGGCGTCGTCGCCTCGCGGATCAAGTACGCCGCCGTCGCGGCGGTACTCGCGTTCGTCTCCTACCTCGCCGCGGGCGTGCTGCTGCCGACCGGGAGCGCGCCCGCCGGGACCACCCCCGGATCGGGGGCCGTCTTCGGCCTGCTCCACCTGATCCCGGTGACCATCGTCATCGTCACCGCCGTCCGGGGCCGCCACATCGTCGAGGCGGTCTCCTGGGGGATCGCCAGCGCGTTCGTGTTGAACGTCCTGCTCGGCTACTTCGGCCGGGTCGACGTTGGCGTCAGCGACATGCTGGTGTTCGCCGCGTCCGAGGGCTCGAACCTCGCCACGACCCTCGACACCGCGCCGCTCGTCGGCGCCGTCGTCGAGACGGTTCCGGCGGGTGAGACGGGCGTCGGCGGCAGCCTCTACAACGGCGCCGTCGGCTTCTTCCCGCTGATCGTCCTGACGCTGCTGATCGTCGCCGGCGCACAGATCATGCGCCGTGGCGGCGGCTTCGAGGCGCTCCAGACCTGGCTGCTCGACACCGTGGCGACGAGCGTCCGCCGGGCGGAGGTGACGATGGTGTTCGGCACCGCGCTGGTCAACGCGATGGTGACGATCAACACCGCCGCCGAGATCGCTATCGCGCCGTACGTCCGCACGCTGGGCCGACGGTTCAACATCAACGGCTACCGTCGGGCCAACATCCTTGACGCCAACACGTCGGCGCTCGGCTACATCTTCCCGTGGGGCGGCGGCGTGCTCGCGGGCTACTCGGCGATGCAGTCGCTCCCGGCCGAGTACGACTGGTTCACCGTCGAGATGCTGGTCAACCCCGCCGCCGTGTTCCCGTACGTGTTCCACGGCTGGTTCCTCGTCGCGGTGTTCATCGTCGCCGCGGTGACCGGCTTCGGCAGGGAGTACGTTAGCGACCGGTCGAGCGAGGAGGTGAGTCGCGTATGAGCCGCTTCGACGCCTTCGTCGCCGGCCTCGGCTTCCGAACGGCGACGCCACGCTACGAGGCGGGCGACGAACTCGACGTGATCGTCACCGGCCGCGACGGCGACGACGCGCTGGTCCGGATCGGCGACACGGTGCTTCGGCTGCCGGGCGCCGACGTGGCCGTCGACGACGAGGTCAGGATCCGGGTGACCGAGTTCGACGCCTACTCCTCGACGGGCACAGCGGAACTGGCCTGAACCGGGCCGGTTCCACGTAACGAACGGGAGAGAACGCGACGGAGAAGCGGAGAGAACGCGACGGGAAAGCGGAGGGCGGGGTTAGCGGTAGGCCTGACTGGCGCGTCGCTCCACGTCGACCTCGATGTGGATCGAGTCGGGGAGGTCGGTGCCGGCGACCTCGCGGGCGATGTGGTTCGAGCCGTGGATCTCGAGCCAGCGGGTGTAGACGGTGTAGTTCCAAGAGTCCGAGCGGTCCCCGAGCTGGCACTGGCTGTACAGCGGCACCGCGTGGTGTTCGGGCTGTTCCTGATGGGGGCCCTTACACTCGGCACCTTTGCGTTCGACTTGCTGTTTGAGTGAGGTCACCGTTTCGTCGAGCGTGGCCCGGTCCCCGCTCCGAAAGGTGAGGGTCGTGACGAAGGTCATACTCCGAGATTGTGTTCGAGGGTGAAAAACGCATCTACCGCCGGTCGCGGGGTGTGAGAGTCTCCCCACCACCCGGCGGCGCGGTTCCGGTCACCGAAGCCAATTTAAGAGCAGGTCGCTTACCCGAATGCAATGACGGTCGAAGCGACGTCCGCTGGAGCCATCCTCTTCCGCGACACCCGCGGCGAACGGGAGTACCTGCTCCTGAAGAGCCGACCCGGGGACTGGGAGTTCCCCAAGGGCGGGGTCGAGGGGGAAGAGGAGCTCCAGCAGACCGCGATCAGAGAAGTGACTGAGGAGGCCGGGATCGAGGACTTCAGACTCATCGACGGCTTCCGCAAGGAGTACGACTACGTGTTCGAGGCCAACGGGAACACCATCCACAAGACGGTCCACCTGTTCATCGCCCGGTCGTTCGAGGCGAGCGCGGAGCTCTCCTCGGAACACCGCGACATGCAGTGGCGCGACTACGAGCAGGCGCTCAACACGATCACGCAGGACGGCCCTCGCGACATCCTGGAGGACGCCCACGAGTACCTCGATGCCGTGAAAGAGGCCGAGGGCGACGGCTACGTCGGCACGCCGGCGTAGGCCGGTGCCCGACCCCGCTATCAGTTCGGAGTTCACCTTCGAGCTACTGGTCTGTCGCTGGGCCGAACTCGACTGGCCACCCGACGACGCCGCTCGTGGCGTCGACGGCGAGAGCGCCGACGCCGCACCACCCGTGATCGTCTCACGCCAACTCGGCACCCAGAAGCGTCGCTGGGACACCATCGTGATCGAGTGCGATCCCGAGGGGCTCGCGGCGCGCCGGGAGTTCGGCGACCGAACGATCGACGGCGACCTGCTGCCCCTCGTCCGCCACGCACCGGCGGAGTGGGCCTACTACCGTGACGCGCTCCCGGACCCGGGGTACCCGTGGCGCTACGTCCGCGAGGCGATCC
Source organism: Halolamina litorea (assembly GCF_026616205.1). NCBI lineage: Archaea > Methanobacteriati > Methanobacteriota > Halobacteria > Halobacteriales > Haloferacaceae > Halolamina > Halolamina litorea. Next base: position 1,549,434 of record NZ_JANHGR010000001.1, read on the forward strand.
ACCGCGGCGCCGCCCGCGGCCTGATCGAGAAACGGAAGAACGGGCGCCGTATCGAGATCCGGCGGAATCGACCGTACCCCGACTGGGTGCGCCGCATCGTCGCCATCGAGAACAAGCCGGATCTCGACGCCAGCGCCGCCGCCGCGCTGTCGGACCAACTCGAACACGACGTCGAGACGGCACTCGCCGACGAGGTGTGGCTGGCGACCGGTCGAACCGGCGAGCGGGTCGAGCCGGCACTCCTGCGTGAGTTCCCGGTCGAAGCCGGGGTTCTGACGATGGACTTCGGCGACGGGGGGGACCGACCCCGGGTCGACGCCGACGCGGCGACGGTCGACTGGCTCCCGTCGACGCTCGAGCCACAGAGTGACGGCGAGCGCTTCGACTCGGCGGAGAAGGCCCGGCGGCGACGCCTCATCGCCGAGCGGGCGTACGGCAAGGGCTGGCGGTCGTTCACCGAGACGACTCGCCCGGACTGCCGCTGGTTCGACCTCGAACGGATGGGCCGCGGGCTGGTGCCGGTCTGTGGGGCGAAGAGACGCTGTCAGAGCGAGGCCGAGTGTGGCAGTCGCTGTGGGTCGTTCGAGCCGGAACCGCCACAGTGGCGGACGAAGGGCTGGCCCATCGAAGGCGGGCCGGGGAAGGGGGTTCGGGCGCTGTTGGAGCGACGGCGCGAGCGCGCGCGGGATCCACCGTCGAAATCTTCGTGAGGAAAGGACCGCTCGTTAGAGAGTCGTTCTTCGTGAGGAAAGGAACGCTCGTTAGAGAGTCCAGCGAACTGCCCCCGGCCGCTCCATCTCGATACCGCCGTGAGGGCGGTCAGACCAGATCGGCTAGCGTGTACGAATCGTTGATCCGTTCCTTGAGTCGGTACTCGTTGCGAAGGACTAGCGCGCCACCAACGAGTAACAGCAGCGCCAGCAGCGCCAACACGATCGAACTCCCGCCAGTGGTAATCAGGAGCAGCAACCCGAGCGCAAGGCTTCCGCTTCCGGCACCAACGATTTGATAGTTCAAGTCGTGCTCGTTGAGGCAGTCCGGGCAGTGGAGTTGGGTGCGCTCGGTCTCCCCATCACTGGTGTACTTGTACTTCACCAGTTGGGGCTGGTGACGGATCCCGATCGCACAGCTATCACAAAGTAGCCGTCCACAGTCGTGACAGACGGCGTCGACATTGAACTCGCAGTCGCGTTCGTTCACTTCACACTCCGGCGATTCGGGGTAGGGTTTGTCGAACTCTTTTTCTATCAGCATTTTCAGACCTCCGTGGCCATCGAGTCGAGTGTCATCTGAATGTCGTTGCGCAGATCGTTCACGTAGCTTTCGACTTTCTCGTTGTCAGCACCACGACCGACGATGTCGACGCCGACTCGGCCGTACGCCATCGAGACGTTGCGACGTTGGGCAGGGAGACTCTCGCCTTCTTCGCGAGTCGCCTCTACCTCGCCGGTCCGTCGCTCACCCTTGATCGCGACTCTGACAGCGATACGGGTGTCCTCAACAACGACTGAGGCGTCGGTGAACTCGCCGTTGAACTTCGTCACTTCCGCATCCTCGTGCATTTCGCGAGTCTCTTCGAGGTTGGGGCCGGACGCGTCGAGGCCGCGTCGGCTCAGAATGGATTCGATCTCGCCCGCGGCCGTCGGCGGGGTCACCCCTTCGACGGTCAGCCGCTTGGTCACCTCGGCGCCTTCGCCGACCGTGATCGCCGACGTGGGCGTATGGAACTCTGCCTCGATCGCACAGGTCGAGGAGACATCGGCCATCCCGGCGTCGGCAGCGCCGTCCATGTCATACACCTTCTCACCACCGGCGTCGAACACCGCGTACGGCCAGAGATACGAGAACGTGTGGTCGGTGTGGATCTCGGCTTCACCAGCGACCTGTTCGAGATCGCGGCCAGCCGACGGTGGAACGACGAACGACACCGCAGTGTTCTCTCCCGGACCGAGGCCATCGATCACAAACTCGTACACCTCGTCTGCAGGGTCGTACGTCCCCGTCGTGTTCGGCCCGAGTTCGGCCTCCCGACCGATCTCTGGTGGCATCGAGAGGCTGATACTCGAATTCCGTGTCGGGTAACGTCGGTTGTTCCGGACAGTAAGCGTGAACTCGGTGCCGAACACGTCCTCGTTCTCGTCGGCAATTGGGTCGGCGCGAGCTTGGATGTGAATCGGGACGCCGATCTCGTACTCGCTGGGGGGTACTCCTTCCCGCTCCAAGTGATCCCGCAGGTCCGATTCCAGCGCTGAGTGGTTCGTCTCGTACTCGATCTCCTGTCTGAGCTCACGTTTCAGGTCGCTCGGGGAGGTTTCCTCGACCCGCTGGACTGAAACGTCGCTGCGTAGCGGCATCGACGGCTCGACCTCGTCCAGTGGGTCTGTTCCTCGGAGCACGAGCCGCCCGTAGTTGAGGCGTAACTCGTCGGCCGACGAGGCACCGTGGCTCCAATTTTCGAGCACCATATTGAGCCGGTCCCTGATCGTCGGCTCCTCGGCTCGCTCGATCACCTCCACCAGTTCACCCCGGTTCGCCTCGTACTCGACCAGTAAGCGACCCTCTATGCTGCCCAAGTCGACGTACTCACCGTCGCCACTCAGATCGTACTCCGCCTGTGCCCGCTCCTCGATCCGTACATCGATAGGAGCGTTCTGTGTCGTCATTTCCCGGGTTATCGGGATCTCCATGATGTCACCTTGGATACGCGTAAGAAAAACGTTTTGCCTGCTGACACATGTAACAGAGTAGCATGTGGTTTATTAACTTAATAACTGGTGGAACATTCTTCCCTGCAAAACGGTATGCAGTGGATAACTGTTTGGGATGGGCCGGCTGGTCGTTTACCATGAACCCGACGCCGTGGTCGTCGCGCCGCTCACGAAGCTTGTTTCGGCAGTAGCGAACGAAGAGAATGCACCGGCCGGGATTTGAACCCGGGCCATGAGCTTGGAAGGCTCAGGTCCTGCCACTAGACCACCGGTGCGCGTTCGGACAAACTACTGGGGGCAATAAGGATGTTCCCCTTCACGACGGCCCGACCCTCGCCGCAGAGGACGGGACCACCCACCCCGTGCGCTGAGGGCCTGCCGCGGAACGGGCCGCGAATGTGTGGCCACCCGTTGCGCGCCGACCGACTGGCGCCTGCTCGCTCAGTCGTCGTCGGCCGCCGGCGCTTCGGCATCGTCGTGACGCTTGGCGGCGGCGTCGCGGAGTTTCTGTGAAACCGCTGGCGTCGCCGCCGGGTCGACGGAGTCGCCGTCAAGTTCGGCCAGCGACTTGGGGTACTCCCGGAGGTCGTAGTGGAGCGCGATGCCGGCCTTCGCACCCTCACCCATCGCGACCGGGATCTGGTTGTGCCCCGGCGTCAGGTCGCCGACGGCGAACACGCCCTCGACGGAGGTTCGGCCGTGGTCGTCGACCTCGACTGCCTCCTCGCCGTCGTCGTCGACGCGTTTCAGCCCGAGCACGTCGGCGAGTTCGGCGTGGTAGTCCGAGCCGAACATGGGGAAGCCGCCGCGGTACTCCCGGACGGTCCCGTCCTCGAACTCGAAGGACTCCAGCCAGCCGTCGTCGCCGGTGTTCATCCCGGTGATCTCCTCGTCGATGATCTCGACGGGGTGGGCCCGAAGCTGTTCGTCGGTGGTGTCGCTCCACTCCGGCTCAGCCCCGCGGAGCAGCAGGTCCACCTCGTCGGTGAAGTTGAGCATGATCATCGCGACGTGGGCGGCGCTCTCGCCGGTGCCCATCACGTACACCGACTCGTCGATGAACATGTAGGCGTCACAGTGCAGGCAGTAGTGAAGCCCGCGGCCGGTTCGGGGCAGCGGCGGGTCCGGCCGCTCGTCGGAGAACCCCGTCGCGAGGACGACGCGCTCGGCGGTGTAGCTGTCGTCGCCCACGTCGAGGGTGAAGTTCCCCACGCCGCCGTGGACGTCCGAGACGTAGCCCCGGACGGTGTCGGCGCCGTAGGACTCGACCTGCTCGGTGGCGGTCTGGAGCAGTTCGGCGCCGGATGTCTCCTCGGTGATGCCGATGACGTTGTGCGTGTCCTGCATCATCGCCGCGCGGCCGCCGCCGCGGTTGATGAGGACGGTGTCGTGGCCCAGTCGGGTGGTGTAGAGCGCGGCTGTCAGGCCCGCGGGCCCCCCACCGACGACGGCGACTTGGTACTCGGGATCGGCTTCGCTCATACGCCTACTCCGGACTTGGAACGTAAAAACGCACCACTCGTGGCAGGCCCGTGGTCGGCCGCGCGAACCCGCGGCCGGCTACGGCGACGGGAACAGCGCGTCGAGGTCCGGGTCGTCCGCGACAAGCCGGTAGTCGGTCGCCTCGTGTTCGACGATGCCGTGTCGCTCCAGGTGATCGAGGTGGGCGAAAGCCTCACCCGGCCCGTGGAGGATGTGGATCGTCTCGAGTTCGCCGAACAGGTGGTGGCTCACCGTCCAGACGTCGCAGGCGCCGTGACGCTCCAGCACGTCGACGACGTTCCCGGTGCGCTCGCGGTGGTGTTCGAGGATCTCCCGGGCGCGTCCGGCGGGGTCCTCGATCGGGTCGCGGTGGCCCGGCAGCGCGCGGTCCCAGTCTCGTTCGACGATTTCGACGAGGCTGTCGGTGTACTGCGAAAGCGGCGCCTCGACGCGGACGTCGGCGCCGCCAACGTTCGGCGTGTACTTCGGCAGGATCGCGTCGCCGACGAACGCCTCGCGTCGGCCGTCCCGTTCGACGGCGAAGGCGGTCAGGCCCGCGGCGTGGCCCGGGAGGTGGACCGCCTCCATCTCCAGGCCGTTCACCGCGAAGGTGTCCCCGCCGGTGAAGGGCGTCACGTCGACCGGGTCGCCGCGGAGGTCCGCGTGCCCATCGAGGAAGCTGAGTAGCTCCTCGCGGGGGCCGTCGGGAAGCTGCCACGCCTCCAGCATCTCCTGTTGGCGCGTGTGCTCCTCGGCCAGTGACGCCTCGTCGCCGGCGATCAGCGGCGCGTCCGCCTCGTGGGCGTGGACCGTCGCGCCGCTCGCTTGCTGGATCATCCCCGCCAACCCAGAGTGGTCGTAGTGCCAGTGGGTCAGGAACAGTCGGTCCACGTCGGCGGGCGTGACACCGTGGTCGGCCAGCCCGTCGATCAGTTCCGTCCGCGTCGGCTCCGTGGCGACACCGGCGTCGACGAGCACGGTCTCCTCCCCCTGCAGGAGGTAGACGTTGTTCTGCCCCTCGAAGACGGTGTTCCCGAGCCGGATACGCTCCATGGAGGCTCTCCTCGGGCGGCGACAAAGAGGGTTCCCACTCGGGACGGGCGGGCGTCCCGTCGGCTGGCTGTCGGGTCGTGGCGGTAGATTCAAACACGGACTGTTCGTAGGCCGTGGCATGCCGGCGGACCTCTACGACGTTCTCGGGACCTCCGACGACGCCTCCGCCGAGGAGCTGAAGGGGGCCTACCGGGAGCGCGTCCGGGAGTACCATCCAGACGTGAACGACCATCCCGAGGGGGACGCCCAGTTCAAACTCATCCGCAAGGCCCACGACGTGCTCTCGGACCCGGCCGAGCGGAAGGATTACGACCGGCTCGGCCACCGCGAGTACGTCGAGAAAAACCTCGATGACCTCCCGCCGATCTCGGTGTTCCCCGACGAGGACCTCCCCGACGGGACGACGACGAGCGACGCCGATCAGACGACGAGCAGCAGCAGTTCGTCCGGTTCGAGCGCATCGACCGGACCGAGCGACCGGAGTCGGTCGACGACGACCGACACGTCCGGGTCCGCGTCGGGGTCGTCGTCGCGGACCTCCGCGTCTACCTCGACTACCTCATCGACTACCTCGACGGATACCGACTCACGCGAGAGCACCACGACAGACAGCGGGAGCCGCGGCAGCGACACGTCTGCCTCGGCGAGTGGGAGCACGAACACGACCCGCCAGCGCCGCGAGCGCGACGAGCGCGGAACGAGCCAGCGCGACAGTACGACGAGTAGCGGCGGAAACGGCGGCGGAACGACGGCGGGCGCCGAACGGGACAGTTGGGACGCCGCGACAAACACCGCCAGGTCACCGAGTACCGAACCGTCCACGTCCGCGGGCGCCCGTCGCCGGCGCGGACTGCGCCGCTGGTACGGCGTCGTCGCCATCGGTCTGCTCGCGTACCTCGCTGGGCTGGGCATCTACGCCGCCGGCCGACAGGCGGCACTCCGGACGGCCGTCAGCGATCTGACGGCGAACCCGGTCGGCACGCTGCTCGGGGGGTTCCCGCTCGCCTCGCCGGGGCGGTACGCCCTGAACGCTGTCGAGACAGCGACGGCCGGGACGCCCACTCTTGGACTCCTCCTCCCGGTCGGGGCAGCCGTGCTCCCGCTGGTCGTGCTGACGGCAGTCGGGCGGTTCGGACGCGGCGCCGCGTGGGTGTACGCGCTCCCGTCGCTCGCGCCGGCGGTCGTGCTCGGGTTGTGGTTCGTCAGCGCCGTCCCCACGTGGGCCGCGCTGCTGGGGTTGGTGGTGCTGCCGGTCCTCAGCGGCGGCGGGTTCCTCGTCGACGTGGGTCGGTACCTCCGGGCGACGCGCTAACGGACGTGGTAGGACTCCCCTCCCGGGAGGAACCGGCCGAGGTCACTCTCCCGACGGAAGTCCGTCGACTGAAGTTCCAGTAGCGACTCGACGAGCCGTTCGTCGTCGCCGTCGTTCCAGTCGTCGGGGTCCTTGATCGGCATCACGAGCCAGCCGCTGCCCAGTAGCTCTTGACCGTGGAGTCGGTCCATGTCCATCTCGGTCCGGTAGGCCTGCGCGGTGAACGTCTCCAGTACGTGTCGCGTCGCTCGTTCGCCGACGGGGAGCAGAACGTGTGCCGCGATCGCGCGGAGTTCGGCGTCGAAGTACCGCTCCATCTCGACGTAGTCGGCGTCGCTGGGGCCGTCCTCGCCCGTCGACACACAGCTGTGGAGGTACGACATGAACGTTCGCTCGACGGCGGGTTCGTCGCCGATGCTGTGGAGGAGCCCCGCTTCCTGTAACGCCCGTTGCAGCCGTTCAGCCGCCTCGGTTCCGGAGAACGGGACACCCGTGTCGGCGCCGCCGTGGACGCCGGGGTGATCGCCGACGACGTGGAAGTCCGCGTTCGCGTCGCCGTAGCCCGGGACGAACCGCTCACAGGGCGGCGTCATCCCGAAGGGGTTCGAGACCCGATCGGTGATGTTTCGCACACGGGGTGGTAGCCGGCTGTGGGGCTTAGCTGGCGCGGTTCGCTCCCGCGACCGGAATAGCCATAGGGCCCGATACCCCAGTCCCGCCAATGAGTCTGAGCGACGAGGCGAAAGAGCGCCTCGCGGACATCGTCACCCTCCAGCCGACGAAGAACAAGGAGCTACAGGACCGCTGGGGGATGGAGTCGGGCAGCGAGGTCCACCAGTACCTCGAAGGGGAGCTCAAGGACTACTACTACCGCGACGACGACAGCCTGATCCGGGCCACCGAGGAGGGCGTCGAACTCGTGGACGTGGAGCCGAGCGTCCCCGCCGAGGACACCGACGGCGTCCCGGAACTCATCCGCGTCCCGGAACTCCACGCACAGGTCCTCGACGTGATCGCCGGCCCCGACGAGGAGTCAGAGAGCGTCGTGAGCGTGCTGGGGAAACTCCGGACGGAGTTCGACATCGACCCCGAGGTGGAGGCGGTCCGGGACGCCCTGGGGAGCCTGCGCCGGAAGAACGTCGTCGAGGTCATCTACCGAACCGTCCCGACCTACCGGCTCGCCGCCGACCGCGACGAGTTCGAGGTCGAGAACATCGACGACTAATCCCCGAGCGCGGGGTCGACGCCCTCGGGTTCCTTCGAGAGGCTGTGGGTCACCCAGAACACCCCGGTTGCGAAGACGACGAACACCGAGGCCGTCAGGAACGCCTCGACGACGCCGATGAAGTCCTTGATCAAGCCGACCCCGAGCGGGCCGACCGTCTGGCCGATCTTCCACGAGATCGAGCGCAGCGACATCGCGCTGGCGACCGAGTCGTAGCGTTCCCCCTCCTCGACGAACAGCGCCATGCTCGCGGGAAGCCGGATGGAGTCGCCGATACCCATGATCGCGTAGGCCCCGAACAGGACGAGGAAGCCGCCGCCGAGTTCCTGCCCGCGGCCGAAGTAGCCGAACCGGAACCGTCCCACCATCTCCTCGGCGGGCAGGGAGAGGGGAATCAGGGCGATCCCCACCCCGTACAGCAGCGCGCCGACGGCGACGAACTTCGCGCGGTCGCCGATCCGGTCGGTCAGGTCGCCGACGTAGCCCTGTAACAGCGCCTTCGTGATCTTCCCGCCGGCGAGGATCCAGCCGATGGCGAACGCGCCGATACCGAACTGCCGGGCCGCGAGGATGGGCAGGAAGATGATGACCGCCATCTTCCCCACCGAGAAGGAGAGGCGGAACAGCACCAGCGACCGGAGCATCGGGAGCGCGAGCAGTTTCTTGATCGTCCCCGTCCCCGACTGGGCCTCGGGGTCGTCGACGCCGCCGCCGGGGTCGTCACGGAGGTTCAGGTAGACCAGCGCGAACGCGACCAGCGTGATGACGGTGAGGACGGCGAACACCACCCGTGACTGGAGCGGGTCGTAGATCGAGAGGAGCAGCCCTCCCACGACGTTGCCCGCGAGCGAGGAGAGCGCGGCCACCTGGTTGTACGACCCCAGCCAGCGGCCGCTCTCGTCGTCGGGTGAGATCTGTCCGACGACCGACGCACCCGTAATCCAGAGCATGCTGGCGCCGATGCCCTGCAACATCCGGACGAGGACGATGTGGACGGAACTGGTCACGAACATGTAGCCGACGAAGACGAAGACGTTGACCAGCAGGCCGCCGAGCAGCCAGTTCTTCGCGTTCCCCGTGTCGATCTTCCGACCCAGCGGGAGGACGATCAGTAGCTGGACCGTCGCGAACGCCGTGCCCCAGAGTCCCTCGACGAACCCGGTGGTACCGAAGGCGTCGGCGTAGAGCGCGAGCGCGATGATGATGGTCGAGTACGCCTGACTCCGGGCGAAGGCGGTCCCCGCGAGCGCGAGGAACTCCCGGTTCCGGAGCAGGCCGACCGAGTTTCCGAAACGTGCCACTCTCGTCCGGACCGACGAAACAGCGACGCAAAAAGGAATCCATCCCCCGCCGAGATTACCGCAGTCGGCCGACGGCGTCGACCGACGACACCCCCGCCCTCAGAGTTCGATGCGCTCGACGAGGTCGTCGTCGGTCTTAGTGTTGACCGCGACGATGCGGACCGCGTCCTCGATCGTCGAGTCGGTGAGTTTGGCCTTGAGGAGGTTGTCGACCTGATAGACGCCTGCCGCGTTGATCATCTCGATTTCGACCAGCACGGGCTTGCCGTCGCCCGGTTGGAGGCTGACCTGCCGGATCGCCTGGCTGGAGAGGGTGTTGATGCCGCGACCGCCCTCTTCGTAGGGGATACGCGAGCGGCCGTGTTCCATGTCCAGCGCGTCGGCGACACGGATCACGCCCGCCTCCCGGGTCAGCGGCGTCTCCTCGGTGTGGTGACAGAGGATCGCGTGCAGCACCTCCCCCTTGATCCGGACCTTCGCGCCGATATCGTAGAACGGGTCGAGAAAGCGGTCGAGGAAGTCGGCCGCCAGCGGGATCGAGTAGTAGGCGTGGTCGTCCCGGTGAACGACGTGGCCGATGTCGTGCAGCGTCGCCGCCAGCGCGACGATGACCGCCTCGTCAGCCTCGTCGAGGCCCTGCTGACTGGCGCCGTTGAACTCGACGCCGCCGGCTTTCAGCAGGTCGTACAGCCGGAGCGCGCGGTTCCGGACGATCTCGATGTGTTTGCTCCCGTGATCGTTGTACCCCTTGCGCGTGACCGCGTTGACGTTCTGGGCGTCGAGGTACGCAACGAGTTCGGGGTCCTCGATGAGCGCGGGGAGCACGCGGTTGAGCCGTTCGTCGGGGAACGCGTGCCGCGCCTCCGGGTCGTACTCGTAGCTGGAGGAGTCCGTCGCCATAGCCCCACCTCACAAGGGCAACACAAAAAGACCGTCGGGGTGGCCGCTCACTCGGTGGGTTCGGCGCCCACGCTGGTGGCCGCTGCCGCATCGGCGACGGCGGCGTCGACGGCCTCGTAGTCGGGTTCCTGCCCCGAGTCGTCGGCGAGCCACCGGTACGTGATCGTCCCCTCGGCGTCGAGGACGAACACGGATCGTCGCGCCACGTCGTCGATACCGAGGCGCTCGAAGTGGGTCCGGACGCCGTAGTCCGTACAGATCGTGGCGTCGTTGTCGGCGACGAGAGCGAACGGGAGCGACTCCTCCTCCCGGAACGCCGCGAGCGCCCACGGGAGGTCGGTGCTGACCCCCAGCACCGTCGCGTCGCCGTTGGCGAGCGGGCCGAGTCGGTCCCGGAACGTACAGAACTCGGTCGTACAGGTGTTCGAGAACGCGGCGGGGTAGAACGCCAGCACGGTCGGGGTGTCCGTGAGGTAGTCCTCCAGCGGGTGCGGGTCGATCCCGTCGGCGTCGGCGACCGGTGCGGTGAACGGCGGTGCGTCGTCGCCCACGGCGGGCGGGGCGGGGTCGTCCATACCCACGGGTCGGGTGTCTGCGTGATAAGCGCTGGCCCGGCGCCCCGCATATCCAAAAGGCCTATAGTTCGGAGTGGGGTACAGTCGCATAGAGATGTTCCAGATTGCGCCGCTACAAGTACCGATCCCCGGGGGCCCCGAGCTCATCATCATCCTCCTCGTGCTCGTGCTCCTGTTCGGCGCGAACAAGATCCCGAAGCTGGCCCGTTCGACGGGGCAGGCGATGGGTGAGTTCCAGAAGGGCCGTGAGGAGCTGAACCAGGAGCTCGAAGACATGAAGGAGCCGCCGGAGACCTCCACTGACTCGACGACCGCCGAGAGCGTCGAGGAAGAGGAGGAGACCGAGACCGAGACGACCGACAACTGAGCCGGAAGCGCGTTCTTTTGACCCCTGACCCAGTAGCGGCGCTTGGGGCACGTGGCCTAGCGGACAAGGCGAGGGGTTCCTAACTCCTCGATCGTGGGTTCGAATCCCACCGTGCCCGCTGTCTGCGAACGAACGTGAGCAGCAGCGCCACTCGTGGGATTCCGAAGCAGGGAGCGGGAGGTGGGCAAGCGCGGCGATCGAACGGGAGCGATCGTGGTTCGAATCCCACCGTGCCCGTTCACGCGGAACCCACCCACTCCGTGTACGTCGACGATCCCCAACGCCCGGCGACGAACGTCCCTTCGGAGCGGAGTTAACAATTTGTTTCCTCTGAATTGCTAATATGACCCATTTAGACCCCCCGTTTTTAGCAGCGGGGTTATTAACTGAGGGACGACTATCCCGGAGCATGAGCAGTAACGACGAGTCAGACGACGCCCACGATCACGACGATCGGGTGGGCGCCCCCGCGGCGGACCTCGGTGAGGCCGAATCGGTCCAACTCACGGTCCCCGGGATGGACTGCCCATCCTGTGCCGGCAAGGTCGAGTCGAGCGTCCGCGAGATCGACGCCGTCGAGACCGTCGATCCGCAGGTGACGACCGGCACGCTCACCGTGGGCTACGAGGCCGGCGCCACGACGCCGGAGGCGGTCGCAGACCGGGTAGAGAAGGCCGGCTACGAGGTCGAGTCCGGCGTCGGCGAGGCGACGGAGTCGTTCACCGCGCCGGAAATGGACTGCCCCTCCTGTGCCGGCAAGGTCGAGAACGCGATCCAGAGCGTCGACGGGGTCGTGAGCTTCCGTACCCAGCCGACGACCGGAAAGATCGTGGTCACGTTCGACCAGTCCCGCGCGTCCGCCGCCGAGGTGATTCGGGCCATCGAGAACGCCGGCTACGAGATCACCGACTCGACGGTCGACGGCGGCGGCGACGGCGGCGTCGCCGGGGGCGAGAGCGTCTGGCGGAGCACGCGAGCGATCAAGACGTGGATCAGCGGCGGCTTCACCCTCCTCGGCCTGCTGTTGGAGTTCGTCCTCGGCGGGCTGAACGCCGAGCTACTCACGGTCGCCGCCACGGTGTCGCTCTCGACGGCCGACGTGCTGTTCCTCGCGGCCGTCGTCGTGGGCGGACAGGAGATCGTCCGCGGCGGCTACTACTCGCTACGCAACCGCAACCTCGACATCGACCTGCTGATGACTCTCGCCATCGTCGGCGCCGTCTCGGTCAGTCTAGGGTTCGGGGAGGCGCTGTACATGGAGGCCGCGACGCTCGCGTTCCTGTTCAGCGTCGCCGAACTGCTGGAACGCTACTCGATGGACAAGGCCCGGAACTCCCTGCAGGAGCTGATGGATCTCTCTCCCGACGAGGCGACGGTCCAGCGCAACGGGGAAGAGGTCGTCCTCCCCGTCGACGAGGTCCGCGTCGGCGACGTGGTCGTCGTCAAGCCGGGCGAGAAGATCCCCCTCGACGGCGAGGTGCTGACCGGCGAGAGTGCGGTGAACCAGGCGCCGATCACCGGCGAGAGCGTGCCCGTGGACAAAACGCCCGGCGACGAGGTGTACGCCGGGACGGTCAACGAACAGGGCTACCTCGAACTACAGGTCACCTCGGAGGCCGGGGACAACACCCTCTCGCGGATCATCGAGATGGTCGAGGACGCCCAGTCGAACAAGACCCAACGCGAGCAGTTCGTCGAGCGCTTCGCGGGGTACTACACGCCGCTTGTCGTCGTCTTCGCGGTGCTCGTGACGCTCGGCTCGCCGGCGCTGCTCGGGGCGACCCGGACCCAAGCCATCGTCTACGGGCTGACGCTGCTGGTGCTCGCCTGTCCGTGTGCGTTCGTCATCTCGACGCCCGTCTCGGTCGTCTCCGGGATCACCAGCGCCGCGAAGAACGGCGTGCTGATCAAGGGGGGGAACCACCTCGAAGCGATGGGCGAGGTGGAGGCTGTCGCCCTCGACAAGACGGGGACGCTCACGTTCGGGGAGCTGACGGTGACGGACGTGGTTCCGCTGGGCGACAACACCGAGGACGACGTGCTTCGGTGTGCACACGGCCTCGAATCGCGCTCCGAACACCCGATCGGTGAGGCCATCGTCGGCCACGCCGAGGAGCGGGACGTCGACGAACGGTCGGTCGGCGAGTTCGAGAGCATCACCGGCAAGGGCGTTCGGGCCGACCTCGACGGCACCACCCACTACGCCGGGAAGCCGGGGCTGTTCGAGGAACTCGGCTTCGACCTCAACCACGTCCACGCGGCGACCGACGGCGGCGTCGTCACCCGGAAGAGCCGGCAACTGTGTGAGCGAAACGACTGTGTGGACCTCCTCGAGACGGTGGTGCCCGAACTCCAGTCCCAGGGGAAGACGGTGGTCCTCGTCGGCACCGAAGACGAGATCGAGGGCGTCGTCGCCGTCGCCGACGACATCCGCGATGAGGCGGCGGCGGCGGTCGCCCGACTCCACGACCTCGGCGTCGAACACGTCGTGATGCTGACCGGGGACAACGAGCGAACCGCCCGCGCCATCGCTGAGGAAGTCGGCGTCGACGAGTTCCGCGCAGAACTCCTCCCGGAGGACAAGGTCGACGCCGTCACGGAACTGGACGAGACCTACGGCGGCGTCGCCATGGTCGGCGACGGCATCAACGACGCGCCGGCGCTCGCCACCGCGACGGTGGGCGTGGCGATGGGCGCGGCGGGGACCGATACCGCCATCGAAACCGCGGACATCGCGCTGATGGGCGACGACCTCTCGCGGCTCCCGTACCTCTACGAACTCTCGGGCGACGCCAACGGCGTCATCCGGCAGAACATCTGGGTCAGCCTCGCGGTGAAGGCCGGACTCGCGTTGGCGGTCCCATTCGGCTACGTCCCGATCTGGGCGGCGGTCCTGATCGGCGACGCCGGGATGACCCTCGGCGTCACCGGGAACGCGATGCGGCTCTCCCGGATCGTCCCCGAGTCGCTGACGGAGTAGCCGTTTCGTCGTTTCCGCGATGTCCCCCTACTCCGCGCCCGCCTCCATCCGCTCGTAGCGCTCGACGAACCGCGAGCGACAGGAGGGACAGCAGAAGTGGTAGACGTCGTCGCCGAGCCGTTCGGTCTCCCCCTCGCTGTCGACGGTGTTGCCACACTCCGCACAGGTGAGTGCGAACTCCACCCCGCCGAGCGCGGGCGTCCACTCCACGTCGTCGACGACGGTGACCTCCCGGTCACGCACGTCGGCGTCGCCCACCAGATCGTCGAGCCAACTCCGGACGCCATTGGCCCTGGCGCGGCCGTAGAACATGAGTTCCTCGTCGGCGGTGACGAAGAGGTGTTCGACCGCGCTCGCGGTCGCGACCCGCTGGCGGAGCGCCGGCATCGAGCCGTCGGCGACGACCAGTCGGACGAACACCGGCACGCCGGCCCGCAGTTGCGATCGGTCCACGTCGACGGTGAACCGTCGGAGGACGCCGGAGTCCTGAAGCCGCTTGACGCGGTCCGACACCGCCGGCCCGGAGAGCCCCACGTCCTCGCCGATGTCGCTGTAGGACCGCCGGGCGTCCGCCGCCAACAGTTCGATGATCCGCAGGTCGGTCTCGTCGAGGTCGCGCATGGGACCGGGTAGGCGAAGGGGGCGGAAATGGCTTCCCGTCGTGGCGGTCCGATTCGCTCGAACGATAGCTTGAGGGGTGATTTTTTGCGTGCGCAGCGTGACCCAGTAGTCAATGGCTACCGACGAGGCTGACACCACCCCTGCCCTCGAAGGTGAGGTGCAGGAGCGCCCCGATCCCGCCGACGACGCCGTGGGCGGTCAGGAGGCCGTCGTCGGATCGTACACTTGGGACGACTTCCTCCGCGAACACGGCGAGACGACCGCCGCCCGGAAGCTCTACCAGCGCTTCGACGAGACGCCGGGCAGCGAGCGCTGGGGCGAAGCGGACCTGAGCCTCACTCGCGAGGACTGGGACCGAACCGACGTGGACCCCGCCGACTACCTCGGGTTCCCGCCCTGGGAGATCGAGGCCCGCATCGGCGCCGCCCACGGCGTCGCCGCGGACATCACCGACTACTCCCCGCTGATCGGCTACGACGAGACGCCGGTCATCAAGGACATCTACGGCTGGGAGGACTACAAACGGCAGTACTTCTACACCGACGAGGGCGAGGCGCCGACCGACCGCGAGGGCGAACCCGAGACGTTCGACGCCGAGGAGGCACTCGGACACCCGCCGGAGTCGATCGGCGGGACGATGGCCGACTGTAAGCGGGCCGGCGAGGAGCTACAGGAGCTCATCGACGAGCGCACCGTCGACGTGGACGAGGCCGTCGACGAGGACGCCTTCTTCTCGGACACGCAGGGTCGGACGACCGTCGCCAACCGCTACGACCTGGAGAAGACGGTCCCGATGGCGAAGAAGGCCCACTTCCGCGAGGAGGACCGCTACTGGGTGAACAAACCCTACTCCTACGTCGTCATCTTCCACTCGACGAAGGAAAACGAGAAGAAGTACTACGTCGTCCAACCCCACCTGACGGAGATCGAGGACGGCCTCACGGACTACCTGACCGACAAGCTCCGGGCCTCGATCAAGTACGAGGACGAGGGGACCACCGCCGCCGACGAGGACCACCGCCGCTCGGTGATCGAAAACAGGACCCGCGATCTGCTCGACCGGTACGACCTCTACGACGAGCCCGCCGACCCCGAAAACCGCGGTGGGCTCGGCAACACCATCGTGGACAAGTTCGGGCTGGACCCGAACGGCGGCGTCTCCGGCCGCGTGGTCGACCTGCTGGGCTACGATGAGCCCATCGAGGGCATCCGACAACTGGAGGGGATCGAGGTCCGGCCCGAGCCGGCGCTCGTCGAGGAGGACGCCGACACGCTGAACGAGTACCAGGTCGAGAAGCTGCTGTACTACCTCGAACGGGACTTCATCGGCTACGAGCGCATCGACGGCATCAAACACGACATCAACGTCGAGGACATCTCGTGTGACGGCTACAACGCCCCCGTCTTCGTCTACCACTCCGACTACGAGCAGATCATCACCAACGTCTACCACGAGGAGGACGAACTCGACGACTTCGTCGTCAAACTGGCCCAACGGTCGGGCAAGGGCATCTCGAAGCGACGGCCGCAGGTCGACGCCACGCTCCCCGACGGCTCCCGTGCGCAACTGACCCTCGGGCGGGAGGTCTCGGACCACGGGACCAACTACACCATCCGGCAGTTCAAGGACGTGCCGTTCACACCGGTGGACCTCATCAACTGGCAGACGTTCAGCCTCGACGAGATGGCGTTCCTGTGGCTCTGTATCGAGAACCACAAGTCCCTCATCTTCGCCGGCGGGACGGCGTCGGGGAAGACGACGTCCCTGAACGCGGTTTCGCTGTTCATTCCCTCGAACACGAAGATCGTCTCCATCGAGGACACCCGCGAGGTCGAACTGCCCCAGCGCAACTGGATCGCCTCGGTCACGCGACCCTCCTTCAGCGACGACGACAAGGGCGACGTGGACGAGTTCGACCTGCTGGAGGCCGCGCTCCGCCAGCGCCCGGACTACATCGTGATGGGTGAGATCCGTGGTGAGGAGGGCCGGACGCTCTTCCAGGTCATGTCCACGGGCCACACCACCTACACGACGTTCCACGCCGACAACGTCGGCGAGGTGCTCAAGCGGTTCACCACCGAACCGATCAACGTCTCGAAGACGATGTTCACGGCGCTCGACCTCGTGTCGATCCAGACCTCGACGCGGGTGCAGGGCCACAAGGTCCGCCGGAACAAGTCCCTCACCGAGATCAACCACTACGACGCCGAGAACGACGAGATCAACGTGCAGGACGTCTACCAGTGGCAGGCCGAGACCGACGAGTTCCTGAAGATGGGGGACTCGAACACCCTGGACGAGATCATGTTCGACCGCGGGTGGGACCGAGACACGCTCGATCTGGAGATCTTCAAGCGCCAGACCGTGCTCGCTTACCTGATCTACGAGGGGCTCAACACCTACACGCAGGTGGCGGCGACGTTCCAGGCGTTCATCAACGACCCCGAGACCATCCTCTCGCTGATGGCCAACGACATGCTCGAGGCCTCACTGGAGGACCTCCGAGAGATGGAGTCGGTGCTGATCGATATCGACCCGGAGAAAGAGGAGATGGTCCCCCGTCCGGACCCGAACGACGAGATACTCGCGGAGGCGAAGGCGATCCTCGAACGGGCCGAGGAGGAACTGTTCGAGCAGTACCTCGGGGAGACGCCCGACGACGTGGCCGACGCCCTCGCCGACACCGAACCGCAGGGCAACGTCCAGGCGGCCCCCGACAGCGCCGGCGAACTCCCGCCGGCAGCCGAGGAACCCGACGACGACCCCTTCGGCGAGGCGGAGATCAGTCGCCCCGCGCTCGACGAGGAGGCCGAGGGCGACACCGACCCGACCACTCCCGAACTCGAACCCGGCGATGACGAGGACGACGACGCCGGCTCGACGGCCGACGGTGCCGGAACCGAGCGGGCACTCCCCGAGCGCGACGACGGCGTCGACGACGGGAACGACGCCGGCGCCGACCCATCCGAGGAGGTGACGCCGGGCGACCACCCCTCCGCCGAGGACGGAACCGACGCCGGCGAGGAAACGGCCTCCAGCAGCGACGACGGCGACGGGACGGACGCGGAGTACGTCATCGGCGAACCACCTGCGGAACCCGACGACGACCCCTTCGGCGAGCCGCCGGACGGACTCTGGGAGCCGGATCCGGAGTTCGACTCGACGCCCGAACCTGACGAGTTCGACCCGTTCGACGGCTCGTCGGGCGACGAGGAGTACTTCATCGGCGAACCGGCCGACGACGGAAGCGCCGACCGGAACGGCGGATCGGTGGCCGACGACCCGTTCGGGAACCCGCCGGGGCGCGACGACGAACCGCCGGAGCCGACTGACGGCTCCTTCGACGGCGGGTTCGACGGCGGTGGGGGAGACGAGGAGGAGGAGGAAGCGGTCGACGGCCCCGGAGAGGAGTTCGAGGACCCGTTCGACCCGGGTGAGGCCGACGAGGAGGCCGAGGACGACGAAGTCGAAGTGGACTCGTGGGAACTCGACGACGGGGGCGACGGGTTCTGGGAGGGCGAGGAGTAGATGAGTCTCGAACTCGGCGACGGCGCGGGCCGGGACTCCGGCGCGCTCGCCGACGCGTTCTACCCGCTGTACGACCTGCTGTTCGACTCCGACGGCGACATCGTCGCCGACGTGGAGGCCAAACTGGTCGAGGCGCGGATGAACCAGGCGGTCGAACTCTACCTCTCGAAGGCGCTGGCCGTCGGGACGCTGGTGGGCGGGGTGCTGTGGGCGGTCGGCTGCCTGCTGGGTTGGGCGGTGTTCGAACTCGGCTTCGTGGACCCCGACTCGCTCAGCCTCGGTATCCCCGTCGGCAGCGCCGAGACCGCGGCGCTACTGCAGTCGGCGACGGTGCCGGTGGCGGTTCTGCTCGCCGGCCTCGTGTTCGGGAGCGTCGGGTTCGGGATGGGCTTCGGCACGCTCGCGGCGGTACCCTACTCCCGCGCGTCGGGGCGGAAACGCGAGATCAACATGCTGCTTTCGGACGCGGTGTCGTACATGTACGCCCTCTCCGTGGGCGGGCTGAACCAACTCGAGATCCTCGAGGCGATGGCCGACGCCGACGACACGTACGGCGAGGTCGCAAAGGAGTTCCAGAGCATCGTCAACGAGACGGAGTACTTCGGCACCGACTACCGGAACGCGGTGCGCAAACAGTCGATGGAGACCCCCAGCGACGAGCTCTCCCAGTTCCTCACGGACATGCTGTCGATCATCAACTCCGGCGGGGACATGGAGCAGTTCCTCTACGACAAGAAGGAGAAACACATGCGGACCGCCAAACAGGAACAGGAGACCACCCTCGAAACGCTGGAGCTGTTCGGCGAGATGTACATGACCCTCTCGTTGTTCCCGCTCCTGCTCATCATTATCCTCGTGGTGATGAGCATGATGGGCAGCGGCCGGGAACAGCTCATCTACGGCACCGTCTACGCGCTGATCCCGCTGACCGGTGTGGGCTTTCTGGTGATGATCTCGACGGTCAAACAGGACGAGATCGGCGACGGCTACCTCTCACCCGGCGACGGCAACGAACGCCTCGAAGCCACCCAGCGGGAGGGGCTGATCCACCTCGGCCTGATCGAGGCGTTCAAAGGTCGGTTCAGCGTTTTCGACCGCATCCGCTCGCGCGAGGGGAACTACAAGACGAAGGAACTGCTCTCGGCGCCACAGCTCTTCTTCCGTGACAACCCCCTGTTCACGCTGGTGTTGAGCGTCCCGACGGCGGCGGCGGTGGTCGGGATGCTGTTCCTCGACGGCTCGGCGCCGACGGCGTGGGAGGGGATGATCGCGAACCCCATCTGGGGGACGGTCGTCTGGTTCTACATCCCGGCGTACATGACGCTGATCCCGCTCGCGGTGTTCTACGAGTGGAACGGCCTCACCCGGCGGTCGATCACCGGAAAGCTTTCCGAGAACCTCCGGAAGCTCTCGTCGGCCAACGACACCGGGCAGACGCTGCTCGAGTCGATCCAGACGGTCTCGGACACCTCGACGGGGAAACTCGCCGACGAGTTCGAGGTGATGTACGCGAAGGTCAACTACGGGATGAGCCTGCGTGAGGCGATGGTCGAGTTCAACAACAAGTACCACATCCCGCGGCTGGCCCGGACGATCAAACTGATCGCGGAGGCACAGGAGGCCTCCAGCCAGATCACCGACGTGCTCTCGACGGCCGCACAGTCCTCGGAGAACCAGGACGACATCGAGCGCGAGCGCAAGTCCCGAACCCGGATGCAGGTGGCGATCATCCTGATGACCTACCTGACGCTGCTTGCGGTCATGGCCATCCTCAAGACGCAGTTCCTCGACACGATGGCGGGGCTGGGCGGGCAGTCGGGTGGCGGCGAAGCGGCGGGTGCGGGGGGGCTGAGCTTCGGTGCCAGCATCGACACCCAACTGCTCTCGCTGCTGTTCTTCCACGCGGTGACGCTGCAGGCGGTGCTCTCGGGGTTCATCTCGGGCTACATCCGTGACGCCAAGATCATCTCCGGGGTGAAGTTCGTCATCATCCTCCAGACGCTCGCCCTCGCGGTGTGGGTGGTGGTCGTATGAGGACCCCACGGGACGGCGCCGCCGACCGGGGCCAGACCGTCCTCGACTACGCCATCGGGATGGGGGTCTTCTTCATCGCCCTGGCGTTCGTGATCGCCACCATCCCGGGGATGTTCGCCCCCTTCGTCGGCACGGGGGACACGCTGGTCGCGGACCGGGTGGCGACCACCGCGGCGACCGAACGGCTCGGTTCGCCGGACGACCCCTACGTGCTCGACCGGGACTGCACCGTCGCGTTCTTCGAGCAGGTGAACGGCGGCGACGCCGCCCCCTCGAACTGTCGGTTCGACACGACGGCGACGACGCTCAACGGCGTGTTCGGTCTCGACGACACCGAGTCGATCCAACTCCGTATCGAGGACGCCGACCGGCAGCCGGCGACCCTCGACGGCGTCACGCTCGAAGCCGGGGAGGACCCGCCGAGCAGCACCTCCGTCACCACCGCCCGCCGGACGGTCGGGATCGACGGCGCGACCTACTGGCTGGAGGTGCGTGCGTGGTGAGCGACGACGACCGCGGACAGGCCCACACGCTCGAAGCGATCACGGCGGGGATGTTGCTGCTCGCGAGCGTGCTGTTCGCGCTGCAGGTCACCGCGGTCACGCCGCTCACGGGGAGTACGTCGAGTCAGCACATCGAGAACCAACAGGCTGCGCTCGCGGAGGGGGTGTTGGCGGCCGAAGCCGACAACGGCACCGTCGTCCCCTCGTTGCTCTACTGGAACGAGAGCGCGGGGAGTTTCCACGGCGCGCCGGTCGCGGGCTACCACAGCGGCGGCCCGCCGACGGCGTTCGGCCGGGTACTCGACGCGACGCTCCGGGAGCGCAACATCGCCTTCGACGTGAACCTGTTCTACGTCCGTGGCGGCGGCGCCGACCGGGAGCGCCACTCGATGGTCGACCTCGGGTCGCCATCCGATCACGCCTCGGCGGCCACCCGATCGTTCACGCTCTACGACGACGACCGGATCCGGTACGCGAACGGCTCGGCGGGCCCGACGCTGGCTAACGCGACCTACTTCGCGCCCGACGCGGCACCCGACAGCCGGGTGTACAACGTGATCGAAGTGGAGGTGGTCGTATGGCGGATGTAGACGACCGGGGCCAGCTGTTGATCGTCGGCGCGTTCACGTTCGCCGTGATGCTCGTGGCGCTGGCGGTGTTGCTCAACACCGCGATCTACACCGGGAACGTCGCGACCCGCGACGCCGGCCCGGGGACCGGCGAGGCCATCGAGTACGAGGGCGAGGCGGCGACGATGGCACGCGACAGCCTCGGCGCGGTGAACGAGCGCGAGGGGGCAACTTACGCTGACCTCCGTGGGAACTTCACGCGCGCCGTCGACGATTGGGTGGCCATCACCCGCGTTCACGGGGCCACGTCGCTGGCCGGCGGCGGGCTCGAGCCGGTCGGTGACCCGACCCGGGGGACCCTGATCGAACAGCCGAACGAGCGCAACTTCACGAGCGCCGCGACCGCGCGGAACTGGACGGTCGCCAACGACAGCACGGTCCGGGCGTTCCGGCTGAACGTTACACAGGACTCCCTCGAGACCCCCCCGGACGGTGACCTGGTCGACATCATCTTCGGCGAAGACGAACGGCCGAACTACTTCCACGTCCGGATCGACGACGGCGCCGAAACGTGGCGGATCTACTTCGCCCGGGACGCCAACGACAGCGTGAGCGAGGACGTGACCCTCTCGGTCGACCACGACGGCAGCAGCGACGCCTGCTCGGCGCCGGCCGACAACGGCACCGTCGCCGTCGACATCACCGGCGCCGAACTCGGGGGGAGTCACTGTGAGCCACTCGAGAACATGACGACGGCTCTCGACGACTCCTACACCGTCTCGTACCGCAACGGCGTGAACGGGACCGGTACCTACTCGCTGGTCTCGAACCGGGCGATCGGCCGCCTCGACACCGGCGCCGACACGACCGGGGCGAACGACCCGACCGCCGAGCGCGCACTCTACGACGCGACGTTCCGGGTGACGTGGCGCACCGCGGACGTGTACTACCAGTCGGAACTCCGGATCGCCCCGGGGGAGGCAGATGACTGACGGCCCGCCGGCGCCCGAACCTGGGGCGTCGCTCCTCGACGACGACCGGGGCGTCTCGGTCACGCTCGGCTACGTGCTGACCCTCTCGATCACCGCCGTCATCGTCGCGGGGCTGCTCGCCGCCGGCGGCTCGTTGATCGAGGACCAGCGTCGGATGGTGGCGGCGGACGAACTCTCAGTCACGGGCCAGCAACTCGCCGTCGGCTTCGGCGAGGCCGACCGCCTCGCCGGCACGACCGACGACGGCACCGTCCGAGTGAACGTCGACCTGCCGAGCGGCGACAACAGCGACTACACGCTCCGGGTGGTGAACCACCCGACTGCGGCCGGCCAGCCCGCGCGGGCGACGGTCGTTGCCAGCGCCGACGGCCTCGAAGTGTCCCGCAACGTCAGCTTCCGGACCGCGGCCCCGGTCGCCAACCGAACGGTGCCGGCCGGCCCGGTCACGATCACGTACACCGACAGCGACGGCGACGGCGAGCGGGAACTCGTCCTCGCCGAACGACGCCGTATCGCGCCGGATCCCCTCGATCCCGCCGGCTTCGGTCACGAGGAGGTCGTCTACGTGGACGCGGACACGGGCGAACTCAGGAGCGTCGCCCCCGACAACACGATCACGAACTACGGCGTCGGGGCCAGCGCTATCGGGCCCAAACAGGTGGATCTGGACGGCGACGGCCTGCGGGAGGTCCCGTTCGTGAACAGCGCGAACGAACTCCGAGTCGTCGACGCCGACGGGGAAACCCGGACGCTGGCGACCGACGCCGCGACCGCGTCGCTCCAGAACGGCTACACGTCGATGCTCGCGGTCGGGGAGTGGAACGGGTCGACCAGCGTCTTCTACATGAACACCTCCGACCTCGGCGGTGACGACGAGGCGACGATCTATCGTGTGGGCATCGACGGGGCCCCACGGAAGGTCACCGTCGCGGGGAACGGCGTCGAGGCAAACGCCATCGCCGGCATCGGCGACGTCAACGACGACGGGGACGCTGACCTCGTCTTCGTCGGCGGCTCACAGCGGGTCCGCTACATCGACGACGACACCATCACCGACACCAGCCAGGGCGTCGACGCCGACGTGGCGATGGGGGTGGGCGCACCGCGGACGTTCGCGAGCGGCGAGGTCGACCGCGTGCCGTTCGTCTCGAGCAACAACGTCCGACTGCTCAGCTACGTCGGCGGGAGCAGCGACGTTGAGGACCTCACCACCGGCGGCGTCGCCGCGCCGACCTACGTCTCCGGGATCGACTGGGTCGGCGACGGCGCGTTAGAGGTCGTCTACGTCGACAGCGGCTCCGGAACGCTCCAGTACGTGACACAGAGTGACACCGGCGGGACCGTCTACGGTCCCGACGGGAACGTCATCGAGGTCGACGAGAGCGTGGGGGTCGCATGAGCCGGGATCGACGGGTGGGACTATCCGTATGGGGGTCCTACTGACCGATGATGCCATCGGACCGCCGCGGCCAGTCGAACGTCGTCGGGGTGGTGCTCCTGCTCGGGATCACCATCCTCGGCACCGGCGTCGTCGTCGGCCTCGGCGCGCAGGCGTACGAAGACACCGAGCGGACGGCCACGGTTTCACAGGCCGAACAGTCCCTGACACAGTTCGACTCCCGGGCCGCGGTCGTGGCGCTGGGCGAGAGCGTCTCCCAGCGCGTCGACCTCGGGAGCACCGGGGGCGGGGAGTTCGTCAGCGAGCGCGACTCGGGGTGGATCAGGATCGTCCACTCGAACGCCACCGGGTCAAGCGAGAACGAGACGATCTACAACGCCTCGTTGGGGTCGGTGAGCTACCGCAACGGCGATGTGGAGGTCGGCTACCAGGGCGGCGGGGTCTGGGAACGTCGGGGGAACGGGAGCACGATGCGCTCGCCGCCGGAGTTCAACTACCGCGGCGCGACGCTCACCCTGCCCGTGATCCGCGTCACCTCGGACGACCAGGCCTCGGGGCGGGTCAGCGCCATCGTCCGGCAGTCGAGTGATTCACGCCGAGTGTACCCCAACGACTCCACCGACGGCGGCGAAACGTGGGACGACGCGGGCGCGCCCTACGGCGACGGGACGACGTACGCGAACCCCATCACCTCGGGGAACGTCACCGTCACCGTCCAGAGCCGCTTCTACGAGGGCTGGGCGGAGTTCTTCCGGACCAGAACGAGCGGCGAGGTCAGCGTCGACCACGACCGGGAGTTGGCGAACGTCAAGTTGGTCACGACCGACACCATCGGCGAGTTCGACCTCGGGGAGGTGATCGACGACAACGAACTCACCGCCCGTGGACAGGCGCCGGGCCACAGCCTCTCCCGGTTCAACATGACGTTCGTCAGCGGCGGCGGGAACGACTTCAACAACCACTACGCCGGCTTCTACACCGAGCGCGGTCCCCACCGCTTCGAGTACGTGGTCCACGTCCCGCAGGGCAACCCCAGCACGCTCGAACTCCGGATGTTCTACCGGAACACCGAGACCGGCGAACAACACGAGTGGGTCAACGACAGCATGCCCATCGACAGCGGGCCGGTCCGACTCGTCGACACCGGCGGCGACACCCACCTGGTCGTCGACCTCACCGCCGGCAGCGCGACCAACGGGCTGAACCTCACCTATCGGGACACCACCGCCGGTGAGTCCTACTACGACTGGAGCGGGAGCCCGGACGGGACGGCCACCTTCGGTCACAGCGGCTCGGACGGGGAGCCGATCACGTTCGGAACGGCTGCCGGCGACCGCGACGAGGCGACGACGTACCTCCTCGCACGCCACTACATCGCGTTGATGGGTGACGAGTTCCCCCTCAACGCCCGGAGCAGTACCGGCGGGAACGGGAACGGGGCCCAACTCGACTTGGACGCCTCCCGAGGGACGTTCGACTACGAGTCCGGGGCCGGCGGGACCTACATCACCTACCTCCACGTCACCGAGAACGGCATCGAGGTCGAACTGGAGTAGCCGGCTCCTCAGGCCCGCGAAAGAGCTTTTGGCGTCAGAACACGACGAACGAGTGCCGGAATGTGCCGAGCCGGTGCCATCGACGGCGCCGGCACCACTGTGGCCAGTTCGCGGGCGGCCCGTTTCGGGCCGTCCGGGGAGCTGGCGGACCCAGCGCGTTCACCCGCCGACGCCCACGGGCCGGCAAACGTTTTTCCCCGCGCAGTTCTGACCTCCGGACAAGCACACATGTCCGAAAACCCCCAACCCGACGAGGAAACCGACGAGCCGAGCTCCGCACGGGAGCGGCTCGAAGAGGGCGCAGACAAGGCGATCGGCGAGTTCGACCAGGGCGTCGTCGACCTGCTCGCGTGGCTGCTCGATACCGAGACGCGCGCACGGATCTACGTCTACCTCCGCCAGCACCCCGACAGCACCAGCGAGGAGGTGGCGGAGGGCACCGGCCTCTACCCGAGCACCGTCCGCGAAGCGCTCGCCGAACTGCACGATGAGGAGACGGTCTCGCGCGGCAAACGCGAGAGCGAGGGCGCCGGCAACAACCCCTACGAGTACGAGGCCATCTCCCCGAGCGAACTCGTCTCGGGGGCCGTCGGGCAGGTCCAGAACCAACTCAACGCGGTGTTCAACCTCGACGAGCGGCTCAGCCGCGGCGACGAGGGCAACGACGAGGGCCCAGTGACGATTTCCGTGACGGGCGCCGGGGCGACCGAGACGGACGGCGATGCGGACGACGAGGTGGACGACGACGGCGACACCCCCACGGCGGCCGACGCCGAGGACGAATGACGGCGCTTTAACCGTCGGCACTCCGAGAGCCGGGGTATGCAGGTCGCCATCGGGGGGACGTTCGACCCCGTCCACGACGGTCACCGTGCGCTGTTCCGCCGAGCCTTCGAACTCGGCGACCTGACCGTCGGGCTCACCGCCGACGAACTCGCCCCGGAGACACGCCACGTCGAGCGGTACGTTCGGTCCTTCGAGGACCGGAAACGGGACCTCGAGGACGAACTCGGGCCGCTGGCTGAGGAGTACGACCGCGAGTTCGAGGTCCGCGAACTCACCGAACCGACCGGGATCGCCACCGAACCGGAGTTCGACGCGCTGATCGTCTCGCCGGAGACCCGCGAGGGCGGCGAGCGCATCAACGAGATCCGCGAGGAACGGGGCGACGACCCGCTCCGGATCGTGGTCGTCGACCACGTCCCCGCCGAGGACGGCGAACGCATCTCCTCGACGCGCATCGTCTCCGGCGAGATCGACCGGCACGGCAACCTCACGCCCGAGCGTGAGGGCCGGGGGAAAACGCGGCCGGAGTAGCTACCAGGAGGGAGTCCGGAAGCCGGCCGCTTCGAGCAAGGGTTTCCAGCGTTGTTGGACCGACAGGCGAGAGACGTCCATAGCGTCGGCGACGGCCGTCTGTGCGCGCTCGTCGCCGGCGATCAGCGCCCCCGCGTAGAGTGCCGCAGCCGCGACGGCGGGTTTCGAGCGCTCGGCGTCCGGGACGTTGTTCAAGTAGAGGTCCTCGGCGGTCGAGCGGGCGTCGCTCCCGAGGTCGAGGCTGTCGGCTGCACGGCTCATCTCGGTCAGCCACTCCTCCTCCCGTACTCGGTCGCCTGCGCTGTACACGACTCAGGGTCCGTCGCCGACGGGCATAAACGACTCCCTCGGCTCAGAGGTCGTGGTAGTCCGCCATCGCCTCGCGCCACGCATCGGGCATCGGCCGGGACGACCCGCTCTCGCGGTCGACGACCACCTGCACGCTCTCTATCTCGGCGGCGAGGTCGCCGTCGGCGGTGTAGATGTCGTAGGTCATCGGGATGCTCGACTCGCCGAGGTGAGGAACGTCGACGACGATCGTCAGCGGCCCATCGTCGAGTTCGATGGGTCGGCGGTAGTCGATCTCGATGGTCGCGAGCACCGACCCGGTAGAGGAGAGGTCCCGATCGACCACGTCGTCGAAGTAGTCCACTCGGGCCTGTTCGGCGTAGCTTGCGTAGACGGCGTTGTTGACGTGCCCCATCGCGTCGATGTCGCGGAACCGCACGCCGACGGTCGTCTCGTACTCCATAGCCGGCCGACGGCCGGCCGAGGAAAAGACCCTCCGGTCCGTCAGTCCCGCTCAGTCCTGCTGTTCGACCATGGCACCGGCGGCGTTCTTCTGAACGCTCTCGATCCCTTGGCGGGCCTTCTGCTTGCTCGCGTACCCCTCGCCGCTGTCGGCGATGATGTTGCCGTTGTCGTGTCGGAGCCGCCAGCGCCACTGCCCGTTTTTGTCCTCGTACAGTTCGAACGTCGCTTTGGAGTCGGCCATCGGGTTGGCAATTTGTCCCACACTACATACCTCTTCCGGCCGTGGCGCTCGCCGGAGTGGGTGCGTTTTTCCCAGTACCCGTGCAACCCTTCCGCATGGCAGCGGACCCGGACCCGTCGACGGCGGGGGATTTCGACTACCGCGGTGGCGAGGTCGCTCGCCCCGGGCTGGTCGCGGACCTCGAAGGGTTGGTCGACGGCGACGTACGTTTCGACAGCTACTCCAGACAGCTCTACGCGACCGACGCCTCGGCCTACGAGGTGACGCCGGTCGGCGTCGTACTCCCGGAATCGACGGCGGATATCGCCGCCGTCGTCGAGTACTGCGCCGATCGGGACATCCCCGTCCTCCCCCGGGGAGGCGGCACCAGCCTCGCGGGCCAGACGGTCAACGAGGCAGTCGTGTTGGACCTCTCGGCGGAACTGAACACGATCCGGTCGGTCGACCCCGAGGCGGCGACGGCCACGGCGGGTGCCGGCACCGTCGTCGCGGAACTGAACGCCGCCTGCGAGCCTCACGGGCTGAAGTTCGCGCCCGACCCCGCGTGGCGCGATAAATCCGTTCTCGGGGGCGCCATCGGCAACAACTCCACCGGCGCGCACTCCCTGAAGTACGGCAAGACCGACGCCTACGTCGAGGAGTGTGAGGCCGTGCTCGCCGACGGCACCGTCACCCGGCTGGGCGAGGAGCGCGTCGGTGACCTCCGGGAGCGGGCCGACGCCGACGGTGACGCGGAGGCCCGAATCGCCGCCGGCGTGATCGACGTACTCGACGACCACGCCGAGGAGGTCCGGGAGCGCTACCCCGAACTCAAGCGGAACGTCTCGGGCTACAACCTCGACCTCCTCGTCGACGAGGCGACCGTCGGCGGCGACCACGCTCCCGGCGACGATGCTGGTCGCGGCGAGGTCCGGGACGACGCCACGGTCAACCTCGCGCGCCTGCTCGCGGGCAGCGAGGGTACGCTCGCGATCGTCACCGAGGCGACCGTCTCGCTCGAACCGATCCCCGAGACGAAGGCCGTCGCCCTGTTGGCCTACGACGGCCTCGAAACCGCGATGGAAGACGTGACGGCCGTGCTCGAACACGACCCCGCGGCCGTCGAGGTGATGGACGACACGCTCCTCGACCTCGCTCGGGGCACCCAGGAGTTCGCCGACGTGGTCGGCCTACTCCCCGAGGGGACCGACTCGGCACTGCTCGTCGAGTTCTACGCCGAGGACGACGACGACGGGCGGCGGAAGGTCGCGGACCTGCTCGCGGATCGACGGCCCGGGACCGAAACGGCGGTCGAACCGAGCGACGAGCCGCCGAGCACGGGTGGTCCGGCCCGCGCGACCGCCGGGATGGAGGCCCACGACGAGGAGACCCGGAGCCGCTTCTGGAAGATGCGCAAGGCGGGGATGCCGATCCTGCTCTCCCGCACCAGCGACGAGAAACACCTCTCGTTCATCGAGGACTGTGCAGTTCCTCCCGAGAAGCTTCCCGAGTACACCCGGCGCTTCCAGCAGGTACTGGAGGACCACGACACGTTCGCCTCCTTCTACGCCCACGCCGGCCCGGGGGTGCTGCACGTCCGGCCGTTGATCGGTACGAAGACCGACGCCGGCGTCGAGCGCTACGAGTCCATCGCCGACGCCGTCAGCGACATCGTCGTCGACCTCGGCGGCAGCGTCTCCGGCGAGCACGGCGACGGCCGCGCCCGCACCCAGTGGAACCGCAAACTGTACGGCCAACAGCTCTGGGCGGCGTTCCGCGACCTGAAGGGGGCGTTCGACCCGAACTGGCTGCTCAACCCGGGACAGGTCTGTGGCTACGCAGAGGACGAGACCCGGCCCCAGTGGCTCCCCGAGCGCGCCGACGCCGTCGGGATGACCGAGAACCTCCGGTTCTCCCCGGACTACGAGTTCGACGCCGGCTTCGAGCCGTCGATGCGCTGGGAGAACGAGAACGGCTTCCAGGGGATGGCCGAGCTCTGTCACGGCTGTGGTGGCTGCCGCGGCGAGCAGGACACCACCGGCGGCGTGATGTGCCCGACCTACCGCGCCGCCGACGAGGAGATCCAAGCCACCCGGGGCCGGGCGAACCTCCTTCGGCAGGCGATGAGCGGCGACCTCCCCGAGGAGGAAATCTTCACCGAGGAGTTCGAAAACGAGGTGCTCGATCTCTGTATCGGCTGCAAGGGCTGCTCGAAGGACTGCCCCAGCGAGGTGGACATGGCGAAGATGAAGACCGAGATCGAGCACGCGCGCCACGAGCGTGAGGGGGCTGGCATCCGGGAGCGCATCTTCGCCAACGTCGACGCCCTCTCGGCGTGGGGGAGCCGACTCGCTCCGATTTCGAACGCCGCATCCAAACTGCCGGGGGCGCGCTGGGCGATGGAGAAAACCGTCGGCATCGCCGCCGACCGCACGCTCCCGACGTTCCACCGCGAGAGCGTCGCCGACTGGCTCGCCGACCGGGAGCCGGCCGTCCCGGAAGCCGAGGCCGAGCGGAAGGCGCTGCTCCTGCCCGACACGCACACGAACTACAACAACCCCGACGCGGGCAAAGCGGCGGTCGAAGTGCTCGAAGCCGCTGGCGTCCACGTGCGACTCGCCGAAGGGGCCGGCTCCAGCGGCCGACCGCCGCTCTCGAAGGGGTTCGTCGACGAGGCCCGCGAGCGCGCCGAGCGGAACGTCGACGCGCTCGCACCGAAGGTGGAGGACGGCTGGGACGTCGTCGTCGTCGAACCCTCCGACGCCGTGATGCTCCAGTCGGACTACCACGACCTGCTCGCCGGCGACGGCGTCGAGGCGCTCTCGAACGCCACCTACGGCGTGTTCGAGTACCTCGACGCGTTCCGGCTCGACGAGGCCCTCGACGTCGCGGGCGAGGGGTCGCTGGCCTACCACGGCCACTGCCACCAGAAGTCGACGAAGAAGGACCACCACGCGGTCGGGGTACTCCGGCGGGCCGGCTTCGCGGTCGACCCGCTCGACACCACCTGCTGTGGGATGGCCGGGAGCTTCGGCTACGAGGCCGAACACCGGTCGATGAGCGCCGCGATCGGCGAGATGCTCTACGAGCGCGTCGAGGCCGCCGACGCCGACGAAGTGGTCGCACCGGGTGCCTCCTGCCGAACCCAACTCGAAGACCGCCCGGGCGCCGACGACGAGCCGCCCCACCCGATCGAGACGCTGGCCGACGCGCTCGTGGGCTGAGCTTCAAGTACGAGAGCGCGACCACTCCCGGCGTGACCTGAGCACTGCGGCGGGGCAGCCGCGGGAGCGTGGCACCTGTCCCGCCGAGGAGTCGCCACCTGTTCGCCAGCGTCGGCGCCGACGCCAGCGACGACTTAGAGGTCGTCCAGTACGTCCCCGAGCGCCGCCAGTCCCGACTCGATCTCCGCGGGAGCGCGGCCCGCCGAGAGCCGGATCCCCGATGGCTCGTCGAAGAACCGGCCCGGGACCACCAGCACGCCCGCCTCCCAAGCAGCCTCGGCGAGGCGGTCGCCGTCGACGCGCTCGTGCTCGATCAGCCCGTACGTGCAGCCGTCGGCGACCTCGCCGGAGAGGCCGGGCCGCCCGTCGACGAACGAGGCCAGCAGGTCGTGGTTCTCCCGGAGGTGCGCCCGTGAGGCAGCCACGAGGTCGTCGCGGTGGGCGAAGAAGCGCCGGGCGAGCGCCCGGGTCGGACCCGCGACCGTCGGGACGTGCATCAGCACCTCCCGAGCACGGGAGACGAACGGCTCCGGAGCGACCAGCCAGCCGATCTGGAGGTCGCCCAGCCCGTGGAACTTCGTGAACGAGCCCGTAGCGACGGTGTCCGGTAGCCCCGCGGCCGTCACGCCACCGAACGCACCGCCGGCATCGCCGTCGGTGTACGGCCCGTACACTTCGTCGACGAGGAGGTACGCCCCCGCGTCGGCCGCCACGTCGGCCAGCGTCGATAGCTCTGTGCGGCTCGTGAGCCGCCCCGTGGGGTTGTGGCGGTTCGTGACCGTGACCATCGCCGTTTCCCCGGAGAGCCCCTGCTGAATCCGGGCCGGCAACAGCGGATAGCCCGACTCGGCGGGACGCTCGAACCGGGAGACGTCGGCCCCGACGCCTGTGGGGGTGTGGACCAGCGGGTCGTAGCCGGGCTTCTCGACGAGCACCTCCTCGCCCTCGCTGAGCGACAGCGCCGTCGCGGCCGCGAGGAAGTTCGCGTGGGTCGCACCCGCCGCCACCAGCACTTCCGACTCGTCGACGCCGTACTCGGCGGCTATCGAGGCTTCGAGCGACGGTGGGTCCTCGGGGTCGTCGAGTCCGACGAGCGTCGGCGGCACGACGGCGCCGTTCGAGCGCTCCGTTCGGAGGTCGCTGGAGCCGAGGTCGTGGGTGGCGGCCCCGGGACGGCCGTGGATCCACTCCAAGTACGGCATCGGTTCGAACATAGCTCCGAGGTCGGCGCCGGGGGGCTAAGAGCCACCGGCTCACCCGACGGCCTGCCGGGATCAGTGACGGTGTGCCTCGCGGGCCCGCTCCCGGGCCGCGTCGACGTCGTCGAACTGCGTTCGATCAGCAGCCGGACGTAGTCCGGCGACGCCGCCGAAGTGAGCGAGATGCGTCCCACAGTCGCAGTCGGAGGCGCCGAAGCCGGGAACGGGGCCGGCACCGAGTTCCGTCGCGACTTTGCATTCACAGTCCTCGCCGACGCTCCGGACTACATCGACCAAGTCCACCTCTGTGTGAGCCCCGAAGTAGTCGACGTGCCAGTGGCGAACGTCGTGCTCGCCCGCGGCGACGCGCCGGTGGCGGTCGATCCGCGAGAAGCCGCCGCTGCCCAGCGCGCTGCCGGTGTAGCAGTAGCCGCCCGCGGGGAACCGGTGCTCGCCGAGCGCGCCGACCTCGATATCGACGGCCACCGGTAGCGAGAAGACGAGCGTGTATGTGCCGCCCTCGGCCATGCTCCGGGTTCGGTGTCGGCGCTCAAAAGGGCCGGGACCAGAACCGTCATGGCCCGCGGGCGCGGAGTTCGTCCGTGCACGATCCGCTCGACTGGCTCCGCGAGCGCCCTTACTACGCGGATCAAGTCGCCGCCCACCGGCGAATCCCCGCTCGGGACCCCGTCTTCGCCGACCTCGATCTCGAACCGCGCTTGGAGAGCGCGCTGGCCGAGCGCGGGATCGAGCGACTGTTCGGCCACCAAGCCGACACCATCGAGGCCGTCCGCAGCGGCGACGACGCCGTGATCGCCACCGAGACAGCGAGTGGCAAGAGCCTCGCCTACACTGTTCCCGCCTTCGAGGACGCGATGGACCACGGCGGCCGAACACTCTATCTCGGGCCGCAGAACGCGCTGATCGCCGACCAACTGGAGACGCTCTCGGAGTTGGCCCGCGACCTGGGCTTTGGCTCCAGGGTGTCTGTCGCGCAGTACACCGGCCGGCTCTCGAAGTCCGAGAAACGCGACGTGCGGGACCGCCGCCCGACGGTGCTGCTCTCGAACCCCGATATGGTCCACTACGCACTGCTCCCCCACGCCCACCGGCTCTGGGAGTGGTTCTTCAGGTCGCTCGAAACGGTGGTCATCGACGAGGTCCACAGCTACCGCGGCGTGTTCGGCTCGCAGGTCGCCCTCCTCCTGCGTCGGCTCAATCGGGTCTGTGAGCGCTACGGCGCGGACCCGACGTACATCTGCTGTTCGGCGTCGATCGGCAACCCCGTCGAGCACGCCGCGACGGTGACCGGCCGCGATCCCTCGGGCTTCTCGCTCGTCGACGACGACACCTCCTCGACGGGGCCACGCGACTGGGTGCTCTGGAACCCCCCGGAGTACGAACAGGAGCGCGGCACCGGCCGCCGCCGATCCAGCCACACCGAGTCGATGCGCCTGTTCACCGATCTCGTCGAGGCGGGCCAGCAGACGCTGGTGTTCACCCGGAGCCGTCAGACCGCGGAGCGCTACGCCTCCGAGTCGGCGAAGGAACTCCGGAGCCGCGGGGCAAACGACCTCGCGAACACGGTCGGCGCGTATCAGGGGTCGCTCACCGACGACCGCCGGCGCGAACTGGAGGAACAGCTCCACGACGGCGACCTTCGAGGGGTGTGGAGCACGAACGCACTCGAACTCGGCGTCGACGTGGGTGGGCTGGACGCGGTGATCATCGACGGCTACCCGGGAACGCGGATGTCGGCGTTCCAGCAGGCCGGGCGCGCCGGCCGGGGCGACGACGCGGCGCTCGTCCTGCTCGTCGCCGGCGAGGACCAATTGGACCAGTACCTGATGAGCAACCCCGCCGAGTTCTTCGACGGCGAGCCCGAGGACGCCATCTCGGACCCGGAGAACACCGAGATCATGCCGAACCACGTCGCCTCGGCCGCGGCAGAGAACTGGCTCTCCCGTGACGACGAGCGGCACTTCGGCGAACCGTTCCCCGACGTGGTCGGCGATCTGGAGGCGTCCGGCGTGCTGGAGCGACGGGAGACCGCAGACGGGATCCGCTGGACCCACGACGGCGGCGAGAGCCCCCAGCACAGCATGAACCTCCGGACGATCGACGACCGCGAGATCGACCTCCGGGACGCGCGCTCGGGGGACGTGATCGCTTCCTTGTCGTTCTCCGACGCACTGCGGGACGCCCACCCCGGCGCGATCTACCACCACCAGGGCCAGCGCTACGAGGTCGCGGAGTTGGACCTCGACCGCGATACGGCCCGACTCCAGCCGACGTGGGCGGACTACCACACCCGCGTGCTGACCGAGAAGTCCGTGACGGTCCACGAGGACCTGACGGAGAAGCCGCTGTCGGCGCGGCCGGACACGACGGTCCGGTTCGCGGATATCTCGATGACCGAGCGGATCACCGGCTTCGAGCGCCAGGACGCCGCCTCGGGCGAGACCCTCGGAACGGAAGCGCTCGATCTGCCCGAAACCACGCTGCGGACGAAGGCGCTCTACTGGACGGTCCCCGAGGACACCGAAGTCGAGATGCGCGCCATCGGCGCCGAGAACGGCGACCCGGAGTACGGATTCAACGGCGGCATCCACGCCGCCGAACACGGCGTCATCTCGCTGTTCCCGCTCTACCTGCTCTGTGACCGGGCGGACATCGGCGGGCTCTCGACGCCGTACCACAGCCACACCGATCAGTCGACGATCTTCATCTACGACGGCCATCCGGGCGGCGTTGGGCTGACCCGGCGGGGCTACGACCGCATCGAGGAACTGATGAGCCGGACGGCCCGCCTCATCGACGACTGCGACTGCGCCGACGGCTGCCCGTCCTGCGTGCAGTCGCCCCACTGTGGGAACGCGAACGACCCGCTCTCGAAGCCCGAGGCGGTCCACCTGCTGGACGAACTCACCGGCGGGAACTGAGTCGGGTACTCGCCCCGATCGGCGCGCTTCTGCAACGCTTAAACCCGCGGCGGCGCTCTCAACGACCATGACCGACGACGCCAACGCGACAGCCGAGGAGCCGACCGAGGAAGCCACGGCGACGGAGGCCGCCGGCGACGCCGCCGAAGAGGCGGCCACGGCCGACGCCGACGCTGAACCGGCCGCGTCCGAGTCCGCGGACCTCGTCGAGCGCGTCGCCGCCCACGACGAGGACCTGGCCGCCGAGATCGAGGCCGAGCGCGCCGACTTCGAGGAGCGGATCGACGAACTGGAGAGCAAGCTCACGCGCAAACAGGCCGACTTCCAGAACTTCAAGAAGCGCCAGCAGAAGAAACTCGAACAGCAGCAGGCCCGGGCGACCGAGGACCTCGTCGAGCGGCTCCTACCCGTCCGGGACAACCTCGCCAGGGCGCTGGAGCAGGACGGCGACGCCGACATCCGCGAGGGCGTCGAGGGCACCCTCCGGGAACTCGACCGCGTGCTCGAAAACGAGGGCGCCGAGCGGATCGAACCCGAACTGGGCGAGGAGCCCGACCCCGAGCGCCACGAGGTGTTGATGCGCGTCGAGAGCGACCGACCGGCCGGCACCATCGAGGAACTCTACCGCCCGGGCTACGAACTGGGCGAGAAGGTGATCCGGACCGCGCAGGTCACGGTCAGTCAGGAGTAGCGAGCGGTCGGTAGCCGGTTCGTGTTAAACCCTTCTTCGAGCCCTCGCGCCCGCTGGTGGAACCGCAAGCGGGCGTAGGGGCGGTCTGCGGTCGTGAAAGCAACCTTTAACCGATTCAGCCCGGAACATACGACCAAGATGGCGAGCAACAAGATCCTCGGTATCGACCTCGGGACCACCAACTCCGCCATGGCCGTCATGGAGGGTGGTGACCCCGAGATCATCGTCAACAGCGAGGGCGACCGAACGACGCCGTCCGTCGTCGCGTTCTCCGACGACGGCGAGCGACTGGTCGGCAAGCCCGCCAAGAACCAAGCGATCCAGAACCCCGAGAAGACGATCGCCTCGATCAAGCGCCACATGGGCGAGGACGACTACACCGTCGAGGCCGACGGTGAGGAGTACACGCCCGAACAGATCTCGGCGATGATCCTCCAGAAGCTCAAGCGCGACGCCGAGGAGTACCTCGGCGACGACGTGGAGAAGGCGGTCATCACGGTCCCCGCGTACTTCAACGACAAGCAGCGACAGGCGACGAAGGACGCCGGCGAGATCGCCGGCTTCGAGGTCGACCGCATCGTCAACGAGCCGACCGCGGCGTCGATGGCCTACGGGCTCGACGACGACTCGAACCAGACCGTGCTCGTCTACGACCTCGGTGGGGGGACGTTCGACGTCTCCATCCTCGACCTGGGCGGCGGCGTCTACGAAGTGGTCGCCACCAACGGGGACAACGACCTCGGCGGCGACGACTGGGACGAGGCGCTGATGGACCACCTCGCCGACGAGTTCGAGAACGAACACGGCATCGACCTCCGTGAGGACCGACAGGCCCTCCAGCGGCTCAAGGACGCCGCCGAGGAGGCCAAGATCGAACTCTCGAACAAGAAGGAGACGACGGTCAACCTTCCCTTCATCACGGCGACCGACTCCGGCCCGGTCCACCTCGAACAGTCGGTCACGCGAGCGACCTTCGAGTCCCTGACCAAGGACCTGATCGAGCGGACCGTCGAGCCGACCGAGCAGGCCCTCGCGGACGCCGACTACGAGAAGGGCGACATCGACGAGGTCATCCTCGTCGGCGGCTCGACGCGGATGCCGCAGGTCCACGACAAGGTCGAGGAACTGCTCGACAGCGAGCCCAAGAAGAACGTCAACCCCGACGAGGCCGTCGCGCTGGGCGCGGCGATCCAGGGTGGCGTCCTCTCGGGCGACGTCGACGACCTCGTGCTGCTCGACGTGACCCCGCTCTCGCTCGGGATCGAGGTCAAGGGTGGCCTCTTCGAGCGCCTGATCGAGAAGAACACCACCATCCCGACCGAGGAGAGCAAGGTGTTCACCACCGCCGCAGACAACCAGACCTCCGTGCAGGTCCGGGTGTTCCAGGGTGAGCGCGAGATTGCCAACG
Organism: Halolamina litorea; assembly: GCF_026616205.1. Classification (NCBI taxonomy): domain Archaea; kingdom Methanobacteriati; phylum Methanobacteriota; class Halobacteria; order Halobacteriales; family Haloferacaceae; genus Halolamina; species Halolamina litorea. Next base: position 1,586,294 of record NZ_JANHGR010000001.1, read on the forward strand.
AGAACGAGCTGCTGGGCGAGTTCCAGCTGACCGGCATCCCGCCCGCGCCGGCCGGAACCCCCCAGATCGAGGTGACGTTCAACATCGACGAGAACGGGATCGTCAACGTCGAGGCCGAGGACCAGGGCTCGGGCAACGCCGAGTCGATCACCATCGAGGGCGGCGCCGGGCTCTCGGACGACCAGATCGAGAAGATGCAGCAGGAGGCCGAACAGCACGCAGAGGAGGACCAGCAGCGCCGTGAGCGCATCGAAGCCCGCAACGAGGCCGAGGGCGCGGTCCAGCGTGCTGAGACCCTGATCGAGGAGAACGAGGAGAACGTCGACGCCGAGATCATCGAGAACGTCGAGGCCGCCATCGAGGACGTTGAGGAGACCCTCGAGGACGAGGACGCCACCGCCGAGGACCTCGAAGCGGTCACCGAGGAGCTCAGCAGCGAACTGCAGGAGATCGGCAAGCAGATGTACCAGGAGGAGGCCGCAGCGGGCGGCGCCGGCGGCGCTGGTGCCGCAGGCGGTCCGGGCGGCATGGGCGGCGCCGGCCCCGGCGGCATGGGCGGCGAGCCCGACGGCGGCGACGACGAGGAGTACGTCGACGCCGACTTCGAGGACGTGGACGACGAAGACGACGAGTAGTCGTCGTTCCCGTCGATTCGAGAGAGGAGCGAAGCGAGTTTTTTCGTAATCCCAGGAAACCGACCCTCGGGAGGTTTCTGGGCCGCATTGGAACGGAACTGGCAGCCGGTCCCTGATTGTTCACCGAGGTCGACGGCCCTGCCCGGTCCACCAGCGGCAAGATACGCGATAGGTACACACTGGCAAGGTACACTTTTGACCCACGCGCCGCAGCAGTTAGCCGATGCGTTCCACACGCAGCATCCGTGGGTCCTGCACGGCCCGTGGACACGTTCCGAAACGGTACTGAGACGCGGCTGTTCCTGTCGAGCGCCGACGCCGACCGATCCGGCTCTGTCACAACGGGGGTGACCTATGCGACGGAGTGACCTGTTCCTGCCCGCCAGCCGCGAGCGCCGCGGCGAGTGGGTCGGTGCCACGCGGCTGCTGGTCCGGGCCGGCCTGATACGCGAGTTCGGAAGCGGGCTCTGGGGGCTAACCCCTGCCGGCCAGCGAGTCAAGACGAAGATCGAGGCTCGGGTCCACGACGCGATGCGTTCCGTCGGTGCCCAAGCGGCCAGCCTGCCCAACCTCCAGTACAGCGACCGGTGGCGGGAGAGCGGCCGCTGGGGGGCGTTCGAAGGCGAGATGTTCACCTTCAGGAACCGCGAGGACCGGGCGATGTGTCTGGCACCCAGCCACGAAGAGGGGGTGGTGCATCTGCTCGACGGCCTGGTCAGGTCCTACGATGACCTACCCGTCGTGCTCTACCAGATCGACTCGAAGTTCCGGGACGACCACGCCCGCGCTGGCCTCCTTCGCTGTAAGGAGTTCACGATGAAGGACGCCTACAGCGCTCACGTCGACGCCGATTCGCTGCGGGAGGCCTACCGCACTATGCGAGCCGCCTATCTCCGGATCTTCGACGACCTCGGACTGACCATTGCGGTCTGTGGCGCTGACAACAGCGTGATGGGCGGTGACCGCTCCGAGGAGTTCGTCGCACCCGTCGACGAGGGGAGTTGCCGGCTCACTCACTGCAGCGCCGATGGCTGCCGCTGGGGCGTCACCGACGAAGCAGCCGAGTTCGACGAGTACGCGGCGAGCGACGACTGCCCCGACTGTGGCGGTCGCCTCGCGACCGACGGCGGCGTCGAGGTCGGCCACGTCTTCGAACTCGGCACCCGGTACACCGACGCGATAGGGCTGACCGTCGACGACCGCGACGGGGGCACGACGACCGTCGAGATGGGCAGCTACGGGATCGGTGTCACGAGGCTCCTCCAAACGATCGTGATGCAAGGGGCGTGGGAGCGCGACGGCGGCAGCGATGCGGAATCGCTCGACTGGCCCGTCACCGACTGGGGGTCGGTCGCCCCCTACCGCGCCGCGGTCGTGCCCATCGGCGACGACGATGCAGTCCGAGAGACAGCGACGGGAATCCACGACGCCATCGGCGCCGACTGCCTGCTGTTCGACGACGACCAGTCGGTGGGAGAGCGCTTCGCCGAGAGCGACCTCTTGGGAGTCCCCGCGACCGTCGTGGTCGGGAACCACTACCGTGAGACCGGCGAGGTCGAAATCGAGCGGAAGGACGGCGAGACTCGGTCGGTCACTCCCGAGTCGGTCCCCGCCGCAGTCGAGCGGTTCGCGACCGGCGACTGACCGCTGAAGAGTCCGGCGTCGTCGGGGCCCGCCCTCACGACGCTGGACGCCACGCGGTCCAGACGCACGAGCGAAGCCAGCCATTTGAACCGGCTTTGACACAACGCGAGAGAGCGAACACCGGCGGAAATCGACTCGACCCCGACTTTCCGGGTTCTCCCCAGCTACTCCGCCTCGTAGAGCTTCTCCCCGCGGTGGAGCCGCGTCGCGATGGAGAACGTCTGTTCGTTCTCCCGGCGGGTCGGGAAGTGGGCGGCCATGTAGCGTGCCGGCGCGATCAGCGCCAGCCGCCGCTCCGCCTCGGGGGCGTCCCGTGCCACGAGGGCGTCGAAGCGCTCGAACGCCCACGAGACGTTCTGGAGCGTGTGGAACCCCGCGTCCTCACGGAGCAGCCCGCGGCCCATCGTCCGCTTCAGCGCCGCCGGGTCGCCGCCGGCCGCGAAGTGCTCGGCGACGAGCGTCGCCGCGCGCTCGACTGCGCCCTGCCGGTCGAACGTCTCCAGTAGCTCCTCCCGGACCATTTCGGGGGCACGGTCACCGTCGGGCGACGGCGACGGCGCCCGCGGGCTGTTGAGGAACCGATCCAGGTAGACCGAGACCGCGGCGTCGAAACAGCCCCGGTAGAGCGCGTCCGTGCCCGTCCGTTTCGTCGCCTCGAACACCGCGTTGGCGTAGGAGAACGTGTGGTGGACGGTGTTCCAGTCGCCGAACTCGTTGCTGGTGGCGAACCACGCCACCCGGCGTGTGGCCGCGCGGAGAACCGCGTCGGCCAGTTCCGTCCGGGTCGCGCCCCCCCGGATCGCTCCCGTGAGGGCGTCGATGATCGCCTCGGGGTCGTCACCGAGCAGCGTGTCGAGGAAGTCGTCGGGCTCGGTCCACGTCTCCCCGGCGCCGACGGCAACACAGTCGTCGAGGCGGTCGTGGGCGTCGAAGCAGAGTTGGGCGACGTCGATCGGCTCCCGCCACGAGGAGAGTTCCTCCGAGCGCGTCGCGCCGGTCAGTTGGTCGACCGTCGAGCCCAGAACCTTCGCGGCGTTGCCGTCCTCGTCGTCGCCGAGTCCCTCCCAGCCGATATGGTCGAGCGTGGCGAATGCGGTGTTGAGGAAGTCGAGCGTGTGGCCGCCGTTGAGGTACAGCGAGTCCGTCGCGGCGGTGAAGACGATGTCGGCCACGTCGTCGGGGTCGAGACAGGCCACGGCAGTCAGGAGGCAGCGCTCGGCGCCGTCGCTGTCCCGGACCTCGACGGTGTCCCGGAACCACTCCCGGAGGCGCTCCTTCGAGAGGTCACGGTTGTCGAAGGCGTACTGCTGGAAGCGCGGGGGTTCGCCGGCAGCCTCGTCGGCGACCTCACGGACGCCCGTGAACATCGCGCGGCGCTTGTCGCGGCCCCCGACCTGCGAGTAGAGGTTCGCCATGCAGCCGAGCGTGGTCAGCCCGCGACCCCAGCCGGCGGCGCGGTACTTCGTCCCGAAGTTCACGGCGGTCTCGACGGGCGTGTGAAAGCCCTCGCCGGCGTCGTCGAGGCCGATGACGGCCTTAGCCATCACCAGTGTGAGGTCCTCGTTGAGGCCGTCGGCGAGTCGGTTGCGCCAGTGGACGCCCGGGCTCACGTCGCGGGGTGGGTCCGGGTCGAGGTAAATCTCGCCGTCGTGTACCTCGACGGGAAACGTCTGTACGTCGTCGGCCCACGGGTCGAACGTGTCGCCCTGCTCCAGTTCGAAGCGGGCGTGGTGCCAGTGGCACGTCAGGATCCCGTCCTCGACGGTACCGCGGGTGAGGGGGAACCCCATGTGCGGGCAGCGGTTGTCGACGGCGTAGACCTCGCCCTCGTGGTCGAACAGCGCGATGGCTTGTCCGTCCTGCTGGACGACGGTTCGGTCGTCGTCGAGGTCGACGAGCGACGCGACGGAGACCATCGTGTCCGTGTCTGACGACATACCTGTGGGTTGGTACCATGTCCACTTGAGCGCTCCCTGAAGCCCAGTTTGGTAAGTTGTCAGACAGGTACGGGGCGGCGTCGGACCCGTTCCTTTCAAACGTCTCCACGGGCTACCCTGCATCAACGAATGAGCGAGGACTTCTACGAGGTGCTGGGGGTCTCGCGGGACGCCGACGAGGAGGAGATCAGTCAAGCGTTCCGCAAGAAGGCCGCCAAGTACCACCCCGACGTGAACGACGACGAGGACGCCGAGGAGAAGTTCCGCAAGGCCAAGAAGGCAAAGGAGGTGCTCAGCGACGAGGAGAAGCGCCAAGCCTACGACCAGATGGGCCACGAGCGCTTCGAGCAGGCCGAGAAGCGCGGCGGCTTCGACGGCGGCGGCGCCGGCGGCGGCATGGGCGGCGGGCCCTTCGGCGGCGGGATGGGTGGCGGTGGCGGCGGCTTCGAGGACATCTTCGAGCAGTTCTTCGGCGGCGGACGCGGCCGCGGCGGCGGCGGCGGCAACCGCCCCCAGCCAGGCCGGGACATCCGGACGAACATGCGGATCAGCCTCGAAGCGGCCTACGAGGGCGTCACCAAGGAGTTCACCATCGAGCGCCCCGAGGAGTGTCCCGACTGCGGCGGCGCCGGCCACCCCGAGGACGCCGACGTGGAGACCTGCCCGGAGTGTGACGGCCAAGGACAGGTCACGCAGGTCCGCCAGACGCCGCTCGGTCGGGTCCAGCAGTCCCAGACCTGCCGGCGCTGTTCGGGCGAGGGCGAACTCTACTCCGAGGAGTGTTCGACCTGTTCGGGCGACGGCGTCGTCCGGAACGAGGCGACCCTGCAGGTCGACGTGCCCGCGGGGATCCGTAGCGGCCAGAGCCTCCGGATGGACCGGGAGGGCGCCCCCGGCGAGAACGGTGGGCCCAAGGGCGACCTACTGATCGAGGTCAGCGTCGAGGACCACCCGGACTTCGAGCGTGACGGCGACGACCTGCACCACCGACACGCCATCTCGTTCCCGCAAGCCACCTTCGGCGCCACCGTCGAGATCCCGACCCTCGAAGGCACCGTCGAGATGGACATCCCCGCCGGCACCCAGTCGGGCGAGCGCTTCCGCCTGCACGGCAAGGGGATGCCCCGACTGCGCGGCCGCGGGCAGGGTGACCTCTACGTCGACGTGCAGGTCGTCACGCCCGAGGACATGAACAAGGAGCAGCGCGAGGCCTTGGAGCAGTTCGCGGAGGCCGGCGGCGAGGAGGTCGACGTGGACCGAGGGTTCTTCGAGAAGCTGCGCAACTCCTTCTGAGACCGCCAGTCGACTTTTCCTTTCGGCGACCCAGTTCCGAACTGCATGAGCTACGACGCCACCAGCTACGACGACGTGGAGCCGAAAGCGCCCGGGATGTACTTCCTGCGCGAGGCGCTTGACTGTGAGAACCTCGGGATCACCGTCGTCGAAGCCGGCGACGGCTGGGAGGGGATGGAACACGCACACGACGAGGACGGACAGGAGGAGGTGTACCTCCTGCTCGACGGCGCGGCGACGCTCTCGGTCGACGGCGAGACGGTCTCGCTCGGCCCCGGCGACGCCGTCCGCGTCGATCCGGGCGAGGACCGGATGCTCGCCTTCGAGGAGGACGACTCGCGCATGGTCATCGCCGGCGCCCCCTGATCGACGGCCCCCTGATCCACGACGCCGTCGCGGCCGGCAGCGACCGCCGGAGCCTTGTTCCTGCCGGCCCCCCGTTCCCGTATGAACGTCGTCGGGGACCTACTCGCCCGCGAGCGCCGGAGCGACCGCCCCGCGCTCGTCATCGGCGACCGCGAGCGCAGCTACCACGAACTGCTGACGAACGCCTACAAAGCCGGGAACGTCCTGCGGTTCTACGGCGTTGGCGAAGGGCGGCCGCTCGCCGCGGCGCCCGTCCCCGACCTCCCACCGGTGCTCGCCTTCCTCGGCGCCGCCCAACTGGGCGCGGCGACACGGTTCGACCCGGCAGCGGGCGCCGACGCCGGCGACCGATTAGTGCTCGTTCCGACCGCCGAAGAAGCGGCCTACGATCCCGCCCCCGGAACCAAGCTGGCCGTCTTCGGTGGCGAGGCGGACGACGCCGACACGATCGACTGGGAGGAGTCCGTCTGGAGCGAGAACCCCGCGTTCCCGCCGACGCGGGTCGATCCAGAAACGCCGCTGTTGCTCGACGGTGATCGGTCGGTGAGCCACGCCGCCGCGCTCGAAGCTGCGACCGAAGTCGCGGAGATGGAGGGGCTCGGCGAGGAGAGCAGAGTCGTGGTTCGGAGTTCGCTCGCTGAGCCGGGTGCCGTCGTCGCCGGCCTGCTCGCGCCGCTGCTGGTCGGTGGCTGTGCGGTGCTCGCCGATCCGTCGGCGGCGGCCGAGGACGGCTTGGGTGATCTCGCGATAAGCGGAAACGAGGCACCGGAGCCGGCGCGGATCGCGCCGGGGTCGGTTCCGTTGTCCGATTAGTTCGCGTCCTTGATCGCTTCGAACGCCTCGGGGTTCTCCATCGAGGAGAGGTCACCCGGGTCCTCGCCGCGGTAGGCGGCGCCGATGGCCCGTCGGATCACTTTCCCCGACTGGGTCTTCGGGAAGGCGTCGACGAACAGTACCTCCCGCGGACGGAACGGCTTGCCGTGTTCCTCGCCGACGAGCGCGCGGAGGTCCTCCCGGAGGTCGTCGCTCGGTTCGGCGCCGGGTTCGAGGACGACGTAGGCGACGACGGCGGTCCCGGTGGTGTCGTCGGGGACGCCGACGGCGGCGGCCTGATTCACGGCGTCGTGCTCGACGAGCACGGCCTCGATCTCGGCGGGGCCGACCTTCCGGCCCGCGACGTTGAGCGCGTCGTCGGCGCGGCCGTGGAGGAACCAGAAGCCGTCCGCGTCCTGCTGGGCGAAGTCCCCGTGGTCCCAGAGGTCCGGCCACGTCGACCAGTACTCCTCCAGATAGCGCTCGTCGCCCGACCAGAGGCTCTTGGTCATCGACGGACAGGAGTCCCGCGCCACGAGGAATCCCCGCTCGTGGTCGTCCTTGACGGAGTTCCCGTCGGCGTCGACGATGTCGATGTCCATGCCGAGGCCGGGGCCGCCGAGCGTGCCGGGCTTGAGGTCGTTGATCGGCATGGGCATGAGGAAGCAGCCACAGATCTCGGTGCCCCCGGAGATGTTGATGATCGGCGCCTCGCCGCCGCCGACGTGTTCGTAGAACCAGACCCACGTCTCGGGGTCCCACGGCTCCCCGGTGGAACCGAGGATTCTGAGGCTGGAGAGGTCGTAGGAGTCGACCACGTCGTCACCGTGCTTACGGAGCGCGCGGATCGCCGTCGGCGAGACGCCGAAGGTGGTGATCCCGTGCTCCTCGATCATCTCCCAGAAGCGCCCGGGGTGCGGGTGGTCGGGCGCGCCCTCGTACATGACCGTCGTGCCCGCGAAGTGGTGGTTCCCGATCAGCGTCCACGGGCCCATCATCCAGCCGATGTCGCTGACCCAGAAGAAGCGGTCGCCGGGTTGCTGGTCGAAGCCGAAGTGGATCTCCTTAGCACACTGCATCAGGACGCCGGCGTGGGTGTGGACGATCCCTTTCGGCTCGCCCGTCGTGCCCGAGGAGTAGAGCAGCATCGACTCCTGATCGGACGGCAGGGATTTGGTGGCGTACTCGCCGTCCTGCGGCGCAACGGCGTCGGCCCACCACGCGTCACGGTCGTCGTCCCACGGCACGTCGGCGTTGGGGTCCGCACGGGAGTCGAGTCGGTCGAAGACCACCACGTCCTCGACGTGGCCGGCCTCCTCGATGGCCTCGTCGGCGCTCCCCTTCAGGCGGATCGGGCTCCCCCGGCGGTAGAAGCCATCGCCGGTGAACAGCACCGAGGGCTCGGCGTCGTCGATGCGCGTCGCCGTCGCCTCAACGCCGAACCCCGAGAAGATCGGGACCGCGATGGCGCCGACCTTGAAACAGCCATAGAGGATCGAGATGACCTCGGGAACCATCGGCATGTAGAGCCCGACCGTGTCGCCGGTCTCGACGCCGGCGTCTTCGAGGTAGTTCGCCACACGGTTGGCCTGCCGGTAGAGGTCGTGGAAGGTGCGCTGGTCGACCTCGCCGTCCTCACCCTCCCAGATGCAGGCCACCTTGTTTCGCTCGGCCGCGTCGACCTCGGCGTAGCGGTCGAGTGTGTTGTGGGCGATGTTGATCTCGCCGCCCGGGTACCAGTCGGTGAACTGCGGCCCGTCGGTGTCGTCCCGCACCGTCTCGTAGGGCTCGTAGAACTCCACGTCGAGGTAGTCGGGCATCTCGTCCCAGAACCAGTCGACGCCCGACTCGGGTTCGCCCTCGATCTCGGTCGTCGTGCGCTCGATGAGCGCCTCGTAGTCGTCGATGCCGTACGTCCGCATGAACTGCCAGACGTTGGTCGACTCCACGAACTCCCGGCTGGGCTCGTGGACGACTTCGTCGAAGCCCTCGGTCGCGTCCATACCTCGGGCGTTCCGGCGGCGGGGGGAAGTAACTTTCTCGACGGCGGGCGGGGAGTCGCCCGCGGGGAGTCAGCCCGGCCTGACGCCGTTCAGCCCCCGGCGATCAGGTTTATCTGTCACTCAAACCAATAACGAAGAGAAATGTCCACGAACTACCCTTCGACCCCGCGGGCGCTGCTGGAACTGGTGGCCCTGACCGTGGGGGTCTTCCTCGTCTCGCTCGTCGCCGGCGTCGCGTTCATCGTCCCGGTGCTCGCGCTCGGATACGGCATCGAGACGACGCTCGTTCTCGTCGGATCGACTGCCGTCGGCCAGTTGGCGATGTTCGGCCTCGGCTACGCGTATCGGCGCTACCGGGACGTCTCGGTGCCGATCGCGCTCCCCTCGCTGTTCCAGTTCGGCTACGTCGTCGGCGGCGTCGTCGTCGCCATCGCCTTGGCGATCGGACTCTCGGTACTGCTGACGACGCTGGGGCTGCTCCCCGGCTCAGTCATCAGCGATACGGCGACGACGAACCCCACGTTCCTCCTCGGTCTGGCGGCGCTGTCGGTGGTCGTCGTCGCCCCCGTCGAGGAGTTCGTCTTCCGCGGCGTCGTCCAAGGGCGGCTCCGTGCCCGGTTCGGCGCGGTGCCGTCGATCATCGGCGCCAGCCTCCTGTTCGGCTCGCTGCACCTGGCGAACTACTCGGGCAACCCCGTGTCGATCGTCGCCGGCGCGCTCATGATCGCCGCGGTCGGCACCGTCTTCGGCGTCGTCTACGAGCGGACCGGGAACCTGCTCGTGCCGGTCCTGGTCCACGCGATCTACAACGTCATCCTGCTCGTGAGCAGCTACATCTCGATAACCGCCGTCTGAGCCACGGCGGCGGTCTCCCGCCGGGTCGAACTGGACGAAGCACCCGGTGGGCATCTCGGAGTTTGTAGAAATTGTGGAGTGTCCGAGCGGCGCAGACGCCGTGAACTGTCGAAACCCGATACCGGAAACCGGCAAAAAAGCGGCGCGGGTTGCTACTCCTCGTCGCCGTCCTCGATCCGCTCGGCTTCGACGACGTCGACGGCGGCGACGGTGTCGCCCTCGTCGAGGTCCATCACCGTCACGCCCATCGTGTTGCGGCCGACGATGGAGATGCCCTCGACGGGACAGCGCATGATCTGGCCGGCCTCGCTCATCACCACGAGGTCGTCACCGGGCCCGACCGCGTTGAGCGCGGTCACACCGCCGTTTCGCTCGTTAGTCTTGATGTCGATCAGCCCCTTGCCGTTGCGGGACTGGGTCCGGTAGGCGTCGAGGTTCGAGCGCTTCCCGTAGCCGTGCTCGGTCACGGTGAGCAGCCACGAGTTCCGCTCCTCGTCGATACCGGCGACGGCGGCGACCTCGTCGTCGTCCTCGAGGTCGATCCCCCAGACACCCCGGGCGGTTCGGCCCATCGCGCGGGCCTCGGTCTCGTCGAACCGGATGGACATCCCGCCCTTCGAGGCGATCACCACGTCCTGCGTGCCGTCGGTGACCTCCACGTCGGCGAGTCGGTCGCCCTCCTCGAGGCTGATCGCGCGGATCCCCGTCGAGAGGATGTTCTGGAACTCAGAGACGCCGCTGCGCTTGATGTAACCCTCGCGGGTGACCATCGTGAGGAACTGCTCGTCCTCGTCGCCGTCCTCGTGGTCGATGTCGTCGGTGTTGACGACGGACTCGATGCGCTCGCCGTCGTCGAGGTCGAGCAGGTTGACCGCGGACTTCCCGCGGGCGGTCCGGGACATCTCCGGCACCTCGTAGGTCTTCAGCTTGTAGACCTGCCCGTGGTTGGTGAAACAGAGCAGGTAGTCGTGGCTGTTGGCCACGAACACCGAGGCGACGGCGTCGCCCTCCTTGAGTCCGGTGCCGATGATCCCCTTGCCGCCGCGGTTCTGGGCGCGGAACGCCGAGAGCTCCATCCGCTTGATGTAGTCGTCCTCGGTCATCACGACGACCTGCTCGGACTCAGGGATGAGGTCCTCGTGGGTGACCGAGCCGGTGTCCTCGATGAACCCGGTGCGGCGCTCGTCGCCGTACTCCTCGGCGACGGTCTCGAGTTCGTCGACGATCACCGAGTCCAGTTCCTCGGCGCTGCCGAGGATGGTCTCCAGGCGCTCGATAGTCGCCTGCACGTCCTCGTACTCCTCCTCGATGGAGGCCCGCTCCATCGAGGTCAGGGAGCCGAGTTGCATGCGGACGACGTGGGCGGCCTGCTCCTCGCTGAAGCCCCACTCCGCCTGCAGGACGGCCTTGGCGTCGTCGCGGTCCTCGCTGTTGCGGATCGCCTCGACCACGTCCTCGGCGTTCTCCAGGGCCTTCAGCCGGCCTTCGAGGATGTGGGAACGGTCCTCCGCCTCGGCGAGGTCGAACTCGCTGCGCCGCCGGACGACCTCGCGACGGTGCTCGATGTACTCCTGAAGGGTCTCCTTCAGCGTCAGCACCTGCGGCTGGCCGTCGACCAGCGCGAGGTTGATGACGCCGAAGGTGGTCTCGAGGTGGGACTCCAGTAGCTGGTTCTTGACGACCTCGGCCATCGCGTCGCGCTTGAGTTCGACGACGATACGGATGCCGTCGCGGTCGGACTCGTCGCGCAGGTCGCGGATGCCCTCGATAACCCCCTCGTTCACGTCCTCGGCGATGCGCTCGATCAGCCGGGCCTTGTTGGCCTGATAGGGGAGTTCGGTGATGACGATCCGTCCCTCCTCCTCGAACGTCTCGAACTCCGCACGCAGGCGGACCCGACCGCGACCGGTCTTGTACGCCTTGTGGACGCCGTTACGGCCGACGATGTTGGCACCAGTCGGGAAGTCCGGTCCCTCGACGTGCTCCATCAGGTCCTCGACGGTCGCCTCGGGGTTCTCGATCAGTTCGACCGTCGCGTCGACGACCTCACGGAGGTTGTGCGGCGGGACGTTGGTGGACATCCCGACGGCGATACCCGAACTGCCGTTGACCAGCAGGTTCGGGAACGCGGAGGGGAGCACTTCCGGCTCCTGCAGCCGGTCGTCGTAGTTGCTGGCGAAGTCGACGGTGTCCTTCTCGATGTCGGCCAGTAGCTCCTCGGCGATGGGCGACATGCGCGCCTCGGTGTAGCGCATCGCCGCCGGCGGGTCGCCGTCGATGGAGCCGAAGTTCCCCTGCCCGTCGACCAGCGGTTCGCGCATGGAGAACGGCTGGGCCATCCGGGCCAGCGCGTCGTAGATCGCGGAGTCGCCGTGGGGGTGGTAGTCACCCATCGTGGTCCCGACGATGGAGGAGGACTTCCGGTGGCCGGAGCCGGAGGTGATGCCGTCCTCGTGCATCGCATAGAGGATGCGCCGGTGGACCGGCTTCAGCCCGTCACGGACGTCCGGGAGCGCACGACCCGCGATGACCGACATCGCGTAGTCGATGTAGCTCTGCTCCATCTCGTCCTCGACGCGGACGCGTTCGATCCGTTCGGCGATGTCGTCGTCGGCTGGCGTGTCCGTGCTCATATGTCCACCCACTCGGCGTCGGTCGCGTGGTCCTTGATGAACTGCTTTCGCGGGCCGACGGCGTCGCCCATCAGCACCGAGAACATCTTGTCGGCGGCGGCGGCGTCGTCGAGCGTGATCTGTTTGAGCACCCGGTTCTCCGGGTCCATCGTGGTCTGCCAGAGCTGTTCGGGGTTCATCTCACCCAGACCCTTGAACCGCTGGACCTGCGTGGGGTTGCCGTCACAGACCTCCTCGACCACACGGTCGCGCTCGGCGTCGCTCATCACGTCGTAGGTCTCCCCCCGGTACCGAACCCGGTAGAGCGGCGGCTTGGTCGCGTAGACGTAGCCCGCCTCCAGCAGCGGCTTCATGTGCCGGTAGAGGAACGTCAACAGCAGCGTCCGGATGTGGGCACCGTCGACGTCGGCGTCGGTCGCCATGATGATCTTCTTGTACCGGGCGTCCTCGATGTCGAACTCGTCGCCGATCCCGGTGCCGATGGCGGTGATCAGCGCGCGGATCTCGTCGTTCTCGAGGACGCGGTCGAGTCGGTGTTTCTCGACGTTGAGGATCTTCCCCTTGATCGGCAGCACCGCCTGGAACGAGGCGTCCCGGGCCTGTTTGGCGCTGCCGCCGGCGGAGTCACCCTCCACGACGAACAGTTCGGCGCTGTCTGGGTCGCGGCTCTGACAGTCCGACAGCTTGCCGGGCAGCGCCGTCGACTCCAGCGCGGACTTCCGACGGGTCAGCTCCTCGGCCTTCTTCGCGGCCTGCCGGGCCTTCGCGGCCTCGGCGGCCTTCGAGACGATCCGTCGGGCGGTGTCGGGGTTCTCCTCGAAGTACGTCCCCAGCCCCTGGTGGACCGCGCTCTCGGTGATGCCGCGGACCTCGCTGTTGCCGAGCTTGGTCTTGGTCTGGCCCTCGAACTGCGGGTCCGGGTGCTTGACCGAGATAACCGCGGTCAGCCCCTCACGCACGTCCTCGCCGGTGAGGTTGCCGTCCACGTCGCCGATCAGCCCCTCGCTGTTGGCGTAGTCGTTGACGACGCGGGTGAGTGCGGTCTTGAACCCCGTCAGGTGGGTCCCACCCTCACGGGTGTTGATGTTGTTGGCGAAACTGTGGACCGACCCCTGTAGCTCCTCGGTGGCCTGCATCGCCACTTCGACGCGGATCCCCTCCTCCTCGTCCTCGAAGTAGACCACGTCGTCGTGGATGGGGGTCTTGGTCTCGTTGAGGTAGCGCACTAACGCCCGGATGCCGCCGTCGTAGACGAACGTCTCCGAGCGGGGTTCGCCGTCCTCGACATCGCGCTCGTCGGTGAGGCCGATGCGGACGCCGCTGTTGAGGAACGCCAGTTCGCGCAGGCGCCCCTCGAGAGTGGAGAACTCGAACTCGGTGGTCTCGAAGATCTCCTCGTCGGGCCAGAACCGGATCGTGGTCCCGGTACTCTCCTCCTCGTCGAGGTCCCGAACGCGCTCGATGTCGCCCTGGGGCTCGCCACGCTCGAACTCGTGGCGCCAGACGGCGCCGTCGCGCTTGACCTCGGCGGTCAGGCGGGTCGCGAGCGCGTTGACGACGCTCACGCCGACGCCGTGGAGCCCCCCGGAGACTTGGTAGGACTTGTTGTCGAACTTCCCCCCGGCGTGCAGGACGGTCATGATGACCTCGAGGGCGGGACGATCGTACTCTTCGTGGGTGTCGACGGGGATCCCGCGCCCGTCGTCGGTGACCGAGACCGACCCGTCGTCGTGGATCGCCACCTCGATGTGGTCACAGTAGCCGGCCAACGCCTCGTCGATGGCGTTGTCGACGACCTCGTAGACGAGATGGTGGAGCCCACGGTCGTCGGTGGACCCGATGTACATGGCGGGGCGCTTTCGAACGGCCTGGAGTCCCTCCAGAACCTGGATCTGGCCCGCGCCGTAGTCGGAATTCTGCTCTGACATACGCGTGCCTTCCGGTACGTGGGCCCCCCGGATAAACTCCCCGTACGCGCGCGGGCGCCCGCGAAGAAAAAGTCGCTGCGGGCGGTGGGAACTTCGACTTTTGCCAAACTGATACGCCGGTTCCGAAAAGTGAGTTCGGTCTCCTCGCGTGCGCCCCGGGAACGGCCCGCGCGCGAGCGCGGTCCGGAACCGGTCAGGCGACGTCGAACAGCGGTCCGTAGTCGGCGGTGAGCTCCGCCCGGACGTCGTCGAGTTCGCCGGCTGGTGCGTTCTCGGCGACGACGCCGAGGACGGCCTGAGCGGTCGCCTCGGCGTCTGCCGTCGTCGAGTCGGTCCGCTCGGCGACCCGTTCGAGGAAGGCGTCGTAGTCGAACCGGTTCCGGTGGTCGGGGTAGGTGAGGTACCAGTCGACCTCCATGGGGAGGACCGCCGCCAGGTCGGCGGCCTCGTCGGCGGCGATCCGTTCGCCGAGGGCGCTCAGAGTCGCCCGGGTCGCACGGACGGCCTCCCCCTGTGTCGCGCCCTCGATCCGGTGCTGGACCTCGCCGGTGAATTCGTGGAACTGCATGTCCGGACGGAGGGCCGCCGCCCGGAAAACCGCGGTGGCCACTGGGGGTGTCGGACCCCCCGAACCCGTCGTCGCCGTGGAGTTTCAGTTTCACCGAGCTACGAAAGGGACTTTAAGGAACCGCCGGGTAGCCCGGGTACAGAATGACCTCGCAGCAGACGACACTCGGCGAGGGCGCGACGACGGCCGAGGAGTTGGCCGAGAGTCAGCGCGAGATCTCCATCGCCGAGTTCTTCGAGAAGAACAAGCACATGCTCGGGTTCGACTCGGGCGCCCGGGGGCTGGTGACGGCCGTGAAGGAGGCCGTCGACAACGCCCTCGACGCGACCGAGGAGGCGGGCATCCGCCCCGACATCTACGTCGAAATCCGCGAGGTCGGCGACTACTACCGACTCGTGGTCGAGGACAACGGTCCCGGGATCACCAAAGAACAGCTCCCGAAAGTGTTCGGGAAGCTCCTCTATGGCTCGCGGTTCCACTCCCGCGAACAGACCCGTGGCCAGCAGGGGATCGGTATCTCGGCGGCGGTGCTCTACTCCCAACTGACCTCCGGCAAGCCCGCGAAGATCACCTCCCGCACGCAGGGCAGCGCCGAGGCGGAGTACTTCGAACTCATCATCGACACGGACAGCAACGAACCCGAGATCCAGACCGAATCGACGACTTCGTGGGACCGCAGCCACGGCACCCGGATCGAGTTGGAGATGGAGGCCAACATGCGGGCCCGCGCGCAGCTCCACGACTACGTCAAACACACCGCGGTCGTCAACCCCCACGCCCGGATCGAACTCCGGGAACCCGGGCTCGACGAGCCGCTGAAGTTCGAGCGCGCGACCGACCAACTCCCCGCCGAGACGAAGGAGATCCGGCCCCACCCCCACGGCGTCGAACTGGGGACGCTGATCAAGATGCTCGGCGCGACGGACTCCTACTCGGTCTCGGGGTTCATGCAGGAGGAGTTCACCCGTGTCGGGAAGAAGACCGCCGACAGCGTCATCGACGCCTTCCGGGACCGCCACTTCGGCCGCGAACTCGGCTGGCCCGCCCGCAACGGTTCCCCCGGCGCCGACGTGACCGCCGACATCGAGGCCACGCTCCGGGAGGCCGTCTCGAACAAGGGCGCCGACGCGACCGACACCTTCGCCGAACGGATCGCGAACAGCCTGACCGAGCGCGAGCGGACGAACTACTCGGCGGTCGTCGACATCGTCGCCACCGTCGCCGACGAGGTCGGCACCGAGACGGGCAAGACGTTCGGCTCGACGGTCCGGGAGAACGCGGTCGAGGCGGCGTGGACCGAACTCACCCGCGTCGGCGGCGACACGGAGGAGAACGGCGACGGCCTCGACCGGCTGACGCCGACGCTGTACGAACTGGTCGACGACGCCACCTCGACGCGGAAGGACGACGCCGCGGTCCACGGGCTGGCCGAGCGACTGGCCGAGCGCCTCGTGGCCGCCGGCGACGACGGTCCCGACCGGATGCGGTTCACTCACTCGGCGCTGAAGGTGATCGTCGACGAGGCCGCCGACACCACCGAGGAGTACGACGAGGAGACGTTCGGCGACACCGCCCGGGAGAACGTCGTCGAGGCGCTTTGGAGCCGGATGGTCACGGTCCCGGACGACCCGCCGAACGTGACGGTCGTCGCCGAGGACCGCGACACCGCCTCGGAACTGCTCGAAGCGATGCGCGCGACGGACATCCTCGCGCCGCCGACGGACTGTCTGGCCCCGATCACCGAGGAACTGGTCGAGGCGGGGCTGCGAAAGGAGTACGACGCGGACTTCTACGCCGCCTCGACGCGTGACGCGGAGGTCCACGGCGGCGACCCGTTCGTCGTCGAGGCCGGGATCGCCTACGGCGGCGAGATCGGCGCCGAGGGCAACGTCGAACTGCTGCGCTTTGCCAACCGCGTGCCGCTCGTCTACCAGCGCGGTGCGTGTGCGACGACCGACGTGGTCAAGCGGATCGGTTGGCGCAACTACGGGCTCGATCAGCCCGGCGGCTCGGGGATGCCCAGCGGCCCGGCGGTCATCTCGATCCACGTCGCCTCGACGAACGTCCCCTTCACCAGCGAGTCAAAGGACGCGCTGGCGTCGGTGCCGGCGATCGAGGACGAGATCGAACTCGCCATCCGCGAGGCCGCCCGCGAACTCAAGTCCTACCTCAACAAGCGCCGCTCGATGGCCAAGCGCCGGGAGAAACAGGACGTGCTCGGGCGCATCCTCCCCCAGATGGCCGAGAAGGTCTCCGAGGTCACCGGCCGGGAGTACCCCGACATCGAGGGGGCGATGGCCCGGATCATGAACAACATCGGCGTCGACCGCGAGCGCGATGACGACTCGGTGACGCTGACGGTCGAGAACCACTCCAGCCGGGGTGAGAGCCTGGAGATCACGGAGATCGTCTCCGCGGAGCCCGCGGCCCTCCCCGACGGCGTCGACGCCATCGAGGTCGACGACGAGTGGTTCATCAAGTGGAACCCCGAGGTCGGCTCGGGTGAGACGGTCGAACTGACGTACAGCCTACCGAGCGACGCCGACGCCGACGCGAACGTCGACGGCGTCGACGCCGAGAAACTCACGGTGAACGCATGAGCATCAAGGACACCAGCGACGAGGAGGCACGCGAACGGCTGATCGAGCTTGCCGCACAGTTCTACGACCAGTTCGCGGCCGGGGAGATCCCCCATCTGGACCTCCCGACCCGGACCAAGACGAACATCGAGTACGACCCGCAGAAGAAAGTCTGGGTGTACGGCGACCGTACGTCGACGCGCTCGGCGAACTCCGTCGGCGGCGCCCGGAAGCTGCTGAAAGCGAGCTACGCGGTCGAGTTCCTCGCGAACCAGTTGGACGAGAACCGCTCGTCGACCCTGCGTGAACTCTACTACCTGAGTGAGTCCTGGGACAACGACGAGGCCCAGTTCAACAGTCAGGACGAGTCCAACGGCCTGATCGAGGACTTGGAGATCGCCACCGGCGTCACCCGCGAGGACTTCCACATGCGACCCGAGGAGTCCGGCGCGAAGGTGATGGGTCCGCTGAAGCTCCGCGAGCAGACCCGCCGGGGCGACCGGGACATCCACTGTCAGGACGACGTGGGCCAGGGCGGCTACCAGATCCCGAACGACCCGGACACCATCGAGTTCCTCGACAACGACGCCGACTTCGTGATGTGTGTCGAGACCGGCGGGATGCGCGACCGACTCGTCGAGAACGGCTTCGACGACGAGTACAACTGTCTGGTCGTCCACCTCGGCGGCCAGCCGGCCCGGGCGACCCGGCGGCTGACCAAGCGCCTGCACGACGAACTCGACCTGCCGGTCGTCGTCTTCTGTGACGGTGACCCGTGGTCCTACCGGATCTACGGCTCCGTGGCCTACGGCTCGATCAAGTCCGCCCACCTCTCGGAGTACCTCGCGACTCCTGAGGCCGACTACGTGGGCATCCGCCCACAGGACATCGTCGACTACGACCTGCCGACGGACCCGCTGGCGGACTCGGACATCAACGCACTGGAGTCCGAGCTGGAGGACCCGCGCTTCCAGAGCGAGTTCTGGGAGGAGCAGATCGAACTCCAACTCGACATCGGGAAGAAGGCCGAACAGCAGGCGCTGGCCTCGCGCGGCCTCGACTTCGTGACCGACACCTACCTCCCCGAGCGACTCGAGGAGATGGGCATCCTGTAGGCGGCGGTTCGTCCCGGTTGCTCCCCGTTTTTTGACCACACCCCGTCAGCGACGCGTATGGAGTTCCCCGACCCCCACGACGAGGGCGGCTTCGACCGCATCACCCCGGAAGAAGCGGGAATCGACGCCGACGCCGTCGAGAACGCCGTGACCTTCCACCTCACCCACGGCACGCCCGACGAAACCGTCCAGTACCACATGCCCGACCTCGAACCGTTCGACGAGACCGAGGGCGAACTGGGCGGCTTCCTCGGGCCCGTTCCTGACCGCCGGGGCGGCCCCGCAGGGCTGATCCTGAAAAGCGGCGAGATCGTCGCCGAATGGGGCGACATCGAACGGGTCGACCACTGCTTCTCCTGTGCGAAATCGTTCCTGAGCATCGCCGGCGGCGTCGCGTGGGACCAGGGACGCTTCGACCTCGGGGATCGAGTGAAGAAAGATATAGCGGATGGCGGTTTCAAGAGCGACCACAACCGACAGATCACGTGGGAGCACCTGTTCCAACAGACCTCCGAGTGGGAAGGTGAGCTGTTCGACCGGCCGGACAGCATCGACCGCAACCGCGCAGTGGGGAAAACCGGCGGTCCGGGGAAAGAGGAGCCCCGGGATCTCGAAGAGCCGGGGACGTTCTGGGAGTACAACGACGTGCGGATCAACCGCCTCGCGCTCTCGTTGCTGCGGCTGCACGCCAAACCCCTGCCGCGCGTGCTCGCCCACGAGGTGATGGACCCCATCGGCGCCAGCCGGACGTGGGAGTGGCACGGCTACTACAACTCCAAGGTCGACGTGGAGGGGCGGACGATGGAGTCCGTCTCCGGCGGCGGCCACTGGGGCGGCGGCTTCTGGTCGTCGACGACCGACCTCGCGCGGGCTGGCCACCTCCTCCTGAACGGCGGCGAGTGGGACGGCAAGCGCCTACTGAGCGAGGAGTGGGTCGAGAAGGCCACCGATCACTGCGACGTGTACGAGAACTACGGCTACCTGCTCTGGCTCAACACGAACCGGACGCTGTGGCCCTCGGCGCCCGAATCCGCCTACGCGTTCCTCGGCCACGGGCAGAACGTGGTCTGGATCGACCCCGAACACGAACTGGTCGTCGTGCTGCGCTGGCTTGACCTCGCCGATGACCGCGGCGAACGCGATGACCAGCCCAATCAGGACCGCTTCTTCGAGAAACTGCTGGCGGGGGTCTGAGCCGATACCGGGGTCGTCGGAACACGACAGCCTTACGCCCCCGGTAGCCGGATCCTCGGGGGTATGTCTGACGCCTCCGACGAGATGCAGTACCACGTCGAACTCGAACCCGGCGACGTCGCCGAGAGCGTCCTGCTCCCGGGGAACCCCGAGCGCCTCGACAAGATCACCCCCCACTGGGACGACCACGAGGAGGTCGCCTACCACCGCGAGTACCGCACGGCCACCGGCACCTACGACGGCGCCGACATCTCGGTCACCTCGACGGGGATCGGGTCCCCGTCGGCGGCCATCGCCGTCGAGGAACTCGCCCGCGTCGGCGCGGACACGTTCATCCGTGTCGGCTCCTGTGGCGCCATCCAGCCCGAGATGGACGTCGGCGACCTCGTCATCACCCGCGGGGCCGTCCGACAGGAGGGCACGAGCAAGGAGTACGTCCGCGAGGACTACCCCGCCGTCGCCGACGAGGAGGTCGTCTCCGCGCTGATCGCCGCCGCCGAGCGACTGGGCCACGACTACCACGTCGGCCTCACGATGTCCGCCGACTCCTTCTACGCCGGACAGGGCCGCGAGGGGTTCGGGGGGTTCGAGGCCGCCGGCAGCGAGACGCTGGTCGAGGACCTCAAGGAGGCGAACGTCCTGAACATCGAGATGGAGACCGCCGCCATCTGTACGCTCGCGAACGTCTACGGCCTGCGCGCGGGTGCGGTCTGTTCGGTGTTCGCGAACCGGACGACCGGCGAGTTCATGACCGAGGGCGAGTCCGTCGCCGCCGAGACGGCGAGTCTGGCGGTGAAGCTCCTGGCGAAGATGGACGAAGTCAAGGCGGAAGCCGGCGCCGACCGCTGGCACGCCGGCCTGAGTCTGGAGTAGTTCGGCCTCTCACCCCGCGACAGCCCAGAACCGCACGCTTTGGGGGATCTCCCAGAGCACCTCGGGGGCGTCGCTCTCCTCGGGGTCGTTGTTCTCGACACGGTGGCTGTGGTGTTCGAACAGTCGTCGGACCTCGAAGCCGGCGTCGACGAGGCCGTTGTGGAGGTCCGCGACGGTGCGGTCGAACACCGTCAGCACCTCGTCGTAGCCCTCGTCGATCCGGATCTCCCGCGGGCCGGCGTCGACGTAGCTGTGTTCGAGCGTGCCCGACGCCGGGTCCATCGCCTCGTGCAACGGATGCATCACGCTGAAGACGAACACGCCGCCCTCCCGGAGGACGCGGTGGGCCTCCGCGAACGCGCGGTCGACGTGTTCGACCATCTGGAACGCCGCCTCCGAGGAGGCCACGTCGAAGCGGTCGTCCGGCAGCGGGAGGTCGGTCACGTCGCCCTGTACGAACCGCGCGTCAACCCCGTAGCGGTCACGGAGCCGGCGTGCGTGGCCGAGCTGTTCGCCCGAGAAGTCGACGCCGACGACGGGATCGGCTCCCAGTTGGGCGGTCCCGACGCTCCCCTGTCCGCCGCCACAGCCGAGTTCGACGTACGCCTCACCCTCGACGCCATCGAGGATCTGTGGCTGTGGCCCGCCCGGCGCGTCCTCGGCGAACGGCGACGGCGCCGGCGGCAGTTCGCCCTCGTCGGTGTCCGAGCGCCAGATCGCCTGAAAGTCGTCGCTCCACTCGTCCCAGAGCCGGCGGTTCGACTGTCGGAGATCGCTCACAGCGGACCCTGGTCGGGTAGTGGTATCAGTTTTCCGTCCGTTCGGCACGGGCCCACACGTTACAGCCCATGGCTGTCGTCCTCCTGGTCGACTTTCTCCGTGACCTCGAACGTCTCCGGCGGCGAGAGCAGGCCCCACAGTGCACCGGCGGAGTGGAGCACGGTCGTGATCGGCGCCAAGAGGAGACACAGCACGGCGATACGCCGTTTCGGCTGGTGGAGATACACCCCGAGAACGGCCCAGAGGAGCAGCATTCCCAGCAGTACGAACGAGACTAGCCGGTACGCCTCGAAGAAGTACAGGTCCACCACCGGCACGAACGAGAGCACCACCAACGCCGGTATGAACGCGGTCACCGACCACGAGAGGTCCCGGATACCGTACATCAGCACCCGATCGATGGAGAGGATGCTGTTGTCCTCCCGAGCGCCGGCGATCCACCGGCGCCGTTGGCGGAACATGGCGCCGACCGAGGGCGGTGCCTGATTGGAGACCTGGTCGGTGACGTAGGAGAACGTCGCGTCGGCCTCGACGTACGCGCGCCAGAGGAACACCGTGTCCTCGATGACGGTCGGGTAGTCCCACGTCACCTCGGCTTCGAGGGACTGCCTGATGGCCAAACCGCCGCCCCACGCGTACAGCGGGACAGTGATGGACGGGAACGCTCGCTGTTCGGCTTGGAACCCGATCCGGGTCACCTCCGCCAAGTAGGTGAGGAGGCTCGACGTCCGGCGCGGGTGTTCGCTGAGTTGGACGATGTCCGCGTCCGGAAGCCCGGCGAACTCCATGACGTGACTGTCCTCGTCGAGGTAGAGCACGAACTCCGCCTCACAGTCGAGGGTCCGTCTGGCCCACTCGAGTGCCCGCCCCTTGTTCGTCGCGGAGCACTCGAAGGAATCGGGGACGACGGCGACCTCCGACCCGGCGATATCCATCGGCTCCTCGGCGACGACGTACCGATCGGTGAGTTCCTCGGGCAACCGATCGACCGACCGCTGGACGACCGACTCGGCGTCGATGGTCAGGAACCGGACTTGGACGTCGTCGCTGCCGTACACCCGCTCGGGGTCCTCGTAGCGCCAGCCGTAGACGGCGATTTCGAACAGCCAGTAGAGGCCGCCGGCGATGTAGAGGCTCATCACGGACCAGAGGAGCGTCGTCGCGACGAGATCGGGCCCCAACGCCTCCCACGGCCCCTGCAGAGGGAGGTCTCCCCCGACCGCCACCGCGCCCTGTACCGGGACGGGGTGAGCAACCGGGGCTTCGGCGAGCGACGTACCCACGATAAATGTGGCTCAGGAAAGATGATGTATATAACTTGTTCCTAATACGACTCATTCCGGGCTGAATTTACGGTATACTGTCGATAACCGATAATCGACGGGGAGAACGCCGAACGGCGGGCGCGGATCGATCCGAGCCGATCAGGAGAGGTCCGACCACGCGCCCCAGAACCGCTGGAGCGCGGTGAGGTGGCCGACCACCGCGAACAGGGCGAGCAGCAGTTCCACGGCGCCGAGGCCGGCGACGAGTTCACCCGGCAGGGCGAAGGCGACGACGCCGACGAGTCCCACGAGCGCGAGGCGGTCCGCAC
The DNA here is from genome assembly GCF_026616205.1 of Halolamina litorea. Lineage (NCBI taxonomy): Archaea > Methanobacteriati > Methanobacteriota > Halobacteria > Halobacteriales > Haloferacaceae > Halolamina > Halolamina litorea. The sequence continues at coordinate 1,609,104 of NZ_JANHGR010000001.1, forward strand.
GGCCGAGCAGGCCGCCGTACTCCCGACCCAACCCCACGGCCTGGATCTGCGTGCCGAGGTAGGAGGTGAGCAGGACGCCCGTCACCGCCAGCAGGCCGAGCGCGTAGGCGTCGGCGCCCGCGGCGAGGCCGGCGATGATCAGCACGTCGGCGTAGCGGTCGAGTACGTGGTCGAGCAGGTCCCCGCCCTTCGAGTCGGTGCCGAGCGTCCGGGCGAGCGCGCCGTCGACGAGGTCAAGCCAGCCGTTGGCGAACACGAAGAAACTGGCCGCGAGGTAGAGCCACGCCGGCCCCGACGCGCCGCCGACGTAGAACGCGCCGGCGGCAGCGCCGGCGAAGCCGAACGCGATCACGCTCACGCCGTCGGGAGTCAGCCCCAGCGCCTCGGCGGCGTCGACGAACGGCACGAGCATCCGGTCTGCGACCTCGCGGAAGCGGTGGAGCATCTACAGCGCCCCCGTGAAGTCGACGGTGCCGGCCGACGGCTCGCGCTCGCCCCGGAGGACGGCGACGGCGTCGTCGACGACGGTCTCGACCGGCCGGTCGGTGGTGTCGATCTCGTAGACGCGGTCCTCGCCGTACTGCCGGACGGACTCGCTGAGTACGATGTCGAGGGCCTCGCTCTCGGCGTTCTCGGCGGCCTTGGCCTCCGCCTCGCCGCGCTCGGTCAGTCGGTCCGCCAGTTCGTCGGGGTGACAGCGCAGCACGATGGCCGCGTCGGCCTCGAAGTGGTGGGCGAGGTGGGAGTCGAGCAACCCCGACCAGTCGCCGAGGTGCTCGCGGATCGCATCGAGGTCGGCGACGAGCGAGCCGCGCTGCTCGTCTTCGCCCTCGTGGAGCCCCTCCTCGCGGATCAGGTCGTTGAGGTGATGGACCTCGATCCCGAGGCGCTCGCCGAGGCGCTCGGCGACGGTCGTCTTGCCGGTCCCCGGCGTCCCCGTGAGGACGATCCGGTCGAAGGAGAGGTCGGCGTCGCCGCCGTCGCCGCCGTCGCTCCCGCTCATGCGGTCGCCCCCAGCTCCGCGAGGACCTCGTTCAGCGTCTCGACGGCCCGCCGGGTTTCCGCCTCGGTGCCACAGGAGATCCGGACACAGCCGGGGAGGCCGAAGGAGGTGCAGTCCCGGATGATGACGCCCTCCCCCTGGGCGGCCTCGGCGACGGCGCTCCCGTCGCCCACCTCACAGAGGACGAAGTTGGCCTCGCTGGCGAACGTCGGCGCGTCGAGGTGCTCGTGGATGTGCTCGCGTGCCCACTCGGCGCTGGAGACGGACTTCTCGACGTGTTCGTCGTCGTCGAGTGCGGCGAGGGCGGCCCGGAGCGCGGCCTCGCTGGCGGCGAAGGGCGTCGAGACCTTCGCGTAGGCGTCGCCCCACGCCGAGGGGACGAGCGCGTAGCCGATCCGCAGGCCGGCCAGGCCGTAGGCCTTCGAGAACGTCCGAAGGACCGCGAGGTTGTCGGAGGAGTCGAGGAGGCCGGCGGCGGAGTCGACGTCGGCGAACTCCCCGTAGGCCTCGTCGACGACCACGAGCGAGTCGTCGTCGACACCCGAGAGGAGCGCCTCGATCTCCTCGTGAGCCATCGTCGCGCCCGTGGGGTTGTGCGGCGAGGTGACGAAGACGATCCGTTCGCCGTCGTAGGCGTCGAGAACTGCGTCGGCGGTCATGGCGAACCCGTCGGCCTTCGAGAGTTCGTAGGCGTGGACGTCGCCGTGGTGGTAGCGCGCGCTCATCCCGTAGTAGGAGAAGCCGGGCTCGGGAACGAGCACCGGGTCCTCGGGGTCCAGCATCGCCCGCGAGAGGTAGTCGATGGCGCCGTCCGCGCCGGGGCCGACCCAGACCTGTTCGGTGCCGAGGTCCCACTTCTCGGCCAGTCGGGCCGTGAGGTCGGTGTGGGCGGCCTTCGGGTAGACCGAGATGTCCTCGGCGGCGCCCCGGACCGCGTCGATGGCCGCGGGGCTGGCGCCGTGTGGGTTCTCGTTCGAGGAGAGTTTCACCAAGTCCGCGGGGTCGAGGCCGAGGTCGCGGGCGACCTCCTCGATCCCCCGTCCGGGGACGTACTCGGTGTGGGCGGAGAGGTCCCGTGGTTGCATGGCGCGACGTTCACGGTGATGGGGGATAAGGCTCCCGCCCTCGTTCGGCGGCGTCGGCCCGGAGCGCGGTATCGCGGTGCGACGTCGGTTGTCCTCGGGCCGTCAGTCGGCGCGCTCCTCGATGAGGCGCGTCTCGACGGCCGCCTGCACGACCTCGGAGACGTCGCCGAGGCTGTTTGAGTTGTTCGCCACCACGCCGTTGAGCAGTGCTTCGTGGTCCCGCAGGCCGGCGACGACCAGCGAGTCCTCCTCGGGCACGTCGTAGGCGTCGGCGACCGCTTCGACCACCACGTCACCCTGATCCTGGTCCTCGTCGGCGACGATGTCGAGCAGACCGCCGAAGATGTCGTCGGCCTCGACCTCGATCTTGCGCTTGAGCGTGCCGGGGGACTCCACGTCGCCGCCGAGCAGGCCCGCGAGGTAGCCCTTCACCGAGCCGACGATGTACTCGTCGAGGTTGTCCTCGCCGATCTGTTCGGCTCGGCGTGCCGCGAAGGCACGGACGAACCGGTCCATCTCGATCTCCAGCGAGGATCGCTCGTCAACGTCGGTCGCGCGGGTCTCGACCGGGCTGTCGTCCTCGTCTGCCTCGTCGTCGGCCTCGGCGTCCGACGCGTCGGCTTCCTCGGCGTCGTCGCTTTCGTCGCTTGCGTCGGTACCCTCGGGGGCGTCGTCGGCGAGCGCGTCGGCGTCGGTACCGCTCGACTCGTCGCTCTCGTCGTCGGCGTCGGCGCCGTTGCCGGTCAGCCCCGAACTCACGTCGTCCTCGTCGGCCTCGGTGTCGGCCGAATCGGTCCGGGAATTACGCCGACCGCGGCTGCCCGTCCCCTTCCCGCCCGCGCCGAGCGTGTTGATCCGACCCTCGATGTCGCGTCGCCGATCGTTGCCGCCAGTGTCAGTCATGAGTAGCACCTCGATTGGGAGCGAGAAAAAGTCAGCGGAGGATGCCCCGGGGGCGGCCCGGGCGAGCGATCAGTCCTCGCGGAGTTCGGCCGCCCGGGAGCGTGCCCGTTCGACGACCGCCGGGCGGGCCGTGAACTCGATTTCGACCCGGTCACCCTTGTAGGTGGCACTCGCCCGGCCCCGTTCGTGGGCCCACGCGAGGAACGACTGCGTCTCCCCCGTGTTGGGCAGGTCGAACGTCGCGTCGGCGTCGGGCAACGCGTCGGCGACGGCCTCGCGGAGGCTGTCGGTACCGTCCCCCGCGAGCGCGCTGACGGCGAGCGGGTCGCCGACCCGGTCGTCGGTCACGTCCGCGACGGCCGCGCGTCGAGCGTCGAGGGCGGCGTCGTCAACGAGGTCGGCTTTGTTGAGCACGACCAAGAGCTCCCCCCGCGGGTCGTCGAGTTCCGCGAGCGAGACCCGGAGTTTCTCGCGCAGTTCCGCGAGCGGGTCGCTTGCGTCGACGACGAGAAGTGCGAGGTCGCTGTCCGCGACTGCATCGAGCGTGGTGCTGAAGGCCGCCACGAGGTCGTGCGGGATGCCGTCGACGAGGCCGACGGTGTCGGTCAGGAGCACCCGCCTGCCGTCGACGCTCGCCCGGCGCGTCGTGGTGTCGAGGGTCTTGAACAGCGAATCCTCGACCGTGGCCGCGCCGTCGAGGTCCTCGTGGTCGGGCGCCAGTTCCTCGACCGAGAGGTCCTCGGCGAGTCGGTGCAGCAGCGTCGACTTCCCCGCGTTGGTGTAGCCGGCGATGGCCACGAGGTCGAACCCCTGTTCGCGGCGGTCGGCCCGGCGCTCGCCCGCCCGGTCGGCGACTTCGTCGAGTTTGTTCTCGACGGTCCGGATGCGCTTTTCGAGGTCGACCAACCGGGAGCCGGTCTCGGCGGCCTTCTGCATGTGGGTCCGCTCCTCGGTCTGGCGGACCCGCGGGAGTTCGTACCGGAGCTTCGCGAGTTTGACCTGTAGCCGGGCGGCCTTCCCGCCGGCGCCGGCCTCGAAGATGTCGAGGACGAGTCGGTGGCGGTCGATGATCCGCGTCCCGTCGGGGAGCAGTTCGGTCAGGGAGCTGTACTGGCCGGGGGTGAGTTCGGTGTCGAACAGGGCCGCGTCGGCACCCGTCTCAGCCACTCTCCGGGCCAGTTCGTCGGCCTTCCCGCTCCCGAGGTTGTAGCGGTTGTCCTCGCGGCGGCGCTGGGTGACGGCCCCGACGACGGCGTAGTCCGCCGCGGCGGCGAGCCGTTCGATCTCGGTCGTGTCGGGCTGTTCATCGCGCTTGCGGGCGACGACGATGGCGGTTCGGCCAGCGTCGCTGGTCGGCTGGTCGTCGTCGATGGTCCGGTGGTCGTCCGTCCTTGTGTCAGTCGTCCGTGTGTCGTCCGCGTGGGCGTCGCTGGTCGTGTCGTCGTTCGTCGTCGGTTCGTCGGTTGCCGATCCGTCGGCTGGTGTGTCTTGCAACGTTGGTGAAGGTGGGTCCCCCGGCGTCGGCGGGCGACGACGGCGGCGACGCCTGCGGCCGACGGGAGACCCGAGGCTGTCTGGAAACGGTGCCTCAGTGGGTCTCCCGCCGTCGCTCACGGCGCGGCCGGGTGGCCACGCGTCCAGGGCTCTCGCCTCCCGGCCGTCGTGTGAGCGTCGCGGGCTCAGTAGGAAACGAGCTCCATCGGCTACGCGCTACTGGATCGGCATCCCGGAAAAAAAAAGTTCGGTCGGTGTGGGGTCGAGTCGCTTACTCGTCGTCTTCGAGCTCGTCGACGATCTCCTCGGCGTCCACGTCGGCGTCCTCGAGGTCGGCCTCGATGTCCTCGATCTCCTCTTCGATGGCTTCGGCACCGCCCATGCCACCCATCATGCCGCCCATGCCACCCATCATGCCGCCGGCGCTGCCGTCGAAGACCTCCTCGACGACGACGCGGTCGAGCTCCAGACGGTCCATCAGGTCCTGAGCGACCTGCTGCTTCTGGAACATCCACTGCTGGTTCATCTGCATCTGCTGGCTGGCCTCGATGTAGAGGGTGCGCTGCTCGACCTCCTCGGTCTCGGTGGTCTCCTCGCCGTCGTCGTCCTCGACGGTGACCTCCTCCTCGACGGTCTCGGTCTCGATGCGGAGCTCCGGCTCCATCTGGAGGTACATCCCCAGCAGGCCGGCGGCCTTCTCCTCGTCGTCGTCGACGACGTCGACGACCTCGTACTCGTACTCGAGCTCCTCACCCGCGAGCGGGTGGTTGAAGTCGACGCGGGCGCGGCCACCGATCACGGTCTCGACGTAGCCCTGCTCGCCGTCGATCTGGACCTGCGCGCCGGGGCGTCGGTTCTCCTCGTCCAGCTTCGAGGAGCTGACGGTACGGACCTGCTCCTGGTTGTACTCGCCGAAGCCGTCCTCGGCGGGGATGGTGACGGTGCCCTCGTCGCCGACCTCGCTGCCGAGCAGCGCGTCGTCGACGCCGGGGAACACGTGGCCCTCGCCGACGACGATGATGCGCGGCGAGAAGTCGTACTCGTCGTCGTCGATGCCGGCTTCCTCGGCGACGTCCTGTCGGGTCGTGTCGACGACGCGGTCGTCGCTCGTGGTGCGGACGGTGTAGTCGATACGGACGAAATCGCCCTCCTGAACTCCGGACTCGGTCTCGGCCTCGGCGTCGGCCTCGTTCTCACTCATACCCTTACCGTCTCGTGTTCCACTCTTAAGGACAACGTTTCGGGGCCAGACGGCGCCGAAACGGCTGGCCGACCCGCGGCCCGGGGGTCGGCCTCAATCCCGGCCGTAGCGCCCGGTCAGCGTCACCTCGTCGACGACTGCCCCCGACAGCGCGTCGTCCAGTTCCCCGCGGCCCGCGCCCGCGTCGAGGTCCAACGTCGTCCCCACGGCCGAGAGCCGGAAGCGGTAGCGGTGGGGCTCGTCGCCGACCGGCGGGCACGGTCCCATGTAGCCGATCTCGCCCGCGCTGTTGGTCCCCTGCCGGGCACCCTCCGCGAACGGCGGCCGTTCGGTCTTCGAGACGCTCCGGGGGATCGTCGTCGTGCTCACGGGGACGTTCCAGAGGAGCCAGTGGACGTACGGCTGATCGCCCGCGTCAGGATCGTCGACGACGAGGGCCAGCGTCTCGGCGTCGTCGGGGACGCCGTCTATCGTCAGTTCCGGGTTCACGTCGCCGCCCTCGCAGGTGTAGCGCGCCGGGATCGTGCCGCCGTCGGCAAACGCCGTCGCCGTCAGCGAGAAGCCCGAGTCGGCGGCCGCGCCGTCGCCGCCGCCACAGCCGGCCAGCCCGGCGGCGAACGCGACACTGGTTCCGGCGAGGTAGCGTCGTCGCTGCATGATCCCAGCTACTCACGCGCCCGGCAAGTGTTTTCAGGTTGGATCGTCAAGCGGTCGGCCGGCCGCGATGGGCCAGCCTTTTCGCCGGCGCTGTCGACTCCCGTTTCATGTACGAGGTCGAACTCAAGGTCGCTGCCGATCACGAGCGCGTTCGCGCCGCCCTCGACGACGCCGGCGCCGAGGCCGTCGACCGTATCCGGCAGGTCGACACCTACTACGACGCCCCACACCGGGAGTTCGCCGAGACCGACGAGGCGCTCCGACTGCGCGAGGAAACCGACCTCGACGGCGGGGAGACTACGGTCAAGATGACCTACAAGGGGCCGCTCGTCGAGGCGGCCTCGAAGACCCGCGAGGAACACGAGACCGCCGTCACGGACGGCGACGCCGCGGCGGGAATCCTCGACGGTCTCGGCTTCGAACCGGCGGCGACCGTCGAGAAGCAGCGCGAGCGGTTCGCCCTCGACGGCTACACGGTCACGCTCGACAGCGTCGACGGCGTCGGCGCGTTCGTCGAGGTCGAACGCGAGGCATCCGAGGACGCCGTCGAGTCGGTCCGCGAGGGGGCACAGGCACTTATGCGTGACCTCGGCCTCGACCCCGACGACCAGATCCGGACTTCCTACCTCGGTCTGCTACTGGATAATTCTTCGTAGTAATTTCTCACGGGGCGATCGTTTCCGAAGGTTATAGACCCCGCGACGGGGAAAGAGGAGCAATGACGCGGAACATCCAAGTTTCCGAACTCGACCGGCGGGCCGTCGAGGACCAGCAGGTCGAGATCGTCGAGCGGAAGGGGATCGGTCACCCCGACTCGATCTGCGACGGGATCGCCGAGAGCGTCTCGCGGGCACTCTCCCAGCTCTACCTCGAACGGGTCGGGAAGGTCCTCCACTACAACACCGACGAGACCCAACTCGCTGCGGGCCGAGCGGCGCCGAAGTACGGCGGCGGCGAAGTGATCGAGCCGATCTACATCCTCCTCGTTGGCCGTGCGACGAAGACCTACGAACACGAGGGCGAGGTCCTCGAACTCCCCGTGGACTCGACGGCGCTCGCGGCCGCCCGCGAGTACCTCGAGGAGAACATCCCGGAACTGGAGTACGGGACCGACGTGGTCATCGACGTGCGCCTCGGCGAGGGCAGCGGCGACCTGCAGGACGTGTTCGGCGAGGACGAGGTGCAGGTGCCCATGGCCAACGACACCTCCTACGGCGTCGGCCACGCGCCCCTGACCGAGACTGAAACGATCGTCAAGGAGATCGAGAACGGCCTCAACGGCGAGTACGCCGCCGAGAACCCCGAAGTCGGCCCGGACGTGAAGGTGATGGGCAAGCGCGAGGGCGACCGGATCGACGTGACCGTCGCGGTGGCGATGGTCGACGCCTACGTCGACGACCTCGACGCGTACAAGCGCGCCGTCGCCGAGGTGCGTGCGTACGCCGAGGAACTGGCCCACGAGTACACCGACCGCGAGGTCGGCGTCGAGGTCAACACAGCCGACGACTACGAGGAGGGCTCGGTCTACCTCACCGTCACCGGCACCTCCGCCGAGCAGGGTGACGACGGCTCCGTGGGCCGCGGGAACCGCGCGAACGGCCTCATCACGCCGAACCGACCGATGAGCATGGAGGCGACCTCGGGGAAGAACCCCGTCAACCACATCGGGAAGATCTACAACCTGCTCTCGACGGCGACCGCCGAGGCCGTCGTCGAGGACGTCGACGGGATCCGGGACCTCCAGATGCGTCTGCTCTCCCAGATCGGCCGCCCGATCGACGAGCCCCACGTCGCCGACGCCCAGATCGTCGTCGATGACGACATCGATGTCGCCGACATCGAGGACGACGTGACCGAGATCGTTGACGAGAAGCTGGCGAACGTCACCGAGATCACCCGCGAGGCGATCGAGGGAGAGATCTCGACGTTCTAGCCACCGCGCATTTATCTCGGGCGGTCGAGAGCCATCGGCATGGAAACGTTCGAACTGACCGCCAGACTCCTCGCGGGGGTCGGCCTCATCCTCGCGAACGGGTTCTTCGTCGCCATCGAGTTCGCGCTCACCCGGGCACGCCAGTTCTCGAAGGAGGAGTTCCTCGGGGACGGGGGGAACAAAGCCCTCGAACGCGCCTGGGAGATGACCAACGACTTGGAGCTCTACCTCACTACCTGCCAGGTCGGGATCACCGCCTCCAGCATCGCGGTCGGGATCGTCGCCGAACCCGCGCTGGCGGCCATCTTCGAGCCGGTGTTCGAGCCGGTGTTCGAGGGGACGATGTTCGCCAGCGCGGGGGCCGGCGCGGTGCTCGCGTTCCTGATCATCAACCTCGTCCACCTCACCCACGGCGAGCAGACGCCGACGTACCTCGGCGTCGAGCGCTCGCGGCTGGTCTGTCAGTACGGCGCGACCCCGCTGTACTGGTGTAACCGCCTGATCCTCCCGATCATCAAGCTCGGCGACTGGGTGGCGAAGGGGACGCTGCGCCTGTTCGGCGTCGAGATGACCGGCGCCTGGCTGGAGACAGAGGAGGACGCCATCGAGTCCCGCGCGGACCTCCACAAGCGACTCGGCTCGGTGCTCTCACGGGGCGACCTCTCGGAGGACCGCCGCGCGGAGATCATGAACGCCCTCACCATCGGCGACCGCGCCGTCGACGAGGTGATGGTCCCCGAGTCGGACATCGTCGCCCTCTCCACCGAGGCCGACACGGCGGAGAACTTCCGGCGGATGGAGGAACACCCCCACACGCGCTACCCGCTGATCGGCGAGGACCTGAGTGACTTCCGCGGCATCGTCTACTTCCCGATGCTCGCGCGCTACCGCGACGGTGTCGCCGAGGGCGAGATCGACTTCACGAACCTCTCGGCGCCGCCGATGACGCTCTCGGGAGACACGAGCGTCAGCGACGCCATCGACCAGTTCCAAGTCGAGAGCCAGGAACTCGCGCTCGTCGTCGAAGACGGCGAGGTCGTCGGGATGGTGACGGTGACGGACCTACTGGAGTCGATCACCGGGGAGATGGAGGACCCGCTGGACGCGGTCGACCCCGACCGTTAGGCGATGTCCCGGCTCGTGTCGACCTGCACTTCGCTGGAGAGTTCGAGTTTGATCGTCTCGCCCGGCAGGTCGTGGGCGCGGAACTTCGGCACCGAGAGCACGTGTTCGACCTGCGAGCCGTTGCGCTGTACCGCCACGTCGAGCACGAGGTCGCCGAAGGACTCGGTCACGTCACGCAGCGGCGAGCGCTCGGCGCTGGTCGCCGCGTGGAGGACGCCGACGCTCCCGGTACTGATCAGCGCGTCCTTGAGTTCGTTGAGGAAGGTGACGTAGCTGTCCGGATCGCCGGTTCGTTCGAGGGGATCGACGGTATCGACGACGATGCCGGCCTCTTCCTCGACCAGCGCGATGGCCTCGCGAACGTTCGCCAGCGGCTCGTCCAGGCCGGCGTACTTCACGCTGTAGCCCGGCGCACCGCCGTCGAGGACCTTCCCGAGCGTCTCACTGACCGCGTTCTCGTTGCGCCGTGTCGTGACGTACCGGGTCCGGCGCTCGCGCATCGTCGCGTGCAACAGCGCCTCGCTCTGGCTCGCCGGCGGCGCCAGCACGAGGACGATCGACCCGGGGTCGATCCCGCCGCCGATCTCCCGGTCGATCTCCGGCACGCCCGTCGACAGTCGCTCGCTCACGGTCGACGGACACGCGTAACTCGCAAAAGACTGTGGGCGAGGCCGGTACCGGAGCCGGGGGCGCCCGCGGAGGGAAACACCCATGCCCGCCGGCCGGCTAGGCCGCCCGTGCAGCCGTCACCGGATCTCGCAGTCGTTCGTTTCGGGGAGTTGGGCATCAAGAGCGGCAAGGTCCGCGGGCAGATGCTCGACCGCCTCGCCGACAACGTCCGCGCGATCCTCGACGACCGCGGCATCGCCGGCCGAGTCGAACGCCGCTGGTCGCGCATCCTGATCTGGCCCGAGGAGGGCGACACGGCGGACCGCTTCGGCGCCGACGAGGCCGCCCGCGCCGCCGCCGACGCGTTCGGCGTCGTCTCGACCCGGCCCGCAATCGCCGTCGCCCCCGAACGCGATGCCCTCGAAACCGCCGCCGTCTCGCTCGCCGGCGACCACCCCGAGGGCGCGACGTTCGCCGTCCGAGCCAACCGCGCCGGCTCGGCCGAAACCCACCCCTTCAGCAGTCAGGAGATCGAGCGCGAAGTCGGCGCCGCCGTCGGCGAAACCACCGGCGCTGACGTAGACCTCGACGACCCCGACGAGACTTACCGACTGGAGATCCGCGAGGAGGAGGCGTTCGTCTCCGTCGCCGAGTACGACGGCCCGGGCGGGCTCCCCGTCGGGACGCAAGGCAAGACGGTGCTGCTGTTCTCGGGCGGCCTCGACTCGCCCGTCGCGGCGTGGGAGCTGTTCAAACGCGGGCTGGAGGTCGTCCCGGTCTACCTCGATCTGGGCGCCTACGGCGGCGCCGACCACCTCGCCCGCGCGACCGAGACCGCCGAAGTCGTCGCCCGCTCGGCGCCCCACGTCGACGCCCGACTGCGGGTCGTCCCGGCGGGTGATCTGGTGAACGACCTCGTCGCCGCAACCGAGCCGACGCGGATGCTCTCGCTCCGGCGTGCGATGCTCCGGGTCGCCGAGGGCGTCGCCGACGACGTGGGCGCCCACTCGCTGGCGACCGGCGAGTCCGTCGGGCAGAAGTCCTCCCAGACCGGGCCGAACCTCCGGACGACCGACGCCGCCGCCGACCGCCCGGTCTACCGTCCGCTGCTCACGCGGGACAAGCCCGACATCGTGGAACAGGCCCGCGAGATCGGCACGTTCGTCGACGCGACGATGAACGTCGGCTGTGAGCGCGTCGCCCCGGACTACCCCGAGACGAACGCGACGATTTCGGGCGTCGAAGCCGCCGAGCCGGACGACCTGCTCTCGCGGGCCGAGGCGCTGGCCGAGGAGCGCTACGTCGTCGGCGAGAAGTGACCACCGTCTACTAGGTCTGGGGCCCTCCCGTCCCCCGGTTCGCCCCCACTCTTTTGGCCCGATCGGCCGTCCGTCGTGTCGAGCGATGAGCTACGAGTGGACGAACGTCCGGGCGCCGAAGGCGGCACAGTTGAACGCCGTCGAGTCTGCAGGCAGCATCGCCTTCGCGGCCGGCGCTCGCGGGCTGATGATGGAGCGGAGCGGGACGGGTGAGTGGCGGACGCTGTTCGAGACCGGTCCGCGGGGAAACGGGAGCAACCTTCTCGGCTGCGGGATGACCACCGACGACCGCCGTATCTGGTTCACCGGCGCCGGCGGGACGTTCGGGTACTACGACCGACGGTCCGAGGAGGTCGAGAACTACGCCACCCCCTACGACCTGACGGACGACCTCACGAGCGTCAGCGTGAGTGGCCCCGCAGGGAACGAGACGCTGCACGTCACGACCGACAGCGGCCGGGTGTTCCGGGCGTCGATGGACCAGAACGACCTCACCGTCGACGGCGTCGCCGTCCCGCGCGACGGCGCAACGATCAACGAGGTCGTCCGGATCGAACAGGACCACTACCTCGCCGACGACGCGGGCTACCTCCACTACTCACAGAACGGCAAGCGGTGGCGGAGCCACCGGCTCGCAGAGACGAGCGTCGTGGGGGTTGCGACCGCGGCCAACGGCCTCTGTGCGGTGACCGACAGTCACGGGGTTCACGTCGACATCTCCGTCTTCGGCGAGGAAGGCCGGCGCAAGCAGTTCCCGCCGGGGATCAGCGCGCCTAACGACGTCTCCGCCGGCGGGCGGACGTTCGTCGTCTGTGGCGACTCCGGCGGCGTCTCGACGATGTCGAACAAGGACGCTCCCTTCACCCCACAGGAGACGGGCAAGGACAAGTCCTACCGCGCGGTCGAACTGATGAGCGACGGGACCATCATCGCCGTCGGCGCCGAGGGGACGATCTCCGAAGGCCGGTTCCAGTAGGTTCGAGTTCCCGTATTTCCTGCCCCGGCCCTCTGAACTGACGGCACGGCCGGGTCCGGCGGCTTATCTCGACGACGGAGTCACCGAAGCCGGTACGGTCATCGAGGGGACGCCGACGAACTGATCGCCGGACCGCAACCCACTTCATCGGCGCCGTCGACCGCCCGGTAATGGCGCAGGTCTGTCTGTTGGGCACCCCCGAGAGTACCCTCCGCTACGAACTGCTCTCGCGGGAGACCGCCCGCGAGGCGCTCGCGACCTACGACCTGCGGGAGCCGTACGCGAACAGCCTCGCGCTCGACACCGTCTCCATCGGCGCCGCCGTCTCGCTGTTGAACGACCTGAACTGGTACCTCGTGCGCTTCACCCGGGCGGCGCTGGTGCAGTCGGACTCCGTCTCGGAGGGGGAGTGGCTCTCCCGGGACCTCGCGACGGCGATCCGTGACGGCGAGGTCGATCCGGACGCCACGGGGACGTTCCTCGAAGTCTACGGCGTCGAGGAGGGCCGGCCCGAGGACCCCGTCTTCGTCGAGCGCGAGGGGGAATGGACCCCCGAACGCGAGGGGTACGACGAGGTACTCGTGGTCCGGGTGACCGAAGGGGAGTTCGGCGGCTAGCCGACTCACGGACAGCCACTTCGACCGACAAACTGAGACCGCCGACCGCCGCTCGCGTTCTGTGGACTACTCCTCGCCGCGCCACGGGCAGTCCTCGGCCTCCTCGGCGTCGAACAGCCCCGTGGACATGTAGCGCTCGCCGCCGTCGGGGAATATCGTCACCACCAGCGGGTCCTCGACGCCCTCGTCGGCGAGTCGCTGGACGGTGCGCCGTGCGGCGACGTTGGCGGCGCCGCTCGACTGGCCCACCAGAATCCCCTCCTCACGGGCGAGACAGCGACACTCCCGCTCGGCGTCGTCGAGGGTGACGGCCTCGACCTCGTCGATGAGTTCCACGTCGAGGTTCGGCGAGACGAACCCGGGGCCCATCCCTTGGTAGTCGTCGTGGCCCGACTCCCCGGTCGAGAGGACGGCGTTCTCCGCGGGTTCGACGGCGACGACCTCCATCTCGGGGAACTCCTGGTCGAGTCGGCGGGCCGTGCCGGTGAGCGTGCCACCGGTGCCGACGCCGGCGACGAAGGCGTCGATCTCACGGTCGCCGACCTGGTCGAGGATTTCCGGCCCCGTGGTCTCGAAGTGCGCGCGGGGATTGGCGCCGTTCTCGAACTGCCGGACCTGCACGTACTCGCCGGTGGCTTCGAGTTCGTCGGCCCGGTCGCGGGCGTCGCTGATGTCGCCGTCGACGACCTCGATGTCGGCGCCGTAGGCCCGCATGATCCGCCGCCGCTCGGGCGACTTCGAGCCCGGAATCACGATCCGCACGTCGTAGCCCTTGACCGCGCCGACGAGGGCCAGTCCGATCCCGGTGTTGCCGCTCGTCGGTTCGACGATGGCGTCGCCCTCGCCGAGTTCACCGGCCTCCTCGGCGGCCTCGATCATGTACAGCGCCGGGCGGTCCTTCGCCGAGCCGCCGGGGTTCTTCGACTCCAGTTTGGCGGCGACGGTGCCGGTCGGCGACGCCACCTCGACCAGCGGCGTCCCGATGGTCTCCAGTACGTTCGCGTCCATCTGGTCCCGGGTAGCCGGGTCGGGCCTAAAGGGGTAGCGACAGCGGAGCGATCGGGGGCTCCGGGGATCGGCCACCAGAGATATGCCCGTTCGTGGGAACGGTACGGGGTATGAACGACGACAGCCTCACCGACCGACTCCCGCTCGTCGAGGGCGCCGTCGCCGGCGTCAGCGCGTACGTGTTCGGCTACCTGGTCACCTACCTCGCGACCAGCGGCTCGATGGAGGAGCGGCTCTCGGGGTTCAACTTCATCGCGGAGCTGTTCGGCGGCGAGCCGATATCGGTCTGGCAGGGCGTCGGCTGGCTGTTCTACAACGCCCACTTCGTCCGGACGCGGGCGACGGGCGGCCTCGGCGGCCCGCGCTCGCAGAACTTCATCGCCGCCAGCGACGGCGGCGCCATCGTCCTGCTCTACCTCGTGCCGGTCGTCCTGCTCGTGGGCGTCGGCTTCGTCGTCGCGCGCCTCGCCGGTGCCGACGAAGCCGCCGACGCCGCCGCCGCTGGAGCGGCAGTCACGCTCGGCTACTTCCCGCTCGCGCTGACCGGGCGGTTCCTGTTCAGCTACGACGGCTCGGTGGCGCCGGATCTCGTGACGGCGCTGTTGCTAGCTGGGCTGGTCTACCCGCTCATCTTCGGCGCCGTCGGCGGCGCCGCCTGGAGCGTCTTCAGCGAGGACAACCGCTTCGCGGAGTAGCGGGAATCACACTCGATAAACCGTCGTTACCGCCGGCGGCGTACGACTTATGCCCGCAGGGAGCCGAGTGCGGGTATGTCCGAATCCCCCCCCGAATCGACGCTCGCGACGCTCGAACCCGACCCCGTCTGGGACGCCGAGTCCCACGGCGACGCCGTCGACGCCCTCGGCACAGAGGGACTCGTGTTCCGTATCTGGGGCGGGGACTGGTGTGGTGACTGCCGACAACAGCTCCCGGCGTTCGCCGCGGCACTCGAGGCTGCGGGCGTGCCCGACGAGCGGATCCATGCCCACGCCGTCGAGCGCGAGAACGGCGAGAAAGTCGGCGAGGGGATCGAGGAGTACGGGATCGAACTGATCCCGACCGTCATCGTCGAGAAGGACGGCGAGGAGATCGCCCGATTCGTCGAGAGCGAGGACCGACCGATCGCACAGTACCTCGCCGACGCGATCGAGAACGCCGAGTAGTCCCTAGAGGTTCGCTTCGACCCAGTCCAGCGCCGCCGTCAGATCGGTCTCCGGCGGCGAGCAGGTGAAAGAGCGGCAGGCGTACACCGTCGGTTGACCCTCCCGCGCCTCGCGACCGGCCCAGACCGGCGGCGCCTCCTCCAGCCCGAGTTCGTCCAGCCAGTCCTCGAGCCCCGCCTCAGTCGGCGGCCGACGGGCGACGATGGCGCCCGGCAGGTGCCGCGACGCGAGCGTCTCGCGCCATTCGGTGGGGAGGTCGTCGGCGGCGACGGTGAGTTCGAGCGAGCCCCGAGCGTCGGCGTCGGCGGCGACGGCGAGCGTGCCGTGTTCGACGGGGCTGGCCTCGATCCGACCGCGGTGGGTCGACAGCGTCTCGCGGGCCGTCGACGCGAGGTCGGCGTCGGTGAAGCCGTCCAGATCGAGCAGCAGCGCGACGGCCGCGCCGACGCTCGACGGCGTCGACTGGTCGGTGAGCTCCTGGGGCCGGGCGACGAGGTCCTCGGCGTCGTTCGCCGAGAGGTAGAGCGTGCCGTCGTCGGCGTCGTAGAACGCCTCGACGATGGCCTCGGCGAGGTCGAGCGCGAACGCGAGCGGCGCCACCTCGCCGGTCGCTTGGTAGAGTTCGAACGCCCCGCGACCGAGGAACGCGTAGTCCTCGAGCGCGCCGTCGAACGCCACGTCCCCGTCCTTGAAGCGCCGGGAGAGGCGTTTTTCTTCCTCGTCCCAGAGGTGCTCCCGGACGAACGTGAGCGCGGACTCGGCGCGGTCGATCCGGGAATCGTCTCCCAGCACGAAGCCGGCGCGGGCGAACGTCTCGATGGTGAGGCCGTTCCAGCCAGCCAGCACCTTCTCGTCCCGTGGCGGGCGCGGGCGCGCCTCGCGGGCCGCGAACAGCGTCTCCCGGGCGTCGGCGAGCAGCGCCCGGATCTCGGCCTCGTCGTCGGGTGCCTCGACGGTCTCACCGGCGACCTCGATCTCGGCGCCGATCAGTTCCTCGACGGGGACGGTTTCGGTCAGGACGCTCGTTCCGCCTTCGAAGTTCCCCCCGGAGACGACGCCGTAGCGCCGGCAGAACAGCGTCGCCGACGGCTCGTCGAGCAGTTCGCGGACCTCCTCGGGCGTCCAGACGTAGAACGCGCCCTCCTCACGCTCGGGCTCCTCGCCATCGTCGAGTCGGGAGTCGGGCGTCTCGCTCCGGGCGTCGAGCGTGCTGAAGAAGCCGCCCTCGGGGTGGGAGAGTTCACGCTCGGCGAAGTCGAGGGTCTCGCGGACGATATCGGCGTACCGGTCGTTCCCCGTGACGCGATAGCCCGCAAGTAACGCCGCCGGGACCGTCGCGTTGTCGTAGGC
This sequence comes from Halolamina litorea, assembly GCF_026616205.1. Taxonomy (NCBI): domain Archaea; kingdom Methanobacteriati; phylum Methanobacteriota; class Halobacteria; order Halobacteriales; family Haloferacaceae; genus Halolamina; species Halolamina litorea. The sequence goes on from NZ_JANHGR010000001.1 coordinate 1,625,547, forward strand.
CATCTTCTCGAAGTGGGGAACCGTCCAGTCGTCGTCGACGCAGTAGCGGTGGAAGCCGCCGCCGAGGTGGTCGTAGAGGCCGCCGCTGGCCATCGCGTTCAGGGCGTTCTCGGCGACCGTCAGCGGCTCGGTGTCGCCGGAAAGCGTCGCCACCCGGAGCAGGAGTTCGACCCGGCCCGGCTGGGGGAACTTCGGGCTGCGACCGAAGCCGCCGTTCTCGCGGTCGGCGCCGCGGATCGCCGCCGCCGCGGCGTCGTCAAGGATCTCGGTGCCGGAGGCGTCGTCGGCGCCGGGACCGTCGTTCGCCGGCGAACTCGCGGGGGCCATCCGGTCCCGTGCGGCCGCGGTCCACTGCTCGGCGCGGTTCTCCATCTCGGCGCGCTGCTCGGGGTCGGCCCACGAGCCGGCGATCTGTCGGCACAGTTCGCCGAAGCCGGGGACGTTGCGCTGGGGCGGGGACTCCGGCGGGAAGTACGTCCCCACGTAGAACGGCTCGCCATCGGGCGTGAGAAAGGCCGACAGCGGCCACCCGCCGCCGCCGGTAACCAGCTGACAGACCGTCTGATACACCCGGTCGAGGTCGGGGCGCTCCTCGCGGTCGACCTTGATCGGGACGAAGTTCTCGTTGATCAGTTCGGCGACCGCCGGGTCCTCGAAGGACTCCTCGGCCATCACGTGACACCAGTGGCAGGCCGAGTAGCCGACCGAGAGGAAGATCGGCACGTCCCGTTCCCGGGCTTCCGCGAGCGCGTCGTCGTCCCACGGCTGCCAGTCGACCGGGTTGTCGGCGTGCTGTTTCAGGTACGGGCTCGCCTCGTCGGCCAGTCGGTTGCGACCGTCGTCGCTCCGCGGTTCGCTCATTAGCCGAACGCTGGGTACGGACGGGGAAGTAGCCGGTGGTCGCGGCGCTACTCAGCGTCGAGGCTGTCGACGACGCCCGGCAACGACTGGCTCTCGGCGTGGCCGTGGTTGACCGTCAGCGGCGACACGGACACCTCACCCTCGACCATCGCCCGGCGGTCGCTCCCGTGGGGGTAGCGCGTCGCGTGGTCGTCGGCCAGCGGGAAGGGGTTCTCGAACCCCTCGGTGTCGGGCCAGACGGAGTCGTCGAGCGAAACCGCCGTCGATCCGTCGCCGAGGTCACGCTCGACGGCGTCGGCGTCGTGACCCACGCGGAGGTCGTAGTCGGCGGTCGGCCGCGTGATCCGGGCGTGGGGGTCGGCGGTATCGACGGGCGCGTTGACGTTCAGCAGGTCCACCTCGTCGAACGTCTCGGTCGCTAGCGCCCGTTCGAGCAGGTCGGCGCCAACGCGGGCGGGGCGCGCGAAGTCGTACTCTTCGGGCGGCTGCGGGAAGAAATCGACCGCGTGGTACGCCGAGACGGCGACGGCGGGGAGGCCGAGGAACGCCGCCTCGATGCCGGCGCCGACGGTGCCCGAGCGGCCGACCACGTAGTTGCCCGCGTTGGGGCCGTCGTTGACGCCGGAGACGACGGCGTCGAACTCGGTGCCCAGCCCGCAGAGCGCGTAGGCGACGCAGTCGGCGGGCGTGCCCTCCAGCGAGTAGCCCCACGGGTGGTCGTGGCGGACGGCCGTCGAGTTCCGCGTGCGGCCGACGCCGCTCTGGTTGTCGTGCGGGGCGACGACGGTCACGTCGCCGACGGCCGTGAGTTCCTCGCGGAGGGAGGCGAGGCCGGGCGCGTCGATGCCGTCGTCGTTGGTGAGGAGGATACTGGGGTCGCTCATGGGCGGGAATGCACGACTGCGGGTAGAAACGGTTGCGGTACGGATCGGGGCGGCCGATCAGGAGCCGAGCCACCGAGCGAGCGCGCCCGCGAGCAACACGAGGGCACCGGCGACGAACGTGCCGGGGATCGGGAGCACGAACAGGACGGCGCCGAACACGAGCACGAGTGTCGAGGCCTTCATGGCTCGACCGTGGGGCCAGCGCTCAATAGGCGTTGGGTCAGTCTGGAGCAACTGGTGCCGGATGTCGGCGTCGCTCGGCGAAAATTGAGGCGTGTACGATCGCGGCGAGTGACCGCCGCGATCGGCCTACATATCGTTCCAGGCGTGCATCCCCCGGCCGAACGAGGAGATGGACGCGATCCACCGAACTGCGGCAGCCTTCTTCAGGAACTTCGCGCCGGTGCCGCCGAACGTGCCGAACGGCAGGGCGTCGATGTCGTGGGCGACGGCCTCGTCGCCGACGGAGATGAGGGTCCCCTTGTCCTCGTAGGTCCACTCCGAGAGGGGCTTGCCCTGCACGGCGTTGACGAGGTTCTCGCCGGCGACCTCCGCGGCCGTCCAAGCGGCGACGGCCGTCGGCGGCGCGACGTTGTCGTCGCCCTGGTCGATCAGGGCGGTGTCGCCGATGGCGAACACGCGGTCGTCGCTGGTGCGGAAGTCCTGTGCGGCGAAGACGCGCCGGGAGCGCTCGTCCTTGTCCAGATCGGTGTTCTCCAACTCCTCCTGGCCGGTGATGCCGCCGGTCCAGACGAGCACGTCGTAGGGCATCTCCGCGGGCTCCTCGTCCTCGCCGCCGCCGAGGTAGACGGTGTCCTCGTCGACCTTCGAGATGAACTCCCCGCACTCGATGTTGATCTCCGCGTCCTCGATCCGGGTCCGGAGGGCCTGCTGGACCTCGGAGTCGTTACCGGGGAACACCTCGTCGAGCCCTTCCACGAGGTGGACGTCGATGTCGGCGTCGTGTTCGTCGCGGTAGGCCGCGATCTCGCCGGCCGACTGGATGCCCGAGAGGCCGGCACCGCCGACGATCACCTGCGCGGGGTCGGCGATGGAGGCGTCCGCGGCGGCCTCCTTGATCGACTGGTGGATCTCGCGGGCGTCGGCGAGGCTCTTGAGCGTGAGCGAGTGCTCGCGCAGGCCGTCGATGCCGTAGAACGCCGTCGCGCTGCCGATACCGAGCAGGAGGTAGTCGTAGTCGACCGCGCTTCCATCGTCGAGTTCGACCGACTGGTCCGCCTCGTCGAGGCCGACGACGCGGCCCTGTCGGAACTCGCCCCAATCGGGCAGGAGCGACTCACAGGGGATGGTGATCTTCGAGGCCACGTCCGGGTTCCGGATGACGCGGTGGGACTCGTGGAGCACGAGGTGGTAGTCGTGTTCGTTGATCCAGACGAGTTCGACCTCCTCTTCGAGGTCCGCCTTCGGGACCTCCTGTTTGAGGGCGTCGACGGTTCCCGCGCCCGCGTAGCCCGCCCCGACGACGACGATCCGGTGGGTCATGGCCGGAGGTGACACGGGCAGGGCTAAAGTCGCTACGGAACGCTCGCGGAAACAACGACGCCGTGAGCGTTCGGCGGCGACCGGCGCCGACGGCGCCTACGCCGACGCCGTCGGCTCCCCAGTCTGGTGGTCTCGCAGCGCCGAGTTCACGTCGACGATGGCGCTGTAGGTCTCCTTCAGACCGATGATGTCCCGACCGCTGGCCAGCAGGTCGGCGTCCATCGAGTGGATCACGTTGCCGTAGTGGGCCACCTGATTGCGCAGGTCGCGGATCGCTCCAAGCTTCCGGACCGCGCGGTCCTGGGAACTGAACGGCAGCAGCGTCCAGAGGTCGTCGTGTTCCTCGACGACCCGCTCCAACTGCCAGAACGTCGTGTAGTCGACGGGCCGGAGGTGGAGGTCGGCGTCGACGTACTCCTCGTACTCAGCGCGGAGTTTGTCGTACTCGGTGCTGTGGCCGTCGCCGTCGTAGCCGACGTTGCGCAGGATCACCTCCCAATCGGTCCGCTCGTCGATCAGGTCCCGTAGCCGCGCTTCGAGTTCGTACACAAGCGTGTAGAGGTGGGCGTGGGCCGGCGGCTTGTTCAGGTCGGCGCGGCTGATGACGCCGACCACCTCGCCGTCCCAGCCGACGAAGTATATCGGCTCCTCGCGGAGCGCGTCGAGCATCCCACCGAACCCCAACTTCGGGGAGAGCAGCCGCGAAAGCGACACCGGTTCGGCGAGCGTCGCGAGCGTCTCGTCGGGAGTCTCCTCGGCGGCGTCAGCGACGGCCGCGGCGGTGACCGACGCGGTCGGCGAGGTATCGGCGACCGGCGCCGCCGTGTACCCCCGTTCCTCGAACCACTCGAGGGCCGTCGCGGCCGTCGCCTCCGCCGGCACACGCTCCACCTCCGTCGTCATGAGGTCCGAGACGACGACGTCGTGCTGTTCGTTGAGCATCGCCACTACTGGGCCGTTCTCCCCGGATGGGGTAGTGATTTATGGGCGATGGGTGGACCGCTCCGCCTCCCGGTCGGCCGGGAACGCAGGAACCAACAGCCCCGGCCGCGAGGGTTCGGTAATGACCGCACCGAACCGGAACACGCTCTGGGCCCGGGCGCTGGTCGACGAACTCGCCCGCAGCGGCGTTACCGCGGCTTGCGTCTCGCCGGGGTCGCGTTCGACGCCGCTGACGGCCGCATTCGACGCCCACGAGGACATCCACGTCTTCTCACACCTCGACGAGCGCGCCGCCGCCTACTTCGCGCTGGGCCGTGCTCGCCGTACCGGCGAAGTCACGCCCCTCGTCTGTACCTCCGGCACCGCCGCCGCGAACTACCACCCCGCGGTGCTCGAAGCCGACCAGTCCCGCGTCCCCCTCCTCGCACTCACCGCCGACCGACCCCCGGAACTCCGTGACTCCGGGGCGAACCAGACCGCCGATCAGGAGAAGCTCTACGGCGATGCCGTCCGGTGGTACAAGGACCTCCCCGAACCCGAAGCCGAGGCCCGGAAGCTCCGCTCCCTGCGGACAACGGTCGCCCGCGCGCTGGCCGAAGCCGAGGGGACCGACCCCGGCCCGGTCCACCTGAACGTCCCGTTCCGCAAGCCGCTCGAACCGGTCGATGTGCCCGGCGACGTGCCCGACGACCTCGACCCGCTGGCCGCCGAGGGGCGGACGGATGGGAACGACGGCACCGCACCCGCCGGCGTCGGCGGCGCGTCGCCGCCGGCGTTCGTCGAGCGCTCGCAGGGCGTTCCCGAACTCCCCGACACCGCGGTCCGCGCGCTCGCGGACGACCTCGGCGTCGAGCGTGGCCTGATCGTCGCCGGGCCGGCCGACCCCCACGAGGTCGACCCCGAGGCGGTCGTCGCGCTCGCCCACGCCACCGGCTTCCCGATCCTCGCGGACCCGCTCTCGGGCCTGCGTTTCGGCGGCCACACCCGCGTCGCTCCCGTGCTCGGCGGCTACGACGCCTACCTCGACGAAGCGGTCACGGAGAACTGGCCCGACCCCGAGGCAGTCCTGCGCATCGGCGCCTCGCCGACGTCGAAGCCGTTGCGGAAGTACCTCGCCCGCACCGGCGGCGACCAGTTCGTCGTCGACCCCGCGGGGAAGTGGCGCGAGGCGGAGTTCACCGCGACCGACCTCGTCGTCGCCGACCCCTCACGGCTGGCCGAGACGCTCGCCCGGGTCGTCGCCGGCCCCGATTCGGCGGACTGGCGGAGCCTGTGGGCCGACGCGGAGCAGGCACACTGGGACGCCGTCGAGGGCCACGATGGGCTGTTCGAGGGGGGAATCGTCGCCGACGCCGTCGCCGAGGCGCCGGACCCGACGACGCTGTTCGTCTCGAACTCCATGCCGGTCCGGGACCTGGATCGCTTCGCCCGGCCCAGCCCCGACGCCGTGACCGCGCTCGGGAACCGCGGCGTCTCGGGAATCGACGGTATCACGTCGACGGCGCTCGGCGCCGGTTCGGCGACGACGGACCACCTGACGCTCGTGATCGGCGATTTGGCGTACTACCACGACATGAACGGGCTGCTCGCGATCGCGCGCTGTGACGTGGACGCGACCATCGTCCTGCTCAACAACGACGGCGGCGGCATCTTCCACATGCTGCCGATCGAGTCGTTCGACCCACCTTTCACCGGCCAGTTCAAGACGCCCCACGGGATCGAGTTCGAGCCGACGGGCGACCTCTACGGGCTCGATTACGAGCGCGTCGACTCCCGCGAGGGCTTCGTCGACGCCTACAGCGAGGCGGTCGCGAGCGAGGGGAGCACCGTCGTCGAAGTCGTCACCGACGCCGCCGACTCCCACGGCACCCGCGACCGGCTACGCGAGCGGGTCGTCGAGGAACTCACGTAGGTCAGTCGTCGCGGTCCGATCGGGTGGTACCTCTTTGTGCCTGTCCTGAGTAGGCCACGCTAATGCCTTCGACGGGGTGGAACGTGTTCGTGGCGAGTGGGGTCGCCATCGTCGTCTACCTCGGGTTCCGCATGGGTCAGGTGCTGCCGGCGCTCGTCGCCGGCACGATGCTGTTCATCGGCGGCTGGATGACCGGCTACGCCATCAATCAGGGCCCACCCATCAGCCTCCCGCGGATGCTCATCGCCGGCGGGATCTGTGGGTTCGTCATCGTCTGGACGCTCCTGATCGAGCAGGGCGACTACGTCATCGGCGGGATCGTGATCGGGCTCGTCTCCTTCGCCGCGTGGTTCACCAGCGAGCTGGGGCCGATCAAGGGCGACGCCAGCCCGACGGCGCCCATCGACGAGCCGAAGCCGCCGGAGGGGCCCCGACCGGGGACGCCACTGGACCTCGGCGGCGACGAACCCGCACGGCGACAGTCCGAGAGCAACGGGAGCGACGGCAGCGGCCTGCTGGGGAAGATCCGGAGCTTCGCCACGCCGCCGGAGCCCGAGCCCCCGGATTCGGACGCCCCCGGACCGAACGGCCCCGACCCGGACGATCTCACCACGCACGACTCGCCGGACGACGGCGGACCGACCTACTCGACCCGGGAGCGCGACCGCAGCGAGGCGCCGCCGACGACCGGCGAGCGCGAGAGCATCTTCGGCCTCGGGATCTTCTACGAGGGCGACCCCGACGGCCCCACCGACGCCGGCGCCAGCGCCGACCCTGAACCGTCCTCGACGGCGACCGAGCCCAAAGGTGGCGACCACACCAAGCCCGGCGCGGCCGACCCGCGACCGGACCCGAGCGCCGACGGTGCCCCGGAGGCGGTTGCGCGGGGGCCGGCCAGCGCCGAGGAGCCGGTCGAAGTCGATCGATCGAGGAACCACGAGCCCGCAGGGCAGACCGCCGCGCCGGCTGGCGAAGGTGGGGAACCGACCGAACGGCTCCGCGAACCGCGTGACAGCCCGCTTCGGCCCGGCCAGGAGCCCGCGACCGAGACCGGTTCGGGCGACGAACTGTACCGTGGCGACGCCGCGGCGGCGAACGGTGCCGACGCCAACACCGGCGACGACGGCCGGGACGGGGAGACCGGGGAAGCGGGCGGGGAGAGCGGCCAGCCGGAGGAACACCGCGTCGACGTCGACGAGGGCGGCTTCATGTTCGGCTGAACCGATCGGCGGCTTTTTGCGCGACGGCGTCGCCGTAGGGGCATGGTCTCAGAGCTGTTCGACCCCGACCGCTGGGAGCAGGTCGACGGCGCCGGCGAGTTCGACGACATCACCTACCACCGAGGGGTGGACTTCCCCGCCGTCCGCATCGCGTTCGACCGGCCCGAGGTCCGGAACGCGTTCCGGCCCGGGACCGTCGACGAACTCCACGCCGCGCTGGATCACGCCCGCAAGCAGGCCGACGTCGGCGCCATCCTCCTGACCGGGAACGGTCCCTCCGAGAAGGACGGCGGCTGGGCGTTCTGTTCCGGCGGCGATCAGTCGGTCCGGGGTGGCTCGGGGTACGAGTACCGCGGCGACGACGAAGCCGCCGACGACGAGTCCGAGGCCGTCCGGTCGGCCAAAGCCGGCCGACTCCACATCCTCGAAGTGCAACGCTTGATCCGCTTTACCCCAAAGCCAGTCGTCGCCGTCGTCCCGGGCTGGGCCGTCGGCGGCGGTCACTCGCTGCACGTCGTCTGTGACCTCACGCTCGCCAGCGAGGAGCACGCGAAGTTCCTCCAGACCGACCCCGACGTGGCCTCCTTCGACGGCGGCTTCGGCTCGGCATATCTCGCCCGACAGATCGGCCAGAAGAAGGCCCGCGAGGTGTTCTTCCTCGGGAAGACCTACTCCGCAGAGGAGGCCGTCGACATGGGGATGGCCAACGAGGCGGTTCCCCACGAGGACTTGGAGGAGACGGCCATCGACTGGGCCGAGACGATGACGAGCAAGAGCCCGACGGCGATGCGGATGCTGAAGTTCGCGTTCAACATGGCCGACGACGGGATGGTGGGTCAGCAGGTGTTCGCCGGCGAGGCGACCCGACTGGGCTACATGACCGACGAGGCCGCGGAAGGCCGCGACGCGTTCCTCGAGGGCCGCGACCCCGACTTCTCACAGTACCCCTGGCACTACTGAGCGCGGAGACTCAGGCCGGCCCGGCGCGCTCGAACAGCGCTTCGGCGTGGTCGCGGGCGAACAGCGCCTCCGGGAGGTCAGTGAACCACCCGGCGTCGGTGATCGACTCGTCCCCGACCCCGAGGTCCGAGCCGACAGCCGTCGACAGCGGCGTCGCCTCGAAGCCGACGACGGTGAACGTCGCCGAGCGCTCGCCGTCGGTGCAGCCGACCTCGATGGCGCTGTGGGGGCGACCCGGCTCGATGCCGACGCCGGCCTCCTCGTCCACCTCGCGGACGACGCTCTCGGTCAGTGACTCGCCGGGTTGGAGGGTACCGCCGGGGAGCATCCACGCCTCGTCGTCTTCGTCGTAGATCAGCAACATCCGGCCGTCGTCGTCGAACACCGAGGCGACGGTGACCCAGCCGGTAGTGAACGGCTCGCCCCCGATCAGTTCGTCGTAGCGGCCGGGTTCGACCTCGTTTACGCTCTGGGTCTCGTAGAGGTCGTCGTACGCCGCGCGGGGGTCGGCCCGGTTCATGGCTCGACGTTCGGCTCGGCCCCCGAAACAGTTCCGGGTCCGGAGCGGCCCGGAGCTACGGTCGCGGGTCCCAGCCGACGAACTCCTCGCCGTCCTCCAGCCCCACATCGAGCGCGTCGAGCACACCCGAGAGCGACGTGTAGCCGCTCGCCAGCGAGGCGGTCCCGACGGCCGTCGATTCGTCGTAGGCGGCGACGAACGCGTCGTGGAGGTCGTCGTCGACTTCGCCCGCGAGGACGGCGGCGGCGTAGCGCAACAGCAGCGCCTCGTCGGCGTCGAACCCCCCGAAATCGCCGTCGGCGATGGCAGCCATCTCGGCCTCGGTGACGCCGGCGTCGCCGCCGATGCGGACGTGCTGGTGCCACTCGTAGCGGGAGCCGTTCTCGGCGGCCGCGAGCAGGATCACCAGTTCCCGCTCCCGGTCTTCGAGGCCGCTCGACTCCCAAAGCGAACCGAGGAAGGCCCGCATGCCCGCGAGCACTTCGGGGTTGTTCCCCAGCGCCGCGTAGACGTTCACCGGCTTGCCCTGTAGCTTCGAGACGACCAGATCGCGGTACTCCTCGGGGAGGTCCTCCGGGTCGACGTAGGGTACGCGTGCCATACGGCGCCGTCACACGGCGGGGGTATAGCTCCCTCGCCCATCGCCGACGGGAGCCAGCCACCCGGGGGCCGCCGCCGGAGAACCCACCCTTCATGGCCCCGCCGCCCGCATCTCCCGACAATGAGTACGGAGACGAATCAGGCCGCCGTCTCGAAGCGGCGCGCGTGGGTGATGGCCGCCCGCCCCCAGACGATGCCGGCGGCGATAGCGCCGGTGCTGGTCGGCGTCGGCGTCGCCGTCCACGAGGGGCTGTTCGCGCCGCTGCCGGCCGCGGCGGCGCTGCTCGGTGCGGTCCTGATCCAGATCGGCACCAACTTCGCGAACGACTACTACGACGCCGTCAACGGGGCCGATACCGCCGACCGGGAGGGGTTCACTCGCGTCACAGCCGGCGGGCTGATCGAACCCGAGTCGGTCAAGCGTGCGATGTGGCTCACCTTCGCCGCCGCAATCGTCAGCGGCACGTACCTCGTCTGGGTCGGCGGCGTCCCCATCCTCGTGATCGGCCTGCTCTCGGTCGCGTCGGGGATCGCCTACACCGGCGGGCCGTACCCGCTGGGCTACCACGGCCTCGGCGACCTGTTCGTCTTCGTCTTCTTCGGCCTCGTGGCCGTTACCGGAACCGTCTACGTGCAGGCCGCCGCGGCCGTCGCCGGTATCCCGACGACGCTCCCCGCGGGGACGGTGCCGACGCTGGCGCTGCTCGCCAGTCTGCCGATGGCCGCGCTCACGACGAACGTACTCGTCGTGAACAACGTCCGCGACAAGGAGGAGGACGCGACGACTGGCAAGCGGACGCTCGCGGTTCGATTTGGCTACGGCGTCTGCCGGGCCGAGTACGTGGCGATGCTCGTGCTGGCCTACGCCGTCCCGGTGGTCCTGTTCCTCGGGGAGTTCGGGCCCCTGGCCCTGCTACCGCTGCTCTCGCTGCCGGTCGCCGGCCTGGTCACCCGGACAGTCCTCACGGAGACCAGCGGGGCGGCGCTCAACCCCGCGCTCGAGCGGACCGGCCAACTGCTCGCGCTCTACGCGGTGCTGTTCACCGCCGGACTGATCCTCGGATGAGTCCGACGGTCCGCCCGTTCGCGCTCGACCTCTCGACCCCACTCTCGACGGCCGACGGGGAGATAACCGAGCGCCGAGGGTTCCTCGTTGGCGTCGACGACCCGGCACGCGGTCTGGGCGAGGCGACACCCCTCCCGGGCTGGACCGAGAGTTTCGACGCCTGTGAGGCCGCGCTCCGGAACCCCCCGGCTGCGTGGGACCGCGTCGACGACGCACTCGGCGACGGCCGACCGGCGACGCCAGCGGCGCGCCACGGCTACCGACTCGCCGTGCTGGACGCCGCGGCGCGCGACGAGGAGCGACCCCTCTCGGCGCACCTCGCCGACCGCGGTGGTTTCGAAGCGCCCGCCGACACGGTGCCGGTCAACGCGACGGTCGGTGACGGGAGCGTCGAGGACACCGTCGCCGCGGCTCAGCGGGCCGCCGAGGCGGGCTTCGACACGGCGAAGCTCAAAGTCGGCGCGAGGTCGTTGTCGACCGACATCGACCGCGTGCGGGCCGTGCTCGACGCCGTCGACCTCGCGGTCCGCGTCGACGCCAACGGCGCGTGGGACCGGGAGACCGCGAGCGAGGCGGTCGAGGCTTTCGCCTCATTCGGCGTCGAGTACGTCGAGCAACCGCTCCCGGCCGGGGCGCTATCGGGACTGGCTGCCCTCCGCGGACGCGGCGTCGGGATCGCCGCCGACGAGTCGCTCGGCGAGCACGGGGTGGGTGCCCTGCTCGACGCCGACGCGGCCGACGTGGCCGTGCTGAAGCCGATGGCACTCGGCGGCCCGGACGCGGCCATCGACGCCGCGAGGCGGCTGCTCGACACGGGTGTCGATCCCGTCGTCACCACGACCATCGACGGCGCCGTCGCTCGGGCGGCCGCGGTCCACGTCGCGGCCGCCGTCCCCGACGTTCGGGCCTGTGGGCTCTCGACCGGCGACATGCTCGTCACCGATCTCGGCCCGGACCCGTCCCCGACCGTCGACGGCGCGGTTCGCGTCCCCGAGGGCCCGGGGAACGTCGGCTCATCGTTCGACGGCTGTCTCCGGGACTGAGCCGTCGGTGGCCGTTGTGAGCGAACAGGCGACACGAACGCTCGCGGCGCGGTGTGTCAGACTTCCGCCTCGGCCGCCTCGCGGCCACAGTCAGGGTATCGCGGGCGTGGTCGCCCGATGAGTGAAGAACGGTTGCCGAGGTCAGTCGTCGCTCGGCGCCGCGCCGCGGGCCCGTTCGGGGTCGACGTTCCGCCACGTGCCGCGCTGGTACCAGAAGTACGCGAGCGTGGCCCCGAAGACGTTCGAAGCGGCGAAGGAGAGCCAGAGCCCGTCGGAACCGAGCCCGAACGTCTGGGAGCCCAGCCACGCGACCGGCAGTCGGAACACCATCAGGGTCCCGACGGAGATGACCGCCGCGACGGCCGTCTTGCTCGCGCCGCGGAAGCTACCGTTGTAGGCGCGCATGATCCCCATGAAGCCGAACGTCGGCGCGACGAAGCGCATGAACTGTGCGCCCACCTCGACGACGCGGCCGGCGTTCTCCTGATCGGCGCCGACGAAGATCGAGACGATCGGCTCGGCGAAGACGAACGCGACGACGCCCACCGCACTGAGGATCAGGAACGACGCCTTCGCCGCGAACGCGGTCGTCGCGGCGGCGCGGTCGGGCTTGTCGGCGCCGATGTTCTGTCCGCTCATGGTCTCGACGCCGCGAGCCATGGCGATGGCGGGCATGAACACCACCGAGAGGACGCGGGTGCCGATCCCGTACGCCGAGACGACGGGGGTCGCGAACAGCCCCACGACGATCAGCAGGAGGTTGACCGAGAGCGCCCGCCCGACCCCCTCGATGGAGGCCGGGATACCGATCTGGAGGATACGGCGGGCGAAGTCCATGTCGGGAACCATGTTCCGCAGTCGGATCGTGACACCCTGGTTGCCGCGGAACATGATTCCCAGTCCGATGATGAACGCCAGCGCCCGCGAGAAGATCGTGGCGATGGCGGCGCCACGGAGACCGTCGCCGGTGTAGCCGGTCATCTGGAACAGTTGGTCCTGCAGCCCCGGCATCCCGATGATGGCGAAGAAGGGGTTGTCGACGAACCCGAAGATGAGGAACGGATCGAGGATGATGTTGATGACGACCGAGACGAACATCACGACCATCGGCGTCACCGTGTCGCCGGCCCCGCGCATCAGGGAGATGAACATGATGAAGCCGAACATGAACACTAGTCCCAGCGAGATCACCTCCATGTAGTTCACCGCTAGCGGGAGCACGTCGGGGGAGGCGCCGTAGATGGTGATCAGCCACTCGACGCTGAAGTAGCCCGCGACGCCGAGGATGATCGAGGCGATGATCGAGAACGAAACCGTCTGGGAGGCGGCGTACTCCGCGTCGCGTTCGTTGCCGGCGCCGATGTTCTGGGCGATCATCACGCTCCCGGCGACGGAGAGCCCCATCGCCATCGAGATCAGCAGGAACACCATCGGGAACGCGAAGCTGATCGCCGCCAACGCGTCGGTGCTGTAGCGACCGACCCAGAACGTGTCCGCGAGGTTGTAGGCGGTCTGGAACAGGTTCGTGATGACGATGGGGATCGCCAGCACGAACAGCGGCTTGCCGATCCCGCCCTCCGTCAGGTCGAGGTCCTCCTGGTTGAACGCACGGTGGATGAGCTGTCGGGCACCCGCCAGTCGCTCGCGGAGGCTCACTCGCAACCCCCGTCGGCGACGATCATCGAGTCGATGTGGGCCGCGAGGGTCTCACGGCTCTCCTCGATGGGTCGGCCGACAGCAACGCTCCGGGTCTGGGCGCCGTTGAACACCGTCACGAGGAAGTCCGCCGAGGCCTCGATGTCGAGGTCCTCGCGGAACTCCCCCGACTCGACGCCGTCGGCGAGGTGCTCCTCGACGTGCGTCCGGAGGGTGCGGTCGTGGTCCTGCAGGTGCCGGCGGAACGCCTCGTCGTAGGGGCCCTGCGCTTTGAGTTCGAGCACCGCCGTCTGGAACTGGCGGTCGGGGTGGGCGTCGTCCGGCGGGAACAGGATCGTGTCGATCAGGTCCAGCAGGCGGTCGTGGGCCGTCTCGCCCTCGACCGCGTCCAGTCGGTCGGTGAACTGCTCCAGCAGACCGTCGAAAAAGGAGACCAGCAGGTCGTGCTTGCTGTCGTAGTGGTAGTGGAGCGCGGACTTGCTGCGGTCGGTCTCGGCCGCGATGTCCTCCATGGTCACCTCCGCGTAGCCGTGCTTGCAGAGGGCACGATAGGTACCGGCGGTGATGTCGCTCGCAGTCTCTTCCGTACTCATACTGACTGACTAGTTAGTCAGACCGTTGGGTCAGTCATAAGCCCAACGGTCCCAGCAGTTCGGCGTACGAACACCCCGCAATCGCCGGGGTTAGCCCATGAGTCCGGAACACGCGGTTCCGGGAGTCACCGGACCGCGCCGTGTCGAGTCGCCGTCGCGCTCGGCGGCGTCCGGTTCCCCGTCGGTTCCGTTCGGGTCGTCGTCGGTCCTGTTCCGATCGACGTCAGTCAGGTTCCGGTCATCGTCGCCCCGCGCGTCCGCCGTCATGTCGCTCTCGTCGTTCGCCAAGCGGTCGGCGACGTCCTCGGCGCTCCCGGCGAGGAACGTCCGGAGCGGCGGCCCGACCGCTGCTGGCTCGACGAGGAACGCATCGTGGCCGTGGTCGGAGTCGACGACGTGGTGGGTGGCGGTGCTCCCGGCGGCCTCGAACGCCGAGGTAAGCGCCGCCGCGTCCGCGACGGTGAAGTGCCAGTCCCCGGTGATCGAAAGCACCAACGCCTCGCCGTCGAAGCCCGCGAGCGCGTCGGCGTCGCTCGCGTGGCCGTCCGCGAGGTCGAAGCCCTCCATCGCCCGCGTGAGATAGAGGTAGCTGTTGGCGTCGAAGCGCTCGACGAACCCCGCGGCCTGATAGTCGAGGTAGTTCTCCACCTCGCGGTCCGGGACCGCCTCGGCGGCCGGGGGGGCCGGGAACGGGGAGTCGATCCCCCGGTCGCGCTCCTCGCGGCCGAACTTGCGCTCCATCGAGTCCTTCGAGAGGTAGCTCAGATGGCCGAGTTGACGCGCCAAGGCGAGCCCCTGATCGGGGTGGGTCCCTTCGGCGACGTACTCGCCGCCGTGCCACTCGGGGTCACCCCGGATCGCACGGCGTGCAACGGCACTCATGCCGAGCAACTGGGCGTCGAGGCGGGCCGCGGTCGCGACCGGAGCCACTCGGTCGACGGACTCGGGGTAGCGTCGCACCCAATCGAGGGCGTTCATTCCCCCGACGCTGCCGCCGACGACCGCGTGGAGTCGCTCCACGCCGAGCGAATCGAGGAGCCGCCGCTGGGCGCGGGTCCAGTCGCCGACGGTGACCGCCGGGAACGAACTCCCCCACACGCCGCCGTCGGGGTGGGGACTGGCCGGTCCGGTCGAGCCGTAGCAGGAGCCGGGGACGTTGACACAGACGACGAAGTACTGGTTCGTGTCGATGGCGTTCCCCGCGCCGACCACGTCGTCCCACCACGCCCGGGCTTGGTCGTCGGCGCCGGCGGTCGGGTCGCTCGTCGTTCCGTCGTCCCCCTCGCCGGGACTGCTGGCGACGTGTTGGCTCCCGGTGAGCGCGTGACAGACGAGGACGGCGTTCCCGCGCCCGTTCGGGCCGCCCTCGGGGTCGTACTCGCCGTAAGTCTCGTAGGCCAGTTCGAGCTCCGGAACCGAGCCGCCGTGTTCGAACTGGAAGGGACCGAGTGCTCGGGTGTCGGCGGTGTGGCGGGCCGTCGACGTGTCGTCGACGCTCCCGTGTTCCTCGTTCCCGCAACCGTCGTCGTTCATGCTGTGGCCTCCCTGATCGCGGCGTCGATGTCCGCGATGATGTCCTCGGGTTCCTCGAGCCCGACCGAGAACCGCAGGAGGTCGGGCGAGACGCCGGCCGCACGCTGTTCGGCCTCGCTCAGTTGGGCGTGGGTCGTGCTCGCGGGGTGGATCACCAGCGTCCGCGCGTCGCCGATGTTGGCGACGAAGCCCGCGAGGTCGACGGCTTCACAGAACCGCTTGCCCGCGGAGAAACCGTCTTCGAGGCCGAACGCGAGCATCCCGCCGAACCCGTCGAGGTAGCGCGCGGCGTTCCCGTGGGTCGGGTGCTCCTCGAAGCCGGGGTAGGTCACCCACGCGACTTCGGGGTGGTCCCGGAGGTGCTCGGCGACGACCCGGGTGTTCTCGCAGTGACGGTCCATCCGCAGGTCGAGCGTCTCCAGCCCCTGCAGCGTCGCCCACGCGTCGAAAGGGGTCTGCTGGCCGCCGGTGGGCCGGATCCCGCGCTGCCGGACCGCGTGGGTCAGCGCCTCCTCGCCGAAGCATTCGGTGAAGTCGATGCCGAAAGCCGGGTTCTCGCCGGCGAGTTCGGGGTAGTCGGCGTCGGGGTGGTCCCACGGGAACGTCCCGCCGTCGACGACGACGCCGCCGACGGTGGTGCCCGAGCCGTGGATCCACTTGGTCGTCGACTCCCAAACCGCGTCGGCACCGTGTTCGAGCGGCCGGCAGAGCGCGGGGGTGGCGAAGGTGTTGTCGACGACCAGCGGCGTCGCGCGCTCGTGGGCGATCTCGGCGAGGCGCTCGAACTCCGGGGTGACGAGCGAGGGGTTGGCCATCGTCTCGACGTGGACGAACGCCGTGTCCTCGTCTATCGCGTCGGCGTAGGCGTCGTAGTCGAGCGTGTCGACGGTTCGGGTCTCGACCCCGCGCCGACCGGCGGTGTGAGCGAAGTAGGCAGTCGTGCCGCCGTAGAGGTCCCCCGCCGTGACGACGTTGTCCCCGACCGTCGCCAGCACGGTCGTCAGCGCGTCGATGGCGGCCATGCCGGCGTTGGTGGCGACGGCGCCGACGCCGCCCTCGACGGCCGCGAGGCGCTGTTCGAGCGTCCGCACGGTCGGGTTCGAGACGCGACTGTAGATGTCGCCGTCGGCCTCCAGCGCGTAGCGAGCGGCCGCGGCGTCGGCGCTCTCGAAGCGGTACGAGGTCGTCTGGTGGATCGGCGGCGCGTACGAGCCGTTCCCCTCCGGTTCGTGGCCGCCGTGGAGCGTCCGACTCCGGAACCCGCAAGTCATGTGTCTAACGCATAATCTGGTGAGTGAAAAATGCATCGCAGTATTTCCGTCCGGGCGGACGGCGCGGCCGCTCACGGGGCGCATTTCGGAAGAGAACCGACGATGAGGCTACCTGAGCGCCGTCAACACGGCCGCGAGCGCCTCGCCGAGTTCGGCGTCGTCGCCGATTCGGACTCGGTGGTCGTCGACGACCGGCTTGCCGTCACGGATCATCGACAGCCACCAGTCTGTACCGGTCTCGCCCGCGTTCCCGCGACTGACCAGTAGCTCGGCGTCCGCGGATCGGAGCTGCCAGACCGACTCGGTGCGCTCGACCGAGCGCCAGCCCATCGGCTCGCCGGTCCCCTCGACCGACCACACACCGTCGAGTTCGTTCCACGAACCCGCGACGTCCGGCTGCATACGTGGTGACACACGAGCGAGAGGAATATAGTTTCGCGCCGGTCTCGAAGGGCCTTTATTTCCCAAGGTAATTCGTGGCCATACGATAATGAGTTCAGGGAATACTGCTAGCGACGTTGAAAGCTCGTCGACGGCGGACCCGACGCTGAAGCAGGCGCTCGTGCCGACGTTCGGCGTGATCGTCTTCCTCGCGGTCGGGTCGGGCGTGCTCGGGATGTCCCCACACGCCCCGCTGCTGTGGAGCGTGGTGCTCGCCGGACTCGTCGGCCGGTTCTGGATGGGGCTGGACTACTCGGCGATCTCTGATGGGGTCGAACACGGCGTGAAGATGGGGCTGCAGGCGATCCTGATCCTGTTCACCATCTACGCGCTCATCTCCACGTGGATCTCCGCGGGGACGATCCCGGGCCTGATGTACTACGGGCTGGGAGTCCTCACCCCCGAGACGTTCCTGCCGGCGACGGCGGTGCTGGCCGCCGTCGTCGCCTTCTCGATCGGTTCCTCGTGGACGACTGCCGGCACGCTCGGCGTCGCCTTCGCGGGGATCGGCTCGGGGCTGGGCATCCCGATCCCGATGACTGCCGGCGCGGTGCTGTCGGGGGCGTACGCCGGTGACAAGCAGTCACCGCTCTCGGACACCACCAACCTCGCCGCCGCCGTCACCGAGACGGACCTGTACGACCACATCCTCTCGATGCGGCTCGGGACCGCCATCGCGTTCGGGCTCTCGGTCGTGCTCTACGCCGCGCTGGGCCTCCGTGCCGGCGGGGCCATCCCCGTGGGGCGCGTCGAAACGATTCGGGGCGCGCTTGCGGGCACGTACGACCTCGGCTTGCTCGTCTTCCTCCCGCTGCTCGTGACCTTCGCCCTCGCAGTCAGGGGGATTCCGGCGCTCGCCTCGCTCGTCGCGGGCGTGTTCGCCGGCGTCGGGACGACCGTGTTCGTCCAAGGGCGACCGTTCACCGACGCCTGGGGCGTGTTCCTCAACGGGACGGCCCCCGAGACGGGCGTGACGCTCGTCACCGACCTGCTGGCCAGCGGCGGCCTCGCTGGGTCGGCGTGGACCGTCTCGGTCGTCGTCCTCGCCCTCTCGCTCGGTGGGCTGCTCGACCGCCTCGGCGTGCTTTCGACGCTCGCCGAGGGGCTGGCCGGACTGGTCACCGGCCAGCGCAGCCTCGTCATCGGAACGGGCGCGTCGGCGTTCCTCGTCAACGCCTTCTCCGCCCAACAGTACATGAGCATCGTCGTCCCCGGGCTGACGCTCCGGGAGCTGTTCGACGACTACGACCTCGACAGTTCGGTGCTCTCGCGGGCCGTCGAGTCCGTCGGGACCCCCACGGGCGCGCTGCTGCCGTGGCACGCCGGCGGCGCGTTCATGCTCAGCGTGTTCCCGCTGCAGAACGAGACGTTCCTGTACGTGCTCACGGGCTACGCGCCGTACTACTTCTTCGCGTTCCTCTCGCCGCTCGTGCTGGTCGTCCTCACGCTGGCCGGCGTCGGTCTCTCGGCGGAGCCGCCCCGCGCCGACGCGAGCACGACGGCCGCCCCCAGCGACGACTGAGCGTCGTCGCCACTCGCCGTCGTTCGTGCGAGCCGGAGAAGAGCCCTTATCGGACGATGCGACAGGTGTCGCCGCGCCGGTCGACGTAGTCAGCGCGCTGCAGGGACCGCAGCGTCGGCAGGAGTTCGATCAGCTTGAGGTCGAGTGCGTCGGCGATACCGTCGACGGTCGCCTCGACGACCGACGAGAGATAGACGTAGACGAGCTTCCCCGCCGTCGAGTCCACGTCGTCGGGCGGTTCCGTGCTCAGTTCCGTCGTCGGCTCGCTCCCCGCGGGCTGTGTCTGCGTCATTGAATAGGTCCATGAGTTCGACGGTCGTAAAGGTTGGCTACAACGATCGTCGAAAACGGCCCCTCACCGGCCCTCGTTCCGGCCCGTTCCGGAGTCGATGCCCGACTGCATGAACTGGGCGAGGATGCGGCCGATGCTGCTCTCGGCGGTCCACATCGCCTCCTCGCCGACGGCGTCGTCGGTCGTCACCGAGAGCAACACCGTGTCGTCGTCGATCATCAGCGCCCGCCCCGCGAAGTCCGCGGGGTTGTCCTCGTCCATCACGAACACCTGCACCGGGTCGCCGGCGAACCGCTCGCGTTCCGACGCCTCGGCAGTGACGACGACGACGGCGACGCCCTCGGCGGCCCGCTCGCGCAGCGTCGCCGCAAGCGACGACGGGATCGATCTGGACTCGGGAGCGACGAACACCACCCGGCGCTCGGCCGCCCGGATCAGGTCGCCGATCCGGTCGTCGATGGGCTGGCGCCCGCGGAGCGTCGCCACCGCACCCCCGGAACTCGGGTCCTCCGTCTCCGTCCGCAGTTCGGCGAGGTTCTCGAACGCCCGGTCACGCTCGCGGGCGAGCCGTTCGGTCAACTGTTCGCGGGCAGCCTCGAGGCTCACCGGGCGGTACTCCTTGGGCGAGGAGGCGACCAGTTCCACCAACCCGCGCTCGACCAGGTCGTCGGCGGCACCGTAGACCTGCGAGCGGGGCACCTCGGAGACGTCGCTCACGGCCTGTGCGGTGCCCGTGCCGAGGCGTTGGAGCGCGACGAACACGCGTGCCTCGTAGTTCGACAGTCCGAGTCGTTTCAGTGCGTCGACGGCGTCTGGTGTACTCATGGCAGGTCCGGACCCCCCCTCCGGTCGGTCGGTAGTTACCGGCCGCCCCGTATGAGTCGTGTGGGTCCGGGGTTTAGAGATTTAGTAGAACTCTACAATATTTATATCCGTACGCTCGTACCATCGAGCAGATGAAACTCGCCGAGCGCTACGCGGCCACAGTCACCGACCACAGCAAACTGGTGATCGTGGCCGTCCTGTTGCTGACCGTGGGGATGGGTATCGGCGCCGGCGCCGTCGACGGCGGCCTCACCATCGCCGGCTTCAGCAGCGACTCGCCGGAAGCGGCGGCCCTCGACGAGATCGAGCGGAACTTCTCGGTCGCGGGGGAGAACACCACGACCGCACAGGTCGTCGTCCGCGGGGAGAACGTTCTCACGCGGGAGTCCCTGCTCGAGACACTCCGATTCCAGCGGGCGATCACCGAGGACGCATCAATCAACGAGACGCTCCGTGCCGAACAGCCCGTCATCGGCCTCTCGAACGTCGTCGCCACCGCCGCCTACTACGAGGAGCGCGGCGGGGGCGGGCCGCCGCCGTCGCTCGACGCCCAGATCGACCAACTGGAGTCGATGTCCGACTCGGAGGTCGAGTCGACGGTCGAGCGCGTACTCGACCCCGACGCCGATACGCAGGGGGATCCCTACGCCCTCCTCTCGACTGCCTACGAGCCCGGTTCGACGACCGCGCCCGCGCGGATCATGCTCGTCTACCAGGACACCAGCGACGGGCCGGCTGACAGCCTCTCCGAGGACGTGATCGCCGCACAGGTCGAACTGCAGGACCTCGCCGAAGCGTCGATCACCTCGACCGACTACTTCGTGTTCGGCCCGGGTGTCGTCGACGAGGAGAGCGGGCAGGCCACCGGGGAGAGTTTCGCCATCATCTCGCCGGCCGCGCTGCTGTTGATCCTCGGCGTGCTCGGGTTCGCGTACCGTGACGCCATCGACGTACTGCTCGGCCTCCTCGGCGTGGCGCTCGTGCTGGTCTGGATGGCCGGCTTCCTCGGCTGGGCCGGCATCGGCATCACCCAGATCCTGATCGCGGTCCCCTTCCTGCTGATCGGGCTGAGCATCGACTACGCGCTCCACGTGGTGATGCGCTACCGCGAGGCCACCCTCGACGACCCCGATCTCGCCCCGCAAGCGGCGATGCGCCGTGGGCTCGCCGGCGTCGTCGTCGCCATCGGCGCCGCGACGTTCACGACGGCGGTCGGGTTCCTCTCGAACGCGGTCAGTCCGATCTCCTCGATCCGGGAGTTCGGCCTCGTCAGCGGCGTCGGCATCGTCGCCGCGTTCATCGTGTTCGGCCTGCTGTTCCCCGCGCTCAAACTGGAGGTCGATCGCCTGCGTGAGCGACTGGGGCGCAACCCCGAGCGGACGCCGTTCGGTCGCGGCGAGCGCGTCGGTCGGCTGCTGAGCGTCGGCGCGACGCTCGCCAACCGCGCCCCGTACGTCGTTATCGCGATCGCGGTCGTCCTCGCCGCCGGGGGCGGCGTCGCCGCCACGGGGATCGACACGACGCTCGACCAGTCGGCGTTCCTCCCGGAGGACTCCCCCGAGTGGATGAACCTCCTGCCGGCAGCGTTCCAGCCCAGCGACTACGACCTGAAGGAGAACGCCGACTACCTCAACGAGAACTTCGTGCAGTCCCGCGGGAGCGCACAGGCCGAGTTCCTGATACGCGG
Organism: Halolamina litorea; assembly: GCF_026616205.1. Taxonomy (NCBI): domain Archaea; kingdom Methanobacteriati; phylum Methanobacteriota; class Halobacteria; order Halobacteriales; family Haloferacaceae; genus Halolamina; species Halolamina litorea. The sequence goes on from NZ_JANHGR010000001.1 coordinate 1,646,878, forward strand.
CCCCGTCACGGACCCGGGGACGCTCGACGTGATCGCCGCCGCCCGGGACGACCTCCGCGAGACCGACTCGGCGGCCGTCCGCGCCGACGGCAACCTCCAGAGCACCGACCCGCTCTCGACGATCGAAGCCGTGGCCGCACAGAACGAGACCGTCGCGGCGATGGTCGAGGACGCCGACACGGACGGCGACGGCGTCCCCGACGAGAACCTCGCGGCGATCTACGACGCGGTGTACGACGCCGACCCCGCCGCCGCGGCGACGACGATCCACCGCGAGAACGGCGAGTACCGCTCGCTCCGGGCCACGGTAGCGCTCACGGGGACGACGAACACGCGCGTCATCACCGAGGAGATGCGCGCCGTCGCGTCCGGGATGGAGGCGGGGAGTAGCCTCGACGTGGTCGCGACCGGGTCGCCGATCACCACCGAACTGGTCCAGCGCTCGCTGCTCCGCACGCTCGTCGAGGGGTTCCTGATCACCTTCGGCGTGATCCTCGCGTTCCTCGCGGCGATCTTCCGGGTGCGCTACCGCTCGGCGAGTCTCGGGGCGGTGGTGCTGTTCCCGGTCGTGCTCGCCCAAGCGTGGCTGTTCGGCACGATGTACCTCGCGGGTATCGCGTTCACGACCGAGACGGCGATCATCGCCGCCATCGGCATCGGGATCGGCGTCGACTACGCGATCCACATCGGCGAACGGTTCGTCGAGGAACGCGACGGCGGGCGGGACCCGATCGCGGCGCTCCAGCGGACCGTCCGCGGCACCGGCGGCGCCCTGCTCGCCAGCGCGGCGACGACGGCCGCCGGCTTCGGCGTGCTCATGCTCGCGCTGGTGCCGTCGCTCCAGCGCTTCGGCTTCATCACCGCCATCGCCATCACCTACGCGTTCCTCGCGAGTGTGCTGGTGCTCCCGAGCCTGCTGGTCCTCTGGTCGCGGGTCCGCGGCGAGGACGAGGTCAGCGCCGAACCGGCCGCCTGAGAGGCTCTCGGCGGCACGAAGCGCTCAGGCCTCACTGGCGCTCTCCCAACGCGTCCATGATCCGGTCGCGCCGGACGTACGCCCACGCCGAAACACCCGTGAGCAGGAACAGGAGGACGATCGTCAGCCGGCGGTCGCCGTTGGCCAGACTCGCCCCGGAGACGTTGACGAGGATGTACCCCGGAGCCCTGCCGACGACCGTGATGGCGATCAGTTTTCGGATGTCGATGTCGGTCAGCCCGCCGACGAAACAGAGCACGTCGTCGGGGAACCCCGGAATCAGGAACAGCACGAACAGGCTCAGCAGCCCCGCGTCATCGACGAACGCGTCGAATCGGTCGACCACGTCGGTCCGAACGACGCTCTCGACGAACGGGCGGCCGTACCGCCGGGACAGGAGGAACGCGATGGCGCTCCCGATGGTGACGCCGACCATGCTGTAGACCGTCCCGAGGAAGCCGCCGAAGAGGTAGCCGCTCACGAACCCCGTCAGCTGTCCGGGGATGGGGGCGACGACGACCTGTGCGGCGTGGAGGACGACGAAGACCAGCGGCGCGAGGACGCCGTAGCCGTCGACGAACGCCCGCAGTTCGTCGCCGTCAGTGAGGAAGGGGAGGTACTGCCGGACCAGCATGTAGAGCACACCGAACCCGACGAGCACCCCGACAGCGGCGATGAGGAACCGGTTCCGGTCCGGCCGCGACTCGAAGACCTGCATCCGCCCGTACGTTTCGCGCCCCCCGTTATCAAGACGAGGGTGCCTGCGAACTCAGCAGGGCAGCGAGCGCGCCCCACCTGCGCTGTGGAAGTTCGGGGGCGTCATCGAGGGCCGGTCTCCCTATTCACGGCAGGTCCACGTCGCGTTCGAACTCGGGGTCGAACAGCCGTGCGGACATCGGCGCCGGATCGCCCTCGGTGACGTTGTACCGCGAGAAATCGGTGACCCCGGCCTCGTGGAGCAGCGCTTCGTCGTAGAAGCTGTTGCCGGTACACGTAGCGGGATCGCGGGCCAGTATCTCCAAGACGGCGTCGGCGACGATCTCCGGGGTGCGCCAGTCGTCCTCGGTCCCAAGCCCGAAGTAGCGAGTCGCACGGGTGTCGATGGTCGTCACCGGCCAGAACGTGTTACAGCCGACGCCGTCGGCTGCCAACTCCTCGGCGAGCGAGAGCGTGACGAACGACATCCCGAGTTTCGACCAGGCGTAGGGCGCCTTCCCCGGCGAACGGTCAGTGACGATCGGCGGCGAGTTCGACAGCATCCACGCCTCATCGAGTCCCGCGAGGTGGTCGGCGAAGGCGTGTGCGACGAGGTGGGTCCCCCGGACGTTCACGTCGGTCAGGAGGTCGAACCGATCTGCCGGCAGGTCGGCGATGTTCGCCAACTGGATCGCGCTGGCGTTGTTGATGACGATATCGACCTCGCCGAAGTGGTCGATCGCTTCCTCGACGACGGCGTCGACGCGAGCCTCGTCGCGGAGGTCGAGTTCGAGCGCGAGTGCCTCGACGCCACGGTCACGCACCTCGCGGGCCGTCTGCTCGATCGACCCCGCGAGATCCGAGTCGTCGTCGTCGGTGGTCTTACCGGTCGAGACGATGTTACAGCCGTGTTCGGCGAGCGCGAGTGCCAGCTGTTTGCCGATGCCGCGGGTCGTTCCGGTGATGAACGCCGTCGAACCGGAGAGGTCGGGAGCCGCGAGTGCCATGCCGTCGGGTCGGGCGACGGGCGTATAGTTCCCGGTGACCGAGCGGGCGCTACTGACCGGGGGGTGTGCGATTCTCGACGCATCCGGGTTGTCAGGCCGATTGGCCGCCCCTCGGTAAACTGGACTACGGGCCTTTGCTCGGGTGGTTGTGGGTTTCAGCCAACGCTACGGGGTCTATGAGGCGAGTCAAAGAAATGCGGTTGGAAGTGAGTTACTCGACGTCGACTGTTTCGTCGAGCACGATGGACTCGCTCGGCACGTGGATCACACGAACTCGCCAGTCGCCATCGAACTCGTAGTCACTAGTGGTACTTCCGACTTGTACAGTCATCGTACTGCCGACGCCGAATTCACCTGGGTCGGATGTGAGTGACACGTTATTGCTCGAACCGAAGGTAACTGTCGGGTTCGCGTTGGTCCCGTTGTGGACATCGATCGACGACTCACCCGGTGGCGTAATGACCACTCGGTAGTCACCGTCAGCGAGTGCATCGCCACCATTGTGACTGATTTCGAGGAGCTCAGCCGTGTTACCAACCGTTACCGGGGCCTCATCAGAAGCGTCGCTAGCCCCTAATGTCGCCTGCGGTGCCTGCTGTAGGCTGTCACCGAGGCCCAGGACAAATGTCCCGATCACAGCCGCCAGAATCACCGTGATGGCGACCATAAGGATGACGCCAATAACCGGGGAGACCCCACGGTCGCTATCTCGAAGCTCGATAATGCGGTCCATCATTGTTCTAGCTCGGGATTTGGACCGTCGTGTCTACGAGGATCGACTCAGATGGCGTGTGGATGATCCGAACACGAACTTCGCCCGTAGCGATCTCAGATATCTGGCTTTGGAGGAACGTAGCAGTGTCACCAACGCTGAATTCATCGCCACTGCTGAAGTCTGAACTCACGCTAAAGTCGCTAGTGTTCCCCTCGACGGAAATATCGAGATCACCAACTGCGATCCCGTTACCACCGTTGTGGGACACGTTAAGGGAAGTGGAGTTGCCGGAATCGACCCCGATTGTGGACTGCGGTGCCTGCTCCAGACTGTCGCCAAGGCCCAAGACGAACGTCCCGATCACGGCGGCGAGAATAACGGTAATTGCAACCATTAGAATAACGCCGATGACAGGACTGACGCCCCGGTCGTCGTCGAGTACCGATTTGATCTTGTTTATCATTTGCCAATAGCGCGCGTAGGGCGCGCTTAGTCAAGTGGTACTCATGTAGTACGTATAAAGCCGGTGGCCTGATTCTCAGTTTCGAAAGCGTCGGCTCCTGGACGAAAGTGTCTCGGCCGAGAATCCCGGCCGAGGCGCGCTATTGGACAGTCCCAGATCAGGGGGACACGTGGTAATTCACACCCCATCGCTAAAACGTCATCGGCAAAATCTCTGCACCACCGACTGCTTCTCTCACCGGGGCTTATCCCATCTCGCCGCAACCCTGCCGGTAGGGGAGGTTAAACTGTGGTAGAAACGCGCGCGGGCATCACCGAATCGCAGGACGAGTACTTGGAACACGAGTTCGGTGATGACTGCGAATCGGACGCTGAGGTATCCCGGACCTCATCCATGAACACCGGCGTATGTCCCGACTCCTCGATCTTGACGAACACGCCAACGACGTGTTCGACCAATAGCCAATCGGTGCGGCTCAAGTAAACAGTATTGCCGTGGTTTTGGTCGGTTTAGCGGAGTCTTTGATTTCTTTCAGGCATACAATCTGACAGAACCCGTCACAGGGGATTCCCGGCTGTTGCGATGGCGTGTGGCCCGGGCTGACCGTCGCCGACAGGGCGCCGATCTCTTCCAGATAGCGCGCCGCGTGCTTAAACAGGCTTCAAGTTCAGTAACAGCAGCGTGAGCCGCACGTCCACGACCCACAGGGACCACCCCGTGAACAGTTGTCCTAACCTGAGGTCAGCGAGGTTATTAGCGCCTACAGAAATCCCTAATGACATTTGTTTCGCAACCGTTAAGACTGGAATGGGGACGGAGGGATTTGAACCCCCGGTCGACTGATATCTCCGGTGCGCCTCGGTCCTCCAGAGGGTCGTCGTCGCCGGCGATGATCAGTCGCCGACTCGGTATATCAGTCTGGAGTTCGTCACCGGGCGCGTGGCCTCTGGAGTCAGTCGCCATCCCGGGCTTGGCCACGTCCCCTTGCACCCGGTCCTACACCGTATCGCCCTAAAGGGATTTCGATCCGCCTCAGTCCCGGTCGACCTCGGCCCAGTCACACTCCTGGCACTTGTAGGCCGTGACGAACTCCGTGACGCTCGGCATGTAGCCGACGCTGATCACGTCGCCGCCACAGTCCGGGCAGTCCCGGTCGGCGTCCCGAATGGGTTCGGCCTCCAGCACGGAGTCGCCCTCTACCTGTTCGGCCAACGATTCGGGGGTCACCATTCGTCCTTGCACGACGCGATTGCTCATGCCCGGGGCGATGTACCGGGAGCCGTAATCATTGTCGGTCTGACTCTGTTCCCCGCGGGAACGTGCCCCACAGCGGCGATAGGCCCACAAGGTTTTCCTGCTCCACCCCGTCGCTCCGAGTATGGGATTTGGCTCCTACGATGAGTCCGAGCAGGAGAACCAGAACATGGACAGCGACGACGACGCCGAAGGGGTCGACGTCGACGGCGGCGAGGAGGGGAACCTCTCCTTTGAGTCCACGGAGTCCACCGACGAACTGGTCGGCAAGCTCGAGGAGATGCGCGACGACGACGAAGACGACGAGTAACGGCCCGTGACGCTCTCGCGAGCCCCTCTCCGTTCTTGACCGGTCGAACCGGATTCAGAGCCGCTTCAGCAGCTTCGATATCTCCTCGCCATCGGCTTCCTTCCTGAGCACGCCGAGCGCGCGCCGCAGCGAGCCGTGCTCGGCCAGGTACGTCACCCCGACCGCGGACTTGAGCGCGTTGGCGGCGCTCCCGGTCACGACGCTCGGACCGATCTGAGCGACCGCGTCGTCGCCCACCGAGATGAGCCAGCCGGGGCTCTCCCAGTTCCACTGCTCGATGTCCACGAACCCGCCGTCGGCGGTGACGCTCGCGGTCACGTTCTTCGCGGCCGTCTCGGCGGCGCGGACGGCCGCCGAGGCACTCGCCGGGACGGGCTCGCCGTCGGCGTCGACGATCCGGACGGCGTCGCCCAGCGCGAACGTGTGGGCGTCGAGGCGGAGGTCAGCGCGCACCTGCGGACGGTCGCCACCCATCGCGTCGTTCCCCCGGATGCCGCCGGTCCAGACGAACTGGTCGTAGTCGATCCCGCCGGCCTCCGTAGAGATCTGTCGTTCGTCGACGACGGTCACGGTCGTGTCCGTCCGGACGGTCACGCCCTGTGCCTCCAGTCGCTCGTGAGTCGCGCGCTGGAACGGTTCTGGGAACCCCGGCGCGACGGTCAGAAGCTGTTCGAGCAACAGGACCTCGATGTCGTCCTCGACCCCACGGTCGCGGGCCATCGCCGCCAACTCACCGGCGACTTGGACCCCCGAGAGGCCGGCACCGCCGACAACGACCCGACCGGATCGCTCGGTCGTCGCTTCGGGGTCGTCGTGGCCCAACTGATCGATCACAGCTTCGAACTCCCGCCGGATCGCCGCGGCGTGTTCGAGCCGCTTGAGCGGCGTGGCGTTAGCTCGGAGCCCCTCGATGTCGTAGTAGGCCGTCTGGGCGCCGAACGCGACCACACAGTAGTCGTAGCCGAGTTCGTCGCCGTCGGCCAGCGAGACGGTCCGGGCCTCCCGGTCGATGTCGGTGACCTGCGCCTCCCGCAGCGAGGCACGCTCCAAAAGCTCCGTCAGCGGGACCGAGATGTCGTCGGTGTACTCCGGGTTCCGGATCGCTCGATGAAGCTCGTGCTGGACCAAGTGGCTCCCGGTGTCGTCGACGAGCGTGAGTGTCGCCGAGTCCGGGAGGCGTCGCTCGAGCTTTCGCGTCACGAGTAGGCCCGCGTAGCCGCCGCCGAGCACGAGAACGTCCATGACCGGTGTTGGAGTGCCGACGGGAAAACGGTGTCTCCCGCGGCCCCTACTCCGCGTCGGCGGACTCGACGCCCGTCACCTCGAAGCGGGCGCCGGCGTCGCCGTCGCCGAGCGCGACCGACCAGCCGTGGGCCTCCGCGACCCGCTCGACGATGTCGAGACCGTAGCCCGTCCCCGTCTCGGCCGTGGAGTACCCGGACTCGAACACCAGGTCGTGGCGCGTCGCCGGGATGCCCGAGCCGTCGTCCTCGACGGCGAAGCCGTCCTCCAGCGCCTCCACCGTCACCGAGACGTCCCGGCCGACGTGCTCGACGGCGTTCCGGAACAGGTTCTCGAGGAGCCTGATGAGCTCCCCGCTGTCGGCCCGGACGCGGGCGTCGGTATCGGCCTCCAGAGAGGCCTCCGGCTCCGAGACCGACGACCACGCGCGTTCGGCCGCCGTCTGTAGCCCCACCGGGGCGACGGTCAGGCTCCGCTCGTCGGTCCGGGCGACCGTGAGCAGGTCCTCGATGAGGTCGTTCATCCGGCCGGTAGCGCTCCCGGCGGCCGCGACGTGTTCGCGGACCGCGTCGGGGTCGTCGGCGACGGATTCTATCAGCTCCAGGCGGCCCTGCACGACGTTGAGCGGGTTCCGGAGGTCGTGAGAGACCATCGAGGCGAACTCGTCGAGGCGCTCGTTCTGGGCTTCGAGGCGCCGCTCGTACTGGCGCTGGGTGGTGATGTCCCGGGCGACGACCACGACTTCCGACGCGTCAGCCACGGGGAAAGGGGCGACGTGGGCTTCGAACCAGATCTCCCGAGCGTTCACCTCGACGGCGTACTCGACCTCCTGGGTCTCGCCGGTCGAGAGCGCCTCCCCGATGGCGTCGGTGAGCGTCGCCGCGGCGGCATCGCTGATCCGGTCACAGACCTGCGTGCCCTCCAACTCGGACGGAGGTTTCCCGCCACGCTCCTCGTGGTGGGGTGACACCCAAACTTCCTGGTACACCCCGTCGGCATCGAGGAAGAAGACGTAGTCGGGGAACGCCGCCGCCAGCGAGTCCCGTCGCTGAGAGCGCTCGCGGAGTTGGGCCTCGCGCTCGGCCCGGTCGAGCGCGACCGCGGCGTGGGACCCGAGCGTCTCCGCGAGTTCCCGTGCGTGCTCGGTTGTCGGAGCGTACCCGCGGAGACAGAGCACGCCGTGGCCTCCGAGCGGCACACAGAGCACCGAGCCGGCGTCGGTCTCGTAGGTTTGGGTCTCGCCGGTCTCGACGGCGTCCCACTCGGGGCGCTCCGTGGTCGGGAGAGTCTCCCCGGGTTCGTCGGCCTCGCGCCCGCCGACGGCGACGGGGACGAGCCGGTCGTCCTCGCGGCTCACGACGGCACAGAACGCCGGGTCGAACACCGACTCGGCGGCCTCGAGGACGCCGTCGTACACCGCCTCGCAGCCCTCGGCGCCGAGCAGCCGGGTCGCGGCGGTGTGTAGCTGTTCGAGGTGGCGCTTGTGCCGCTCCAGCGCCGCCTCCCGACGCTTGCGCTCGCTGATGTCCCGCACCGTCGCGAGGACCCGCCCCGCACCGGCCACCTCCATCCGCCTGAGCGTCACCTCGACGGGCACGCGCTCGCCCTCGGCGGTCACGTTCACCCACTCGAAGCGCTGGGTCTCGCCGTTTGCGGCCGCGTCGATGCGCGCCATCGCCCGCTCGACGGTGTAGGGTTCCTCGCCGAGGATGAGCTCCGAGAGCTCCATCTCGGTGGCTTCCTCGCGGTCGTAGCCGAGCAGTTCCGCGTACGGCGGGTTCGCGTCGATCACCTCCCCCGTCTCGGCGTCGTGGACGACCATCGCGCCGGCGCCGTCCGCGAACAACGCACGGTATCGCTCGGCGGATCGGTAGCGCTCGCCGTGGGTCCGGACCCGCTCGGCCAACGCCCCGAAGCGCTCGCTCGCGCCCTTCCGGACGTAGTCGTCGACGGCGCCCGAGGCGGTGGCGTCGATGCGCTCGCGTTCCTTCCCGGTCAACAGCACACACGGCGGGCCACCCTCGGTAGCCTCGATCAGCGGGCGGAACGCTCCCGGCGTCTCCGCGTCGTAGTCACTGACGACACAGTCGAACTGTTCGGCTTCGAACCGCGCGAGGGCGTCCTCCGGCGTCGCTTCCGATACGACCTCGACGTCCGACGCCGACCCGAGGAGGTCGGCGACCAACTCCCGAAACGAGGCGTCGTCCTCGGCGTGGAGCACCCGGATCGACACCCCATCCGGCTCATGCATTACGGCCGGCTATGACGACTCGGCACAAAAGTATCGCGGTGCCCCGATCCCCGAACGACTACGAAACGCCCTCGCTCGCGGCGAAGGTCTCGTGTTCGCCCTCGTCGACCACGGCCCGGAGGTGTTCGGCGACGGCGTATACGTCCTCGTAGCCGACGTACAGCGGCGCCGGACAGATCCGGATCACGTTCGGGGGGCGGTAGTCGACGACGACGCCGCGCTCGCGCAGCGCCTGGCTCACCCGGTCGGCGTCGGGATGCTCGACGGCGACGTGGCCGCCACGGCGTTGGCCCTCGGACGGGGTCCCGACCCGGTACTCGTAGCCCGCCTCGGCGAGGTCCTCGACGAGCGTCGCGAGCATGTCGGTCAGTTCGAGGGACTTCTCCCGAACCCTGTCGAGGCCCGCCTCGTCCAGCAGGTCGAGGGAGCCTTCGAGCGGCGCCGCCGAGAGCATCGGCACGGTGCCGACCTGCCACGCGCCCGCCGACTGCTCGGGCGTGTAGGTGAGTTCCAGGTCGAACTGGCTCTCCTTCTCGTTGCCCCACCAACCGGGCATCGCCGGCGTGAGCCCGTGGTAGCGTTCGTTGACGTACAGCCCCGCGATGGCGCCCGGGCCGGCGTTGAGGTACTTGTAGGAGCACCAGACCGCGAAGTCGGCGTCGGCGCCGCCGAAGTCGTGTTCGACTGCGCCGACGCTGTGGGCGGCGTCGAACCCCGCGAGCGCGCCGTGGCCGTGGGCCAGTTCGGTGAGCGCTTCCACGTCGAACAGTTGGCCCGAGCGGTAGAGCACGGTCGGCATGAACAGGATCCCCACGTCGTCGTCCATCGCCGCCGCGATGTCCTCCTGCTCGATGGTTCGGCCGTCGCGGCTCTCGACCAGCCGCAGGTGTTCGTCGGGGTCGAGGCCGCGCTGGCGGAACTGCGCGCGGATCGCGTAGTGGTCGGTCGGGAAGTCGAGTTCGTTGGCGACGACGACGTCGCCCGAGGCCTCGACGGGCGACTCCTCGGGGTCAACGGCGCCGGGGGTGTCGGCGACGTGATCGAGGAACGTCCCGATCAGCGTGTGGATGTTGACCGTCGTGGAGTTGGCGATCACGACCTCTCCGGGGTCGGCGCCGACGTAGGGCGCCAGCCGGTCCCCGAGGTACTCGGCGTAGTTCCACCAGGGCTGCTCGGCCTCGGTCCAGCCCTCGATCCCGCGGTCGCGCCACTCCTCGACGACGCGGTCGAGGGTCCGTTCGGCGTCCTCGGAGACGGGGCCGAGGGAGTTGCCGTCCATGTACAGGTCACTCGAGAGGTCGAAGCGCTCCCGGAACCCTGAGAGCGCGTCGTCGGCGTCCAGCGCGGCCGCCTCCTCGCGGGAGACGGAGAAGATGCTCATGGATCGGGGTCGGTGCGGCGGGACAAAGGCGTTGTCACACCGGCCTACCCCGACTCGGCGAGCGCGGCGTAGGCGTCCCACGAGGGGTCCCGCGGCGGCTCGGTCCACTCCTCGTCACGGAAGCGAACCCCGGTACCCTCGACCACCTCACCCACCTCCGCGACGGGCGTCCCGCGGGCATCGATGGCCCCTCGGACCGCCTCGGCCGCCTCGGGCGGGGCCGCGATGACGAGCGTCCCCGAACTGGTGACCGTCCACGGGTCGACGCCCAGCGCGTCACAGACCGCCGCTACGCCGGACCGCATCGGTGCCGCGGACTCGTCGATTTCGAAGCGGACGCCCGCGCTCTCGGCCATCTCACAGAACGCCCCCAGCAGGCCGCCCTCGGTCGCGTCGTGCATCGCCGACACCTCGCCGGCCTCGGCGGCCGTGACGGCGTCGCGGACCAGTCTGACCTCGTCGAGGCCCTCGGCGGCATCGGCGACGGTTTCGGGAGAGAGCCCTCGTTCACCCAACTGTTCGGGGTACAGCGAGGCGAACAACCCCGCCGTCTCGACGGCCGGCCCCCGCGTGACGAGCAGGCGGTCGCCCGGCCGGGCGCCGTCCGGGCGAACGACCTCGGCTGGGTCACAGGCCGCCATCGCCGTCGCGGCACCCACCCACGGGAACTCGGCGCCGGGGTAGCGGGCGGTGTGACCAGTGACGATACTGGTGCCGAGCGACTCGCACTCCTCGTGGATGCCGGTCCAGAGCGCGTCGAACTGCTCATCAGTCACGGAGTCTGGCAGCGCGAAGGAGATCGCGAGATGGGTCGGAGTGACGCCGGCGACGGCCACGTCCGAGAGCGCGACGTGGAGGGCGAACCGGCCTGCGCGCTCGAACCCCAGCGCCGGTAGCACCGAGATGGGGTCGGTGGCCAGCGCCAGCCCCGTTCCGTCGAGGTCGAGCAAGCCGAAGTCGACGCCGTGGGTCGGCTCCACGGTCACGTCCTCCCGCTCGGCGCCCAGCCGCGGGGCGATGTGGTCGGCGAAGAACGTCCGGTCGATCTTGCCGCGGTCGGTCATGCACGAGGCTGCAGCGGGGAGGGACGTATGCTTGCCGACCTGCCGAGACATGCGACCTGCGGCGATCCGCCCGACCGACTGCGGTCCCTCGGGCGCCACCGTGTGCCGAGCGTCGAGCCCCGTCGGACACGTTTCCGTTCCCCGAAAGGTGTCTGCCGGAGCCTTATGTCGATCTGTCGCGTTACTCGCGTATGTCCTCGGGCAAGGGTCCGTACGCGGACTCCCGAACCGTGCAGGAGTCCAACGGCGGCTACATGGTGTCGATACCGAAACAGATCGCGGAGCGCTACGACATCGAGAAGGGCGACGAAGTCTGGTGGACCGACGGCGCCGACACCGACCGGCCGACGTTCATCCCCCCCGACGAACTGTAGCCGGCTAGCCGTCCGTGACGGCTTTCTCGGCCCGCAGCGGCCGCTCGCTCACGAGTCGGCAGTCGAACGCGGGGTGTTCCGCGAAGTGGCGCACGAGCAGGTGCCGCCGCGAGCCAGTGAGTCCCCGCTCGCCCACGTCTTCGGCGCCGAACTCGCTCGGCAGCGACCGGAACAGGTCTCGGAGTTCCTCGACGGAGTCGAACACCTGTTCGTTGCCGGGCGTGTCGGCGCTCCGTCGCCCGACGGCGTAGCTCCCGTCGCGCCGGTAGTGACCGACGGTTCTGAACAGTTCCAGCCGGCGGTCCAGCGCGTCCCCGACGGCCGCGCGCAGCGAGAGCGCCTGCTCGCGGGGGAGCTCGTACCGGTCCCCGTCGATGATCAGTCTGACGGCGCCGTCAGTCGCTTCGACGGTCAGTGGGGTTCCGTCGGCAGGGGAGAACCCGATCAGGAGGGTGGCTACTCCGCATGGTTGGGGCGACGGCCGGCCGCGCGAAGAACGTGGCGGGACGTAGCTGTGTGTTGACACACCACCTACGCAGTCGGCCCGTCGACGGCGAGCAGAGTGTCGGTCTCGGTTGGTGTCGGCGTGGCGGTGGTCGTGTCGTCGTCGGCTGGAGTCGGTGTCGTGGTGCCGCCGTCGGAACCGCCCGTATCGCCCGCGGACTCCTGCCCGAAGATGTCCGTCTCGATGGTCCGCTCGATGCTGTCGAGCGGGATCTCGATGGTGCCGCCGCCGATCGCCGAGAGGTCGACGCGCGCGTAGAACTCGACTTCGAGTCGGGTGGTCTGATCGTTCCGGAGGTGGCTCACCCACCACTCGTCGAGGTTCTCGTTTTGGAGGGCCGTCGTCGCCCGGACGGTTTCGAGTTCACCCGGCCGGATCGTGACCGTGCTGTCGGTGGCGCCGGCGCCCATCGTGACGTTGTTCATTCTGATCTCGTAGCCGATCTCGGAGATGGCGATCGGGGTCGGGTTGGGGTTGTACAGTTCGAAGGCCGTGTCGATCTCCGTGGTGTCGTTGCTCACCTCTCCCCACGAGCCGCTGGTACTGTTGAGCCAGAGCACCGGACTGGGCGCCGCGGGCTCGTCGATATCGATCGGCCGGTCCTCGTCGCTGTTGAAGCCGCCGATGATGTTCGTGTTGACGTTGCGGGTGACCTGTGGGTTGAACTCCCGGCCCAGCAGGTCCGAGTGGATCGAGGCGTCGATGACCAGCGTGGTGTTCTCGCCGTTCGCAACGTGGCTCGTCCACCACGGCGGGATGCGGTCGTTGCTCATCAGCGTCGTGACCGGGATGGTGCTGTTGCCGCTGGCGTTCAGCCCGAGCCCCTCGCGGCCGCCGGTGGCCATCCGGACGCCGTTCATCTCGACGGCGTAGTCGATACTCAGGCCGCCAAGCCTGACCCCGAAGGGGTTGGGGTTGTTGACCGTGATCTCGGACTCGATCGTCGTCGTGGACTCGTTGACGGGGCCGAACCCGTTGTCGACGCCGACGACCGAGGGCGCGCCGATGATTCCCAGCGCCCACGCACCGCCAACCGAGACCGATACCACCCCCAGTACCGCGACGACGGCCTTGATCGCCGTCGCGGTCGCGAGCTTCCCACCGAGCATACCTCCCTGTGCACGACGACGGCTCTTAGTGCCATCGGGGTTCGGACCGGAAGCGGGGGCCTCATGGCCTCGGAGGTGATAGCTACCGACATGAACGAACGGACGAGAACGATCATCGGGCTGGTGGTGGGCGGTGCCCTCGTCGTCGGGGGGAGCCTCGCGACGGGCTACCTCACCGGCCCGCGCTCGCAGCTGATCGCCGGCGCGATCATCGTCGCCGGCTTCGCCGTCGGCTTCCTCGTGCTCGGGGAGTTCGAGTTCCCGGAGTGATCAGGCGACCCGGGTCTCCCGGAACGCGTTGCCGGCGATCAGCCCACAGCACAGCACCGCGGCTGCCATCGTCAGCAGGGGGTTGAGGAGCCCGACGACCGCCAGCGGGATCGCGGCCGCGTTGTACAGCAGCGCCGCTCGGTCGTTCCAGCGGCGCCGACTGTAGCTCTCCGCCGAGAGGTCGAACGCCGCAGCGACGCCGTCGAGGTCGTCCTCGACGACGGCGAGGTCCGAGGCCTCCGCGGCCAGCGCCGTCCCGCTCCCCAGCGAGATACCCAGGTCGGCCGCGGCCAGCGCGGGCGCGTCGTTCGTCCCGTCGCCGACCATCGCCACCGGCCCCTCGGCGCGGAGTCGGCGCACCGCGGCGGACTTCCCGGCGGGAGGCACGCCCGCGAAGACGTGCGTGACGTGCGGGCTGTCGGCGAAGCCGGCGGCGGCGGACTCGTCGTCGCCGGTGAGGATCACCACGTCCAGCCCCCGGTTGGCCAGCCGTTCGAGCGTGGCCTCCCAGTCCGGCCGGGCTTCGTCGCCGACGACGACGACGCCGGCCGGCTCGCCGGTCTCCGGTCCGTCCTCGACGGCATCAGTCGAGCCGACGATGACGGGGAGGTGCCCCGACTGGCGCGCCTCGGTTGCCCGGTCACGGACTCGGTCGGGGACCGTCCAGCCGCGTTCCCCGAACAGTTCCGGGTTCCCCACCAGCACGCGCCGCCCGTCCACGACACCTTCGACGCCGGTCGGGTGGCTGGTGAAGGAGTCGACGGTCGGCGCCGTCTCGCCGAACGCGTCGACGAGCGCGGCTGCCGCAGGGTGGGAGGCACGGCGCTCCAGCGCGGCGGCCGCGGCCAACAGCGCCTCGCTGTCGGCGCCCTCGCCGGTCACGTCGGTGTCGAGGACATCCATCCGGCCGGTCGTCAGCGTCCCCGTCTTGTCGAAGACGACGGTGTCGACGCCGCGGAGGCGCTCGAACACCGTCTCGTCGAAGACGGCGACGCCGCGGGAGAGCGCCCGCGAGACGCTCGTCCCCGCCGAGAGCGGCGTCGCGAAGCCCAGCGCCCACGGCGAGGCGGCGATGAACGTCGTCAGGAGTGCGACGATACCGACGGCAACGCGGCCGCCGCTCAGGACGAGGGCGCCGGCGCCCGCGACCACCGCGACCGCGACCAGCGGCGGCGTGACGCGCTCGGCGATGCGGTTCGCCCGGCGCTGGCCGCCGTGTGTCGCGCTCTGGAACCCCCAGACGGAGGCAGCGAGGCGGTCGACGCTGCTGCGCACGTCGTCGCCGACGGCGAGGACGGCGGCGCCGGTCGTGATGACGGAGCCACCGATGAGGTCGTCGCCTGCACGCTTCCGAACCGGCGTCGACTCGCCGGTGACGACGGCCTCGTCGACGGTACACTCACCCTCCGTGAGCGTCCCGTCCACGGGCACCCGTTCGCCCTCCGGCACGAGCACCCGGTCGCCCGGTTCGAGGTCGGCGACGGGGACCGTCTCGGTCCCCGATTCGGTCTCCCGCTGGGCGTGTTCGACCCGGGAGACCGTGAGGTCGGTCAGTTCGCTCGCGGCCTCGCGTTTGGCGAGGGACTCGTAGAACGTCGCCCCGGTGACGGTGGCGACGCCGACGACCGCGAGGTCGTAGTACGCCCCGGAGACGCCGGCGAAAAAGCCCGGGACGCCGAAGAGGAACGCGGCCATCGCCGTCAGGGTGACGAGCAAGCCGGTGTTCGGTTTCCGGAGGACGATGGCGATGTAGGCGTCGCGCAACACCGGCGCGCCGGTGACGACGATGATGACGAACGTCAGGACGATGAACACCGGCAGTACCGTGGCGATGCCGGCCTCGCCGGCCAGCGGGTCGGCGAAGCCGAGCAGCGCCGCGAGGTGGGACGGGTAGAAGACGACGGCGTAGGGGATCAACAGGAACGAGGCGAACACCACGCCCGCGGCGTAGCGGTAGCCGAGCGCGCCGTCGACGATGCCGCCGTCGGTGTCGACTGTGGGGCCGGGTTCGCGGTCGTCGCGGCGGGTCGCGTCGTAGCCGAGGCCGCTGAGGGCTTCGGTGAGACGCTCGGTCGGCGGGTCGCCCGTACAGTCGACTCGGACAGACTCGGTGACGTAGCTCGCGTCGGCGTCGACGACGCCGTCGATCCGGCGGGCGACCGTTTCGAGGTACGCCTCGCAGGTGGCCGAGTGCATCCCGTCGACCGAGAAGTAGACCGCGGTGGTGTCGGCGTCGGCGGCCGGTTCGGGCTCGGCCTCCTGCTCCGGGGGCTCCGGCAGCGTCTCGGCGACCGATCGACAGCCCGCCGAGCAGAACGCCCCCTCGCGGTGCTCGGGGATCGGGCCGTCACACAGCGCACAGGCTGGCGATCCGTTACTCACAGTCGTAGGTACCGCTGCGGCGTAATGTCGGTTCCGAAGCGCCGCGAAAACCGGGGCGGGCTCAGTCGCTCCGGTAGCGCTGCTCGATGACCGTGTCGGGGTCGGTGTACTCCTCGCGGTGGCGGAGACACCGGCTGGTGCGCCCGTCGCCCACGTCGGCGGCCTCGGGGTGCTCGGTGCTACATACGCTGCCGAACTCGGCGTCCAGCCGGGCTGCAGCACCCGACTCGTCGCCGGCGCGGGCCATCTCGGCGGCCTCGTAGACCACCGCGGCGGCGTCGTCGGGCATGTTCAGCGCGATGCCGTCGCCGGCCCGCTCGGCGTCGAACAGTTCGAGCAGGAGTTCGTCGACCGTCGACACGTCCTGGATCCCGAGGCGCTCCTTGAGCTGGTCGAGCAGCCCCTTCTCGGCGTTCGCCCGCGCGTGGAACACCGAGTAGAGTTGGTCGAGCGCCTCCCAGTGTTCGCCGCTGACGCTGTACTCGTCGGGCCGGATCTTGGCCGGACAGCGCGTCGAGAACCGGCAGCCGCTCGGCGGGTCCCGTGGGCTGGGGGGTGTCCCGCGGAGCGTGATCCGCTCGCCGGTCTCGACCATCGTGCCGGGGATGGCCGACAGCAGCGACTCAGTGTAGGGGTGGGCCGGCTCCCGGAACACCTGCTCGGTCGGGCCGAGTTCCATCACGTTGCCGAGGTACATCACCGCCACGCGGTCGGCGATGTGCCGGACGACGCTGAGGTCGTGGGCGATGAACAGGTAGGTCAGACCCAACTCCTCTTGGAGGTCCTCGAGGAGGTTGATGATCCGGGCCTGGACGGACACGTCGAGCGCCGAGACCGGTTCGTCGAGGACGAGGAACCGCGGTTCGAGCGCGAGCGCGCGGGCGATTCCCACACGCTGGCTCTGTCCCCCGGAGAACTGGTGGGGGTAGCGGTAGTAGTGTTCCTCGCGCAGGCCGACCTGTTCGAGCAGTGCCCGAACGCGGTCCTCGCGCATCTCGCTTGCGTGTTTGGTGACCGTGACGGCGGCGCTCGACTCGTCGAGCTTCACGTCCACGTCGTCGGCCGAGAGCGGTGCACGCTCCCGAACGCTGAGGCTCCCGTCGACGCCGACGGTGAGGTCGGGGCGTTCGTCGGCCTCGGCGGCGTGGACCCGTGATCCCGAGACTTCCCGGCCGCCGTCGACGGCGACCGCGAGGTCGGGCCAGTCGTGGGCCTCCAGCGGTTCCCGGATGATCTCGCCGACGGTCATCCGCTCGTTGAGGCTGGCCTCGGGGTCCTGAAACACCATCTGGGCCTCGCTCTGCCACGCCCGAAGCTCCGACCCGGAGATGCTGGTCACGTCGGTCCCGTCCGAGAGCACCTCGCCCTCGGTGGCGCTCTCGAGGTTCAGGATCGTCCGACCCAGCGTGGTCTTCCCACAGCCGGACTCGCCGACGAGGCCGACCGTCTCGCCCTCGTCGATCTCGAAGCTCACGCCGTCGACGGCTTTCACGGGGTCGTCGCCGAAGACGCCGCCGTCGTCGTAGTACTTCTTGAGGTCCTCGACCTTGAGGAACGGCTCGCTCATGCCGTCTCACCCCCGTCGGCCTCGACACCGGCCTCGGGCGGCGACTCCTCGAAGCGCTCCTCGTAGAGCAGACAGGCGACCTCGTGGTCGGCGCCGGTTTCTCCCACCTCGACGCGGCCGGGGTGGACCTCGTCACAGGCGCCGAAGGCGTACTCACACCGCGGCGCGAACCGACAGCTCGTCGGCTCACCCGTCGACGTCGGTACCTCCCCCTCGATGGTTGGGAGGCGGTCACCCTCGGCGTTCCGGCCGGGGATCGACGCCAGCAGCCCGCGGGTGTAGGGATGCTTGGGGGCGTCGAACAGCCGATCGACCGCCGAGCTCTCGACGAACTCGCCGGCGTACATCACGTTGACGCGGTCGGCGGTCTCCTCGATCACGCCCATGTCGTGGGTGATGAACAGGACACCGAGGTCCTCCTCGCGCTGCAGGTCGGAAAGCAGGTCGAGGATCTGGGCCTGAATGGTCACGTCGAGGGCCGTCGTCGGCTCGTCACAGACCAACAGGTCGGGGTCACAGGCCAGCGCGATGGCGATGACCGCACGCTGGCGCATCCCGCCGGAGAACTGGTGGGGGTACTCGGAGACCCGACGGGCCGCGTCGGGGATGCCCACGTCCTCCAACAGTTCGATCGCCTTCTGGGTCGCGTCACTCCCGCGAAGTCCCTGGTGGATGCGGAGGGCTTCCTTGATCTGGTTGCCCACCGTGTAGACGGGGTTGAGCGAGTTCATCGGGTCCTGGAACACGATGGCGATGTCGCCGCGGTGTTGCTCCCAGTTTCCCCCGACGAGTTCGTCGCCGCGGAAGCGGATCGAGCCCTCCTCGATCACGCCCGGGTCGTCGACGAGGCCGAGCACCGATCGGGCGGTGACGGACTTGCCCGACCCCGACTCGCCGACGAGACCGACGGTCTCGCCGGCGTTGACTTCGAAACTCACGCCGTCGACGGCGTGGATCGTCTCCTTGTCGGTGTGGAACACCGTTTGGAGGTTCTCGACTTCCAGGAGGGCGTCGCTCATGCGCCACCCCCGGCCCCGGCGGTCTCGCCGCCGGCGCTGTCGGACTGCGGGTCGATGGCGTCACGGATGCCGTCACCCAGCGCGTTGAACCCCGTCACGACGAGCGTGATGAGGATGCCCGGGATCAGGGAGATGTGCCACGAGCCGGTACGGACGTAGTCCTGTCCGAGGTTGACCGCGCGCCCCCACTCGGGGGTCGGCGGCGCCACGCCCAGCCCGAGATAGGAGAGCCCCGCGATGGAGATGATCGCACCGCCGAGGGTCATCGAGCCGTAGATGAGCAGGTAGCCGGTGACGTAGGGAAGCATGTGTTTGCGCATGATCGTCGTCGGTCGCTGGCCGAAACTGCGGGCGGCGTCGATCCACTCGCGTTCGGCGATCTGAAGGGCGGGCCCACGCACGGACCGCCACATGTACGTCCAGCCGGTGAAGGCGAAGATGAGCGCGAGCAGGAACCCGCCGCTGTACACTTCGTTGATCCACGTGTCCGCGAGCACCGTGGTGAGCATGATCAGTAGCAGGAGTTGGGGCATCGCCATGACGCCGTCGGAGACCAGCACCATGCTGAGGTCGACGCGACCCTTGTAGTAGGCCGCCGTCAGCGCGAGCGACGCGGCGATGCTCGCGCTCAGGGCCACCGAGAGCACCCCGATGACCAACGAGATGCGCGAGCCCACCATCAAGAACGTAAAGAGGTCACTGCCGTCCTGCATCGTCCCGAACGGGTGGAAGCGTCCGTAGTCGTCGTAGCTCCACGGGCCGATGTTGCGGTCGTTGCCCTGCGAGACGGAGCCGAGGTTGGCGTCCCCGACGGTGACGGTCTCGACGGAGCCGCTCTCGGTGCTCCAGTAGTCGATCTCGTAGCCGTAGGAGTTCCGCATGTTCTGTTCGACGGTCGTCGGCCCGAGCGCGGGCGCGAACACCGCCATCGTCACGAACATGAAGACGATCACCAGCCCGAACAGCCCCCACTTGTGGCCCCGGAGTCGGTCGATCACGTCGTCGCGAGGAGTCCAGTCGGCCGGTCGGTACTGGCTGCGGTAGATCTGGAAGCCGTAGACGGCCCAGCCCGCGGCGGCGAAGGCGTAGACGTAGACGAGCGTCGCCCGCAGCGCCCACGCCATGGCGGGTGCCAGCCCGAGGAACGTCTCCTCGTAGCCGCTCCCGTTGTAGTAGCCCTGGTTGGGGATCGTCTCACGCGAGAGCAGCGTCGGGATGGCGTCGACGGCACCCTGCAGCCCCGAGAGGGCCGCGGCGGCGTCGACGCCCGGCACCACCGAGACGACGGTGATCAGCACCTCGACGGCGAAGCTCGCGAGCGAGCCGAACTGCAGGGCGAGCATGAATAGGCCGACGCCGAGCCAGGCCATCGTCCGGCCGTCGGACAGCACCTCGTCGGTGGAGACGTTGGCCAGCATCTCACTCGCCCTCCAGTGCGACGCGCGGGTCGATCAGCGTGTAGAGCACGTCCTGAATCAGGTTGATGCCAACGGTCATGAGGATGAAGATGTACATGAGCGTCCCGACGAGCGGGAGGTCGCCCTGAATGGCCGCCTGGAAGAACAGGTAGCCGATCCCGTTGATCCCGAACACGGACTCGACGAGCACGCTGCCGCCGATCAGCAGGAACGCCTCGCTGGTGATGATCGGTACAAGCGGGACGAGCGCGTTCCGAAGGATGTGTTTGTAGACGAGCGCGCGGTCGGAGACGCCCTTCACTTTCGCGAGTTCGACGTAGTCCTGGTTTTTCACTTCCAGGACGGCGGTCCGGCCGATACGCATCTCGTTACCCATCGACGCCGAGCCGAGGACGATGGCCGCGGGGGCGACCTTCTTGATCGCCTGCAGCGTCGCCCCGGGATTGGTGAAGAAGGCGAGCGGCCCGTTCTCCAAGGAGGTCAGGTCGCCCGCGAGGTAGCTCAGGTCCGGGTTGCCGGATATCCCGGTCGTCAGGTCCGGTCCGAGCGTCTGCCAGCCGAGGAGTTCCCAGCCGCCGAGCACCGCGAGCAGCATGATGCCGAGCCAGAAGTTCGGCATGGCGCGCCAGACGATGCCGCCCATCGAGGCGACGTAGTCGGCGACGGTGTTCGAACGCATCCCGGCGTAGAACCCCAACGGGACGCCGACGAAGACGGCGATGAGCACGGACCAGAACCCGAGCCACAGGGTACGCGGGAGGAAATCGAGGATGAGTGCGTTGACGTTCGAACCCTGGTAGAGGAGCCACGTCTGGCCGAGGTCGAAGGTGACGAGGTTCCCCATCCAGTCGAAGTAGTGCTGCAGCGGCGGTTGGTCCAGCCCGAGTTGGGTCTGGGCGGCCTGATACGCGTCGGGGTTGCGGACTTGCCCCTCGCTCAGTAGGCGTGCTGCGGGGTCGATCGGCCCCATGAAGATGATGAACCACGTCATCGTCGTACCCAACCACACGACGGGGAGCGCCATGAGGAAGCGCTTGCCGAGGTAGCGGGCTCTGCTCACGTCTGCCCCCCGTTGGACAGCCGGTCAGTACGTCCGTTTCGGAGGTCGACGCCGCGTGTTCGGTGCATTCGTGTGCGTTCGCCCAAGGGTACGAAGGGGGTATTGAAAAGCCGCCGGTTACCGTTCTACCGACTGAGCGTCAGGTCGGTGAACGTCTGGTTCTCCATCACGCCGTACATCTCCACGTCGACGCCGGTGTGCCAGAAGCGCTGGCTCGCCGTGTGAACCGTCGGGAGCTCCTGGACCGACGCCCAGTTGACCTCCTCGATGGTCTGGAAGGCCTCGGCTTCCGACGCGTCGTCGGAGCCCTCGGCGGCGTAGTTCTCGTTCCACGCGTCGAGGGCGGTCTGTCGGAGATCCTCGTCGTGGTAGCTCCCTTCCGCGCCCCAGCGGGTGAACTGCCCCTGCGGCTCGCTGCCCCAGAGGAAGCGCAGGAAGTTCTCCGGGCCGGGGTACTCCATCCCGTCACCGAGGGCGAACACTTCCATGCTGCCGCTGATGGCCTGACTGATGATGGTCCCGAACTGCGCCTCGGTGATGTCCATCTCGATGTGGGCCTGTCGGAGCTTGGACTGCAGGCGGGTGAACACCTGCTGGTAGCCGCTGTCGCCGGCGATGGTCGTCGCCGTGATCTCGAAGGTGTTGTCGGGGCCGTAGCCGGCCTCCTCCATCACCTGTGCGGCGGACTCGAGGTCCGTCTCGCCGTAACCGTACATGTAGCCGTCGGCGGCCACGTCGAGGTTGCTCTCGAAGCCGGATTCGGCGTGCTGGCTGTAGGTCGTGTTGGCGTCGGCGTCGCCGAAGGAGGGGTAGGCCGCAGGCGGCGTGATGTGGTAGGCCGGCTGGGCGGTCCCCTTGTAGACGTTCTCGGCGACGGAGTGCTGGTCGAGCGCGTAGGCGAACGCCTTGCGCACCGCGATCGGCACCTTCATCGTGTTGAACACGAGGTACTCCGTCGACAGCGAGGGGATCTCCCCGTAGTTGACGGTGGTGCCACCGAGGTCGTAGGTCCCGATCGACTTGTTGCCGTCCTCCGTCTCGATGGAGACGTTGCTCGGGGTGAACGACGCCGCGGGCATCCCCTCGAGGATGTCGGCGTTGCCGTTCTCGAAGCGGCTCAGGCGGGCGTTCCCGTCAGGAACGACGGTGTAGACGATCTCGTCGATCTGGGGCTGAGTGCCGTAGTAGTCGTCGTAGGCCGACAGCGTGATCGCGTCACCCTTGCTCCAGGAGTCGACCATGAAGGCGCCGGCGCCGGCGAAGGTGGGGCCGTCGCCCTGGGTGCTGAAGAACTCGTTGTAGTCGTACTCGCCGTCGTAGCCCTCGATGTCACCCACCGAGCCCTCGGGGATGATGGCGAACGTCCCGCCGGCGATCTGGAACGTCGTCCACGAGAACGGGCTCTCGAGGGTCATCTCGAAGGTGTAGTCGTCGACGGCCTCGACGGCCAGCGACTCGGGCACGTAGTCGCCGAGGGTGACCTCGTCCTCGGGGGCGGTGATACTCGCGTCCTTCTCGTGTGCGACGGTCATCGTGTCGCCGATGATGTCGTCGCGGTTGCGGGAGTTCTCCGATCCCGCGAGGCGTCGGTAGGAGTAGACTACGTCGTGGGCGGTGACGTCGTCGCCGTTGTGGAACGTCACGTCCTCACGGAGCGTGAACGTGTAGGTCAGCTGGTCGTCGGACAGCTCGTAGTCCTTCGCGATAGCGGGCTCCGGCGGGTACTCGCCGTCGGGGAACCGGAGGAGCTGTTGGTTGTACTGATTGTACCCGGCGCCGGACCCCTTCGCGTTGATCGGGTCGAGCGTCTGGATCGAACCCTGGGCCATCAGCTGGAGGGTGCCGCCGGCCATCGGCGTGCTGTCCTCGTTCTCCTCCGTGTCGGCCTCCGTATCGGAGCCGCCCGTTTCGGGCTCCTCCGTTGGGGGTTCGGTGTCTGTCTGATCCGGGGCGTTGCCACCGCAGCCGGCGAGTGCCGCTGCCACGCCGGTACCTGCCGCCGCCAAGAACGACCGCCGAGTTGTCTCCTCGGGCATCGTCTCAACACGAATAGCGACAACTGAAATACTTTACTCTCTTGGATGGTTCGTCGCTGCATATTCTGTACGAAACGGGGACCACACTATCGCTATATATGCATACATAACGGTCGTTCGGACGGACCAAGCTCCACAGGTTTATGTCTCGCCTTCGTCCAATCAGGGTATGGCTACCGGACCCATCGACCACCGCGAGGCCGCCCCCGGAAACGTCATGGCGCGGCTCGACCGCCCGCGAAGCGACGAACGTACTCGGATCGCCGTCATCGCGGACCCGCACGTCTCCACGCGCGAGGAGGGTACCTCCAAACTGTTCGAACACACCGAAGCCCACCTCGAGAGCGCCGTCGACGACATCAACGACCGCGACATCGACTACACGATCTGTGTCGGCGACATCACGAAGGACGGCGAGCGATGGAACTACGACGCCGCCGACGAGATCCTCGAAGCCCTCGAAACCCCGTTCCGTGCGGTCCCCGGCAACCACGACGTCGTCAAGGAGGGCTACGACCACGAGAACCTCCCCCTCGCGGAGTTTGAGGAGCGCTACACCCCCGACGGCGAGCTCCCCTTCCACGAGCGCGTCGGCGGCGTCGACGTGGTCGGGCTCAACAGCTCCGGCGGCGACGACTGGCTCACCGACTCCCACGACGGGCTGATCCCGGAGGACCAACTCGAGTGGCTGGCGGAGACCCTCCCCGAACTCGACACCCCCCTGATCGCGGTCCACCACAACCTCCCGACGATGTCGGATCAGCTGCTCCAGCACCGCGACAACAACGAGCCGGAGATGGCTATCCCGCCAACGATGCGCGAGCCAGACGCGTTCCTCGACGTGCTCGAGGAACACGACGCGCCGCTGATGGTCACGGGCCACCTCCACCTCCCCTCGGCGACGAAGGAACGCGGCGTCCGCGAGATCATGTCGCCGACGACCTGTTCGTTCCCGCAGTCCTACCTCGTCTTCGACGTGGGGCCCGACGGCACCGAGGTCCGACTGATCCCCGTCGCCGACCACGAGGGGATGATGCTCGGCCACTACGAGCGCCACACCGACTCCTACACCGGGAAGGGCCTGACCGACATGGCCGCCGTCCGACTGGCGCAGTTCCCGCTCGTCGACGAGTCCTAGGAAAGGGTTTCCCCACTACGGGCCGAGACGAAATCGTGGTCCACCCCCGACTGCTCGTGCTCGCCGCGGGCCTCGTCCTCCTCATCCCGCTCGCCGAACTCTGGTCGCGCTACTGGAACGCCGACCCCGGGAACTGGCCCCGGCGCGCGCTGGTCCGCGGGGCCGCCGCGTGCGCCATACTCGCGCTCCTCGGCTTCGACAACACCTTCGGGCTGGTCCCGGATCCCGGCGTCGGCACCGGAGTCGCCTTCGCGGCCGAGCTGACGCTGATCTCGCTCTCGCTCGCGGGCTACGCTGCGTTCTTCTGGCTTCTCCGTCGCGACTAACGGTCCCGCTCCGCGATCCACCGCACCCCGAGCGCGTCGACGATCGCGTCGGCGTCTCGGACGTGTGCAGCCGTCACGGGCCGGTCCTCGTTTGCGTCGTCAACGTCGGCCTCGTCAGGGTCGGGGAGGCCGAACTCCGGGGTCGTGTCCGGCCCCTCGGCGTCGAGGTCGAGCGTCTCGGTTCCGAACAGCCGGTCGACGGGGTCGCGGTCGGTCTCGACGCCGTCGACGGCGCCCCGGCGCAGCCGCCGTTGCCCCTCGCCGAGGAGCGTGCTGTGGACGACGACGAGCCCGTCGTAGCAGCGGTATTCGACGGCGCCGTAGGTGAGGTAGCGGGCGAGGCCACGAACAAACACGGACGGGACGAGCACGAGCACCGCGACGGCGACGCCACCCCAGAGCCCCGCCGCGAGGCCGACGACGAGCGCCACAGAGAGCACGAACACCGTCGCCCCACTAGCGAGCGCGTAGGCGAGGCCGCGAGCGATCGCGTCGGCGAGCGCCGCTGCCCGAGGGGGTCGCTGAACTACTGGTGGCTCGCAGTCGGGTTCCTCAACGGGCTCCGGGTCGACAGCGGTGTCTGTACTGCCGAACATCCGGGCGAGCAGCCCGTGTCGGTCCTCGTCGGCCTCGATCCGGAGTCCCTGCAGGTCGAGGAGGAGTTTGCCGCCGACGAGCAACATGAGGACGGCCTCGGACGGTCCGGTGCCGACCTCGGCGGCGTCGATGGCGAGTGCGGTCGCGAGCAGCCCCATCACCCCGATCATGCTCATGAACGGCGGCGCGAACGCCGACCGGGGTGAGTGGTCGCGGTAGCCGCCATGGATGAAGTACTCCAGAACCGTCTCGCCGCCGCGCAGGAGGAACACGATCAGCGCGCCGAGCACGATCGTGGCGCCCTCGTTATCGGCGACGCCATCGGCGGCGACGCCCCCGAACAGCGCGAGCGCGAGGACGATTCCGATGGGGGCGATGAACAGCCCGCCGAACAGCGGCGGGAGGTTCCGGGGGTAGATCGCCGGCACCGGCCCGGGAAGCGGGATCGAGCCGCGGAGCCGGTGGAGAAGGCCGTTGACCCGCGACTGCTCGACGCGGCCACGGGGGCGCTTCGCGGCGAAAGGGATCTTCACCAGCGACCAGCCGACGACGGCGACCAGTTCGGCGACGTAGACGCCAACCAGCACCGCGATGGACCAGTCGAGGAAGACGACGCCCGCCGGCGCGACGAGGTTCGTCGCGATCACGGCGGCGACGGCGTCGAGGTCGGGGCGGGTGTCGGCCATCAGTAGGGCTCGTGTTCGTCGACGCGCCGGACAGCCAGCCGGTAGGCGACCAGCGCGGTCAGCACGCCGCTGACCACGAGGAGCGCGCCCATCCCGACGCCGACGATGGCGACCGGTAGCGACCCCACGGCGGCCGCGGTTTCCACGAATCCGGCCTCGATGGCGGCGATCGCGCCCCCGTCAGCGTAGAGGCCAGCCAGTAGCCCGGGGACCGAGATCAGGCCCGCGAGCACGGCGCGGACCACCCCCGGCGCCGTGAGGGCGCCGACCAGCGCCGTGCCGGGCACGGCCACCAGCCCGAAGTGGAGCGCGCCGGCGAACAGCCGCGGCGGGCGAACGTCGTCGCTGCTGCCGATCCGGATCGCGCTGTAGCGCGGGAACCACATCCCCAGCAGCGGCGCCAGGGCCGCGCCGACGCCGGCGACGACGGCTCCGGCGACCCCGAGGGCAAGCGCCGTCACGGGAGCGGTTCCCGTCCCGAGGCTCACGGCGAGCGTGAGAAGGGTGACGGCGGGCGCCGACAGCAACACCGGCGCGATCAGTCCCCGGACGTACGCCCGACTGGGGACCGAGGTGAGCGTCATCGGGAGTACCGGCCCCTCGTCGCCGAGGGGGTTGAGTGCGAACGCCGCGCCGGCGACCCAGCCGCCGACCAGCGCCGTCGCCGGGCCGAGCACCGAGAGCGAGGCCGACCCCTGCAACAGGAGGTTCAGCACCGCCGAGCCGCCGCCGAACACCGGCACCATGAGGAAGTTCAGCCGCTGGGGCTCCCGACGTGCCCGGAGCAGCGTCCAGCGGGCGACCGTTCGGCTCGGCCCGTCCAGCAGCGGTACCGAGAGCGGCGAGAGCGACCGGGCGAGCGCTCCCGTGCCCGTGCGGTCCTCGACGGCGACGGGTTCGTCGTGCCCGTCGTCGGGTGCGACCTCGTCGCCGTACCAGAGCGACGAGGCGACCAGCGTGGCGGCCCAGCTACCGCCGAGGATGGTACCACCGGCGACGACGACGCCCCCGAGGAGACGGCTCCCCGAGTACCGGATCGGCGTCCCGACGACCGCGAGGTCGACGAGCCAGCCGACCGGGAGTAGCCCAAGCAGCGCCGGATCCAGCGAGTACGGGAGCATCGGCAGTTGGAACAGCATGTAGCCGCCGAAGAAGCCGATTGCGACGACTGCGCTCAGCGCGGTGCGGTGGCGGGCGACGAACGGCACGCGGGCGACGAGCCACGCGGCCGTGTAGCCGGTCACGCGGCCGGCCACCACGGCGCTGCCGACGAAGAGGGCGGCGACGACCGGAACGACAACGAGCGTCGCCGGCGACCCGAGCACGTACGCCGCGGTGGGGAGAAGTACGGCCATCGGCAGCGCGCCGTACGCAGCCACGCGGAGCGTCTCGGCGACGACGCCGCCGACAACGGCGGTTCGCGCCGAGACCGTCGTGAGGACGAACGGTTCGGCGACCAGTTCGTCGTAGGCCGTCGCCGCCCGCTGGGCCAGCAGGAAGACGCCGAACAGCCAGAACAGCGCGGTACCCCCGCGGACGGCGTCGGGGACGGCGAGGTCGGTTGGGACGTCCCCCCGTATCGCCGAGCCGAACAGGGCGGCCATCCCCGCGAGCAGCAGGGTGGGGAACACGACGCTGATCCCCAGCAGCACCAGTCGGGCGGTGTCCTCCCGAATCGCCCGGGCCGAGCGCCGGAACTCGAAGGCGCCGGCCCGAACCGCGTGCCGGAGCCAGTTCGACTCAGCCATCGGTCGGTGCCTCGGCGCTGTGACGCGTCGACGCCTCCGCATGGGCGTCGTCGGTCGTGAGTTCGAGGAACGCGTCCTCGAGCGACCGGGCCTCGCCGGTCTCGGCGCGCTGTTGGAGGTCGGCCGGCGAGCCCTCCGCGACGAGGTCACCGTCGTAGAGGATACCCACGTCGTCGGCGACGGCCTCGACGACCGGGAGGATGTGCGTCGAGAGGAAGACGGTGGTCCCGGAGTCGGCCCGCTCCGCAATGAGTTCCCGGAGCGTCCGGGCGGCTCGCGGGTCGAGTCCGGAGGTCGGTTCGTCGAGGAACAGCACGTCCGGGTCGTGGAGCGTCGCCTGCACGTAGGCGACCTTCTGGCGCATCCCCTTCGAGTAGTCGGCGATGCGGGAGCCGGCGTCCTCGGGCGGGAGGTCGAGCCGGGAGAGCAGGTCGTCGGCGCGCTCGCGGGCGGCCTCGGGGTCGAGGTCCCGGAGCCCGGCGGCGTAGTCGAGCTGTTCGTACGCCGTCGCGTGGTCGTACAGCGGCGGCTCCTCGGGGAGATAGCCGATCCGCGGCCTGAGTCGGTCGCGGTCGGTGGTCTCGACGCCGGCGACCTCGGCACGGCCGCGCGTAGGCCGAACGAGACCGGTGAGCATCCGCATTGTCGTCGTCTTCCCGGCGCCGTTGGGGCCGAGGAAGCCGAAGACCGTCCCGGCGTCGACGGCGAGGTCGAGGCCGGCGACGGCGACGGTCGAACCGTACTGCTTGGTCAGATCGGTCGTCTGGATGGCGGGCATGGTGACGAGCGGGGACTCGCTCGTGGGTTGCTGGCGGTGCCGGCCTCAAAGGCGTACCGACGCCGTGTGGAGCCCGGAAGGGCTTTGTCGCCGGGCCATAGCCAGTCGTACGTGTCCGCACCCTCAGACGGGAGCCCGCTGGTCAGCGGCGCCCGGCTCGTGACCGCCTTCGGGCTCGCCTTCCTCGCCAACCTGCTCGACTGGCAGCTACTCGGGCTGATCGGCGTCGGGGGCGTGGGAGAACTACTTCTGAACACCCTCGTCCACGGGGTCGGAATCTACGTCGGGGTCACCATCGCCGCGTGGGTCAACCGCCCCAACGAGCCGGCGGACTGATACCCGATTCAGGCGTACTTCGCGGCCGCCCGCAGCGCGGTGTCGGTCCACACAGCGACGATGATTCCCAGTTCGGCGGCAGTCGGCAGCCCGTTCGGGAAGAGGAAGTAGACGACCAGCGCCAGCGCGATGAACACCGCGAGCGGCGGCACGTCGTCGACGGGCGTCTCGTGGGTACCAGTGTAGTAGAACGTCGCCCCGGCGACGACGCCGACGACGACGGCCCCGGCGAGGACCGGTGCCGCAGGCAGCGCCGGCACCGCTCCACCCCAGAGTTCGAGGTAGATCAACGCCGTCGCGACGACGGCGATCAGTGCCGAGATCAGCACCGACTCCGAGATATCCGACTCCGCGTTCTCGTCCATGCCGGCACCTGACACGCGAGGGGAAAAAGCGTGCCCTTCGAGCGCCGGACGGCGCCGGGTCGGCGTATCCCGTGGGGGAAGGGTTATCCCCATAGTCGTGTTACAGATACGCATGGACGATATCGACGACCTGTTCGTTGCCCGCCTGATGACCAGCGACCTCAAGACCGTCACTGCCGACACCCTCGTCGAGGATGCTGCCGACCTGATGCTGGATGAGAGCATCGGCTCCGTCGTCGTGGTCGACGACGACGGCGGACTCGAAGGGATCCTCACCCGGACGGACTTCGTCGCCATCGTCGCCGGGCAGAAACCCAAGGACCAGACGCCCGTCTCCGAGTACATGACGAGGGACGTGCTCACCGCGAAGGCGGGTGACCTCGTACAGGACGTCGCCGACCAGATGGTCGAAGCCGGGATTCACCACATGCCCGTGGTCAACGGCGACGACAAACCGATCGGGATGCTCTCCAGTTCCGACCTCACGGCGTACCTCTCGACGATCGAAGCGGCGGCGGCGTAGGCTTACTCGCCCACGTCGGCGCCGAGCCGATCACAGAGCCACGTCCACTGATCGACCTGTTCTTCGACGACCATCTCCGTCGACTTCCCGACGCCGTGGCCCGTGTCCGTCTCGGTCCGCAGCGCGATTGGGTCGTCGCCGGTCTGATGGTGCTGAACCAGCGCAGTCATCTTCCTGGCGTGGCTCGGGTGGACTCGCGTATCGCCCGCGGCGGTCTTGAACAGCGTCGCCGGGTACTCCCGGTCCTCGACGTTGTGGTACGGCGAGTACTCGCGGATGTACTCGAAGGCCTCCCGGTCCGCCGGCGAGCCGTACTCGACGGTCCACGATTCGCCGAGGAGGAAGCGGTGGAATCGCAGCATGTCGAGCAGCGGCACCGTACAGAGGATTCCGGCCCAAAGGTCCGGTCGCTGCGTGAGGGCGGCGCCGGTGAGCAGACCGCCGTTCGAGCCACCGTAGGCGCCGAGGTGGTCGGTGTCGGTGTAGCCCGCCTCGATCAGCCCCTCGCCGACGGCGTAGAAGTCGTCGAAGACGTTCTGCTTGTGCTCGCGCATGCCGGCCTCGTGCCACGGCTCGCCGTACTCCGTGCCGCCCCGGAGGTTGGCGACGGCGAAGACGCCGCCGGCCTCGAGGAAGGGGCCGGCGAACCGCCAGAAGCTCGGCGTCTGGGGGATGCGGAAGCCGCCGTAGCCGTAGAGGACGGTCGGCGCCGAACCGTCGGGGGAGAGCCCCTCGCGGTGGACGACGAATGCGGGCACCTCCGTGCCGTCGGCGGACTCGAAGAACTCCTGTGAGACGGTCACGTCGACGCCGAGTTCGATGTCGGCCTGCCCGACCGTCTCGGCGTCGTCACCGGACCCGCCGAGCCGATAGCGGTTCACCCGGTCGGGCGCTTCGAAGTCGTGGACGACGTAGAACAGCTCCTCACCGTCGTCGTCGCTGTCGACGCCGTCGATGGTGCAGAACTCCGGGCTCGGGAGCGTCTCGACGCGCTCGCCGTGCTCCCACACGGAGAGCTCCGAGGAGGCGTCGCGCAGGTGGTTCGCGACGAGTTGCTCACCGGCGACGGTTACGTCCTGCAACACGGCGTCGGTCTCGGGAACCGTCTCGGTGAACTCGTCGGGGGCGAGGTCCTCGCCCGTCGCCAGCGTCTCGATGTCGGCGGTCAGCACCCGGGAGAAGTCGGCCTCGTAGTTGGTGAGGAAGTGGACCTCGCCGTCGTCGAGGTGTGGGCCGAACGTGGCGTCGTAGCCCGTGAGCAGCGGCGTCAGCGGCTCCTCGGCGTTGGGGTCGGTGTCGACGCGGTAGAGCTCTGTGTGGGTCGTCCCCTCGTGGACAGCCGCCAGCAGCGTATCGGTGTCGGCGTCGTACTCGATCTGGGGCCAGGCGTGTTCGCTGAACTCGTCGGTGATGACCTCGTCTTCCTCGGGCTTGTCGCCGTGGGTGTGGCTGTAGAGTGCCTTGTAGAGCTGTTCGCCGCCGCCGGGGCCGCCGGTCCGAACGGAGAAGAAGCCGTCGTCGGTCCAGGCGAAGCCGCCGGGCGTGACCCGGCCGGCGTCGGGAACCACGTCGAGCCAGCGGCCCGTGTCGGCGTCGACGATCCGCACGTCGTACTGCTCCTGTCCACCCTCGTCGTAGCCGTAGGCGACGCGGTCGCCGTCATCCGAGACGGTGAACCAGTTCATCGACGCCGCCTCCCCCTCGAACCCGTTGGGGTCGACCAGCGCCATCGGCTCCTCGTCGAACGAGCGCCGGACGTAGAGCACGCCGTGGTCGTCGGCGGGCTCTTCGATGGTCTGGAAGTAGCGGCCGCCGGCCGCGGTCACGGCACCGTAGTCGGTCACTCGGGCGACGTCCTCGAAGCGGGGTCGGAGGGCGTCGCGGGTGGGCGTGTCGAGCACGCCGTCCGCGTACTCGTTCTGGGCCTCGACCCACTGCTCGACTTCCTCGGTGTCGTCCTCCAGCCAGCGGTACGGATCGACGATCTCCTCGCCGTGAAGCTCCTCGGTGACAGGACGGCGCTCCGTCTCTGGGGGGCTGCCTCGCATACTCGACTCGCCGCCGGGAACCGGTTAAAAGGCCGCGAAATCGGCACAGTCGCCTCACTCGATCCGAAACGTCGTCTCCGCACGAAGGTTCTCGGCGCCGGTGACGGCGTCGATCTCGACGCTGAGCGTGTGTTTGCCGCGCTCGGCGGCGCGCCACTCGTTCTCGGCGACGCGGACGCGGCCGGACCAACTCCGGCGGAACCGCTTGCGCTCGCTGCGGGCGAACCGGAACGTGTTTCGGTCCTGCGGGTGGTTCGGCGGCAGTTTCGACCCCTCGGGGTTGCCGTCGACGTACCACTCCCAGGGTTTGGGCGTCCGCGTGACCAGCGTGACCGGGATCGGGAGCCGGTTCGCGAAGGTGACGCCGAAGTGGATCTCCTCGTCGGGTTCGTAGCTGTCCTTAGTGGTCTGGATGTCGACGGCGATGGCCCGCGAGCGCAGGAACTGCGGGACGATCGCGTGGCTGACGTTGGTCCAGTTGATGTGGTTGCGGCTCTTCTGTTCCTCCTCGACCGGCGAGAACGGGTCGTCGTCGTCCCGGTGGAGCGCCTCCGATTCGTACACCCGACGCATACCCGTTGCTAGCGGTCGACGGGGAAAAGCGTCGCGGGCGCGCTCGCTCGGCGCGTCGAAAAACGGGAACGGGTGAGAAACGGAAACGGCGAAACCGGTCGCGCCGTCAGTCCGCCGCCGCGTCGATCTCGTCCTCGATCTCCTCGTGGAACGGGCAGGCGATGCTGTGGTCGCCGCCCACGTCCTCCAACTCGGGGTGGTCGTCCCACTCGGCACACTCGTCGTGTGCGATCGGACAGCGCGTGTGGAACTTACAGCCCGACGGGGGATTGATCGGCGAGGGCACGGTGCCCTCGAGGATGATCCGGTTGCCCTCCCACAGCGGGTCGGGTTCGGGGATCGCCGACAGCAGCGCGCGGGTGTAGGGGTGGTACGGCGGCGAGAAGATCTCGTCGGTCGTCCCCACCTCCACGATCTCGCCGAGGTACATCACGGCGATTCGGTCGGCGATGTGCTCGACCACGCTCAGGTCGTGGGCGATGAACAGGTACGAGAGCCCGAACTCCTCCTGCAGGTCCTCGAGCAGGTTCAGGATCTGGGCCTGCACGGACACGTCGAGCGCCGAGACCGGTTCGTCACAGACGATGAACTCGGGGTCGACCGCGAGCGCGCGGGCGATCCCGATCCGCTGGCGCTGGCCGCCCGAGAACTCGTGGGGGTAGCGCGAGGCGTGGCTGGCCTGCAGCCCGACGGTTTCGAGGAGTTCCTCGACGCGCTCCTCACGCTCTTTCCCATCGGCGAGCCCGTGCACGTCGAGGGCCTCGCCGACGATGTCGCTGACCGTCAGCCGCGGGTTCAGCGACGCGAAGGGGTTCTGGAAGACGAACTGGAGGTCCTTGCGGTAGTCCCGGAACTCACCGGAAGACAGTTCCGTGAGGTCCTGTCCGTCGTAGTAGACCGAGCCGGCGGTCGGCTCCTCGAGACCGAGCATCGTCCGACCCAGCGAGGACTTCCCACAGCCGGACTCGCCGACGAGCCCGACCGTCTCGCCCTCTGCGATCTCGAGGTCGACGCCGTCGACGGCCTTCACCGACGAGGGGTCGCCGATGATGCGGTCGAGCAGGCCGTCGTCGGTGCTGTAGTGCTTCTTCAGCCCCTCGATCTTCACGAGCGGCTCCTCGTCGGCGTCGGCGCCGTCGTTCTCGATGCTCATACCGACTCACCTCCGTCGGCCGCCGCGTCCTCACGGATCTGCACGTCGAAGTCGACGCCCTCCGTGAGTTCGCCGGTGTACTCGAGACACGCTGCGGAGTGGATCTCGGGATCGGGGTCTTCGACCGGCTCCCCGCTCTCGACGTCCACCAGCGGCGGTTCGTGCTGGATGCACGCTTCCTCCGCGTACGGGCAGCGCGGGTGGAAGCTACAGCCCGACGGCAACTGCACCAGGTCGGGCATCGTCCCCGGCACGGTGTCGAGCCGATCACGCTTGTCGCCGATCCGCGGGATCGAGCTCATCAGCCCCACCGTGTAGGGGTGTTTGGGCTCGTAGTAGAGGTCCTCGACGGAACTCCGTTCCACGGGCTTGCCGGCGTACATGACCATCACGCTGTCACACAGCTCCGCGACGACGCCGAGGTCGTGGGTGATCAGCTGGACCGCCACGTCCTCCTCGTCGGAGAGCTCCTCGAGCAGTTCGAGGATCTGAGCCTCGATCGTCACGTCGAGGGCCGTCGTCGGCTCGTCGGCCACGATCAACGACGGGTCACAGGAGAGCGCGATGGCGATCACCGCACGCTGTTGCATCCCGCCGGAGAACTCGTGGGGGTAGTCCGAGTAGCGCTCCTCGGCGTCGGGGATGCCGACGCGTTCGAGCATCTCGATCGAGCGCTCGCGAGCCGCCTTGTCACCCAAGTCGAGGTGCTTGCGGATCGCCTCGGAGATCTGTTCCCCGACCGTGTAGACGGGGTTGAGCGCCGTGTGGGGGTCCTGGAAGATCATCGCGATCTCGTTGCCCCGCAGTTCGCGCATCGCGTCCTCGGAGGCGTCGAGCACGTCGACGTACCCCGCCTCGACGTGGAGGTCCCCGTCGTGGAGGTCCGTCGCGACCTGCTTGGGTCGGTCCCGGACCGTCGCGCCGGGGTCGTCGCCGACCGAGCCGGAGTCGGACCGGAGTTCGGTGACGTGGACGAACCCGTCGTTGTTCTCGGTCGCGACCGCCTTCGGGAACTTCCGGGCGAGCGTCGCGACCGCACTAGCCGAGCGGAACGTCACCTCGCCGCCCTTGATCCGGCCGGGGTCGTCGATCAGCCGCATGATCGAGAGGCTGGTGACGGACTTCCCGGCACCGGACTCGCCGACGACCGCAAAGCGCTCCCCGCGGTCGATCTGGTAGGAGACGCCGTTGACCGCCTTGACCTCCCCTTCTTCCGTGTAAAAGCTGGTCTGGAGGTTGTCCACCGAGACCAGCGGTTCGTCGTTCGTGCTCATTATCGCACCCCCGCGTTGCCGCCGGAGTCACCCTGCGGGTCCACGGCGTCACGGACGCCGTCGCCCACGAGGTTGATCGAGAGCACGAACAGGAAGATGGCGAGCCCCGGGAACACCGTGACCCACCAGTAGCCCTGAATCAGCGTGTCGCGGCCGCGGGCGAGCATGCTGCCCCACTCGGGGGAGCCCGGTTCGAGCCCCAGTCCGAGGAAGCCGAGCGCCGCGGCGTTGAGCACGACCGTCCCGATACCGAGCGTCGCCTGCACGATGACCGGTGCCATCGCGTTGGGGACGACGTGCCGGAAGATGATCGAGCGGTCGCGTGCGCCGAGTGCCTTCGCGGCGGTGACGTACTCGTTCTCCTTGACCGAGAGCACCTCACCGCGCAGCAGGCGGGCGTAGCCGATCCAGACCACGAGCACGAGTGCCGTGATCATGTTCCAGAACCCCTGGCCGAGCACCGCGATCAGCGCGATGGCGAGCACGAGGAACGGGAACGCATAGAGGATGTCGACCAGGCGCATGATGGCCTCGTCGATCCAGCCGCCGTAGTAGCCCGCGATGGCGCCGAGCGGGACGCCGACGGAGAGCGCGAGGCCGACGGTGATCACGCCGATCGTGAGGCTGTAGCGGCCGCCGAACAGCACCCGCGAGAGGATGTCCTTCCCGGACCAGTCAGTCCCGAAGGGGTGGGTGACCGACGGCGCCTCGTTCAGCGCGGCGAAGTTCGAGTTCGTCGGGTCGAAGGGCGCCAGCGAGAACGGCTGGACGGTGATCCCCTCGATGGCGATCGGGCGGGCGAAGACCGTCGCGAACACCATGACGGCGATGATCGCCAGCCCGAACAGGGCGGTTCGGTTCCGCTTGAACCGCTCCCACGAGCGGGTCCACCGCGAGCGGGAGACCGTGCTCTCCTCCTGTTGCCAGTTGAAGCGGTCGTCGCGGTCCTCGAACGCGGAGGTGTCGAACCCGGTGATCCGGATCCGCCCGCGTTGATTCGTCGTCGTTCGTGATGATTCGTGAGACATGTGTTAGTATCGGATACGTGGGTCGAGCCACGAGTAGAGGAGGTCGGCGATCAGGTTGACGAACACGATGGTCACGGCGATCATCAGTACGATCGCTTGCAGCACCGGGAAGTCACGCTGCGTGATGGCGTCGATGAGCAGTCGCCCCACGCCGGGCCAGGAGAACACCTGCTCGATGACGACCGAGCCGTTGACGATGAACGCGACTTGGATCGCGGCCACCGTCACGACCGACACCATCGAGTTCCGGAGCACGTGCTTGACGATCACCGTGCGCTCGGAGAGGCCCTTGGCTCGCGCAGTGCGAACGTAGTCCTTGTTCAGTTCCTCGACCATGGAGGACCGCGTCAGGCGCATGATCAGCGCCGACGACGCGGTCCCCAGCGTGATCGCCGGGAGGATGATGAACTTCAGCATCGCCGGGCTCAACACGCCAACGTCAGCTGGCGGGATCACCCGGAAGAAGCCGAGCTGGACGCTGAACACCAGCAACAGCATCAGGCCGAGCCAGAAGTTCGGCGTCGCGATACCGAGCAGCGCGCCGACGCGACTGACCTCGTCGATGGTGTTGCCGTTGTTGACCGCTGCCAGCACGCCCAGCGGGATGCCGATACAGATGGCGATGGCGAACCCGGCCCCACCGAGCAGGAGCGTCTTGGGGAGGCGCCCGACGATCGCGTCGGAGACGCTGCGGTCCGAGATGATCGACTGACCGAAGTCGAGCATCATCGCGTCGCGCAGCCAGAGCCAGTACTGCACGTAGATCGGCTCGTTGAGGTTGTACTGTGCTTCGAGTTGCTCACGGAGTCCGGGGGTCGTCTCCTGGAACTGGAGGATGTAGTCGACCGGCGATCCGGGAAGCATCTTCGTGAGCGAGAACGTCAGCACTGTCACGCCGAACAGCACCGGGATCATCACCAGCAGCCGCTTGATTAAGTATCGTTGAAGAGACATGAAGGCGGAGGAGGGGG
Source organism: Halolamina litorea (assembly GCF_026616205.1). Classification (NCBI taxonomy): domain Archaea; kingdom Methanobacteriati; phylum Methanobacteriota; class Halobacteria; order Halobacteriales; family Haloferacaceae; genus Halolamina; species Halolamina litorea. The sequence continues at coordinate 1,683,521 of NZ_JANHGR010000001.1, forward strand.
CTGTCGTCTATTCGTCCTGCGTGAGGTAGGTGAACGCGCCGTCGTAGGGCGAGTAGACCCCCTTGAACTCGCCGCCGTTGATCGGGTACGTGCGGAAGCCGTTCACGACGGTGTTGTTGTACACGTCGGTCTCCTCACCGAACCGGATGTACGCCATCGGGGCGTCCTCGGCGAGGATCTCGACGAGGTCGGTGTAGATGTCCGCACGCTCGTCGAGGTCGTAGGTCTGCTGGCCCTCAGCGAGGAGCTCGTCGACCTCCGAGTTCTCGTAGTGGCCCATGTTGAACCCGTTCGGGGTCATGCGCTCGCTGTCGACGAGGTCGTTGACGTACGCGTTGGGGTCCCAGCCACCGGACCAACCGACGGCGATGATCTCGTTGGTGCTGGCGGAGGATTCGCCCGAGATCTTGCCGACGTACGTGTTCCACTCGTACTGGTCGACGGACACGTCGAAGTAGTCAGTGCTGTTGAGGCTCTCGGCGATCAGCTGCACCCACTGGACACGCTGGGGGTTCTCGTTCGTGATGATCGTCGTCTCGAACGGCGCTTCCACGCCGGCCTCGTTGAACCCTTCCTCGAGGAGGGTGTTGGCCTGCTCCTCGTCGTAGCCCATGTACTCCTCACCGAGGCGGTCGTTGAGGTCGTTCCACTCGTCCGTACCGAACACCGAGGAGATCTGGGAGATGGCCATGTAGGCCGGGACCCCGAGACCCTCGTAGACGGACTTGACGATGTTCTCACGCGGGACCAGCCGCGAGATTCCGCGGCGGACCTTCGCGCTGCCGAACGGGTCGACTTCCGTGGGGAAGTACATCAGGTCGAACCCGCCGGCGAGTCGGCGGTTGACCGTGAAGTCCTCCTTCTCCGCGAAGTCGCTCAGGCTCGTCGCGGGCGGGGCGTTGGCGATGTGGATGTCGCCGCCCTCGAGTGCGCCCTGCTGAGCGGACTGCTCGATGATGATGCGGTAGGTGACCGTGTCGATGGGCGCCGTCGCGGGGACACTGTCGTCGCCCTCGAACCAGTAGTCGTCGTAGCGCTCGATGCGGAACAGCTCGTCGGGCTGGTGCTCGACGAACTGGTAGGGGCCGGTCCCGACCGGGTTCTCCGTGAGGTCGAGGTCGCCCGTCTCGGCCTCGGCCGGGACGATGCCCACCGCGGACATGTCGAACTGGAGCGGCGCGTAGGCGTTCTTGAGCGTGAACTCGATGGTGTAGTCGTCGATTATCTCCGAGGACTCGTACCAGTTGTACACGTCCGCCGCGTTGGGGGTCCCCTCGTAGCGCTCGTAGGAGACCTGAACGTCCTCCGCGGTCAGCTCCTTGCCGTTGTGGAAGGTGACACCCTCGCGGAGCTCTGCCCGCCAAACGTTCTCCTCGCCGTCGACCTGCTCGAACGTATGAGCGAGTGCGTTGTTGATCTGGCCGTCGAAGCCGACCGTCACGAGCGTCTCGTAGGTCAGGCCGAACGCCTTCACCGAGGTGGTGTCAGTCGCGCTGGCCGGGTCGAACTGCGCCACGTCGGCGCCGAACGACGCGATCAGCTCACCGCCCTGCTGGGCGTTGCCGGGGTCGGCGGGCGTCGTCGTGCCGCCGGGGCGAGCCGGGGTCCCTTCGGTCTCAGTTCCGTCGCCGCCGCCGAGGCAGCCTGCGAGCCCGGCGACGCCCGTGATACCGAGTGATTTGACAAGATTGCGGCGGGTAAGTCCAAAGTGTCCGCCCGTGTTATCTGATCCCATGTGTAGTCATTACGCGGAGTGCGCGATGTATGAAGGTTTCGTTGCGGGATTGCGTGTTTCGAACCAGAATACCCCCAGAAACGGCACCTGCTGCGTTCCGCTCTGAATCCCAGAATCGTCGGGGAAGTATAAGTCGTCGTGGGAGAAAGTACCGAGTGGGATAATGTCTACCAAGGAATCAACTGAAGGTACACTCGAGGAACTATACCGGTCCCGAATCGGCGAACCACGGACCGACGACGAGGTGCGTGGCTACTGGGTGTTCGTCGTCGGCCTGTTCCTCGGCGTCGCCGGCGTCCTGCTGTTCCTCGCCAGTCAACCACAGGGGAGCATCAGGCAGGCGTCGATGATCGCGGTCGGGGTGGGGCTGATACTCGTGTTCGTGGGAACCGTGATCCGTCTCCCCTTGCAACCACGGGCGCTGCTCTTAGTGTATATCGGTGGCGTGGTTGCGTTCGCCGGCGTCGCCTACTTCGTCGCCGTGTTCCCCGACGGGTGGTCGCTCCGGAACGGGAACGCCGTCGTGATCACCCTCTACGGGCTCGGGCTGTTGATCATCGGCATCGGGGGCATCGCCGTCCCGCTGCTCGGGAGCGCCGACCGGAACCCGGAGGCGGCGACACTCCGGCGTGAACTGGCGGAACTCGACGACGTGCTCGAGGACGCCGCGGCCGACGAGGAGGACCTCGCCGCCGAGGTCGGAGAACTCCGACGGGAACTCGACGACTCCGAGAACGCCGCGGCCACACTGCAGGCCGCCGTCGCGTCGCTCACCGAGGAACTCGCGGAGGCGGAGGGCGAGGAGACCGAACTCCGGCGAGAGTTGGCGGCGCTCGACGACGTGCTCGAGGACGCCGCGGCCGACGAGGAAGACCTTGCCGCCGAGATCGGCGAACTCCGGCGGGCGCTGGCCGACTCGGAGAACACGGCCGCCACGCTCGGGCAGGCCGTCACAGCACTCTCGGCGGACCTCGCCGACGTCGAGACCAGCGAGGACGACCTCATCGAGCAACTCTGGTCGCTCCGACAGAGCCAGGCCCGCTTCGAACTGTACGAGGACAAGCGCGGCGAGTACCGGTTCCGCCTCCGACACCGCAACGGCAACGTCATCGCGACGGGCGGCGAGGGGTACACACAGCGGCACAACGCCCAGAACGGGATCGAGAGCGTCCGTCGGAACGCGCTGGGGGCGCCGGTGCTCCGGATCGAACCCGAGCCGGACGAAGCTGCCGAGACCGGCGACGCGGCGGAGTCGGCTGCGCCGGCCGAGCCCTTCGAGGAACCCGAGAGTCAGACGACCTTCGAACTGTTCGAGGACAAGCGCGGGGAGTTCCGCTGGCGGCTCCGCCACGACAACGGGAACATCGTCGCCGACAGCGGCGAGGGGTACCGCCGGAAGTCGGCTGCCACGAACGCCATCGAGCGGGTTCAGGGCTACGCCGGGCCGGCCGAATACCTCCGACTCGACCCGACCGGGTTCGAGGTCTACCGTGATGCGGCGGGCCAGTGGCGCTGGCGACTCGTCCACCGGAACGGCAACGTCCTCGCCGACGGCGGCGAGGGGTACACTCGGCGCCGCGACGCTCGCCGCGCCCTCGACCGGGTCCGTGAGGGGATGGACGACCTCGAGTTCGAGACCTACGAGGACGACGCCGGGGAGTACCGCTGGCGGTTGAAGTCCGGCAACGGACGGATCGTCGCCGACAGCGGCGAGGGCTACAGCAGGGCCTCGGCCCGCGACGACGCCGTCGAACGGGTGCGGAACTACGCCCCCGACGCTCACGCACTCGACATCGGGCCGGCCGCCTTCGAGGTGTTCGAGGACAAGGGCGGGAAGTTCCGCTGGCGGCTCCGCCACCGGAACGGCCAGATCATCGCCGACTGCGGCGAGGGCTACGCCGAGAAGTCCAAAGCCGAGGACGCGGTCGATCGGTTCAAACTGAACGCCCCCGACGCCGAGGTGGTCGAGGAGGGCGACGGCGCGGACGACGACGAACCGGCCGCCGAGGACGCAGCGTAGCGCCGAACGCCCCTTTTTCAGTCGGTCAGCGACGCCAGTACTCCGGCGTGAGACAGACCAGCAGCGGCAGTATCTCCAGCCTACCCGCCCACATCAGTCCGACCATGAACAGCTTCGAGGTGTTCGGGAACGGGATGTAGCCGCCCATCGGGCCCAGTCGGTAGAACGCCGGGCCGACGTTGCCAAGCGTCGACGCCGCCGCCGAGATGAGTTCGAGGACGGTGAACTCCATCCCCACCCGCGTACTGTCGATGGCGAGCACGAACGCCCCGAGGAAGAACACGACGAGGTACAGCAGCGTGAACGTCATGATCCCCCGGACGGCACGGTCATCGAGGGCGTTCCCGCCGAGCCTGACCGGCCGGACCGCCTCGGGGTGGGCGCTCGTGAACAGCTCCCGCCGGACGGTTTTCGCGATGACGATCCACCGAATGATCTTGACGGCCCCACCCGTCGACCCCGCTGAGCCGCCGACGAACATCCCGAACAGCAGCGCGTACTTCGCCGCGGAGCCCCACATGTCGAAGTCGATGCTCGCGTAGCCCGTCGTCGTCACGATGGAGACCGCTTGGAACAGCGCGTGGCGGAGCGACGGTTCGAGGCTGCCCGTGAGGGCGGCGGCCTGCTCGGTCAGGTAGGCGGCGTCGAACGTCGCCCCCTCGGGGACGCCCGTCGCGAAGCCGCCGGTGAACAGCAGTCCGGTGATGATGGCCGTCAGGACGCCCATCGCGCCGAGGTAGCCACGGAACTCGGTGTCGTTCCAGAGCTTCTCGGGCGACCCCGAGAGCGCCCGCCAGATGAGCGCGAAGTTCGTTCCGGCGATCACCATGAACGGGATGATGACCCACTGGACCGCCGCGGAGAACGCCTCGATGCTGCGAGCCTGCGGGGAGAACCCGCCCGTCGGCATCGTCGTCAGTCCGTGTGCGACGGCGTTGTAGGCGTCCATGTTCGGGCCGGCCATCCCGGCGAGGTCGAGGCCGTAGAGCAACATGATCTCGACCACGGTGATGGCGAAGTAGGCACCCCAGAGCACGCGAGCGGTCTCGGCGATCTTGGGGCTGAGCTTCTCTATCCCCGGGCCCGGGGCTTCGGCGTCCATCAGCTGTGCGCCCCCGACGGAGAGTTCGGGGAGGATCGCCACCGCGAGCACGACGATCCCCATGCCGCCGAGCCACTGAGTGAGCTGGCGCCAGATCATCACGCCGTAGGTGTGGTCGGTGACGTTGATGCTGCCGAGAACGGTGGCGCCGGTGGTGGTGAACCCAGACATCGACTCGAACAGCGCGTTGGCGGGGTTGCCGAGCGTCGAATCGGGGTGGATCGGTGAGAGCAGCCCCGGGATCCCGTGGGCCTCGACGAGGTACGGGATGGTGCCGACGACGGCGACGGCGAGCCACGTCGTCGCGACCATCAGGAACGCCTCCCGCGGCCCGATGTCGGGATCGGGAGCCAACCGCTCGAGCCCACCGCCGGCGAGCAGCGTGACCGCGATGGTGAGCACGAACGGGGCGACCGTCTCACCGTAGAGCAGCGCCACGACGACGGGGAGCAGCAGGGGGACGGTGAGGTACTTCAGTACCGTCCCGACGAGGCTGAGGCTTGCACGGTAATCGACGCGTATCGACACGGTTGTTCCCGAGGAGACGCGTTCAGCGTTTCAAGCTACTGTTTCGGGGACCGACTACAGCAGCCCCGACACTTCGTCGGCGTGCTCGGAGTCGACGAACAGCACGACGTGATCGCCGGCTTCGAGCGTCGTCGCCCCGCGGGGGACGGTGTACTCGCCGCCGCGGATGATGGCGCCGATCACCACGTCGTCGGGGAGTTCGTGGATCGACTCCTGGATCTGTTTGCCGGCCAGCGGGCTGTCGGCGGCGACCTCGATCTCGAGCACCTCCCCGCGCCCGCTCTCGACCATCGCGACGTTCTCGGCGCCGCCGGCACGGGTAAACCGGGTGATCTCCTCGGCGACGACCTGCCGGGGGTTGATCCCCACGTCGATCCCGACCCGCTCGAACAGGTCGACGTACTCCTCCTGATCGATGACGGCCACGCTCCGGTCGGCGCCGACCCCCTCGGCCAACAACGACGCGAGCAGGTTCTTCTCGTCGGAGTCGAGCGCGGCGACGACGACTTCCGCGTCGCCGATGTGTTCGCGCTCGAGGAACTCCACGTCGGTCGCGTCGGTCTCCATCACCATCGTGTCGGGGAGCTTCTCGGCGAGTTCGCGGGCCCGCTCCGGATCGCGTTCCAGCAGCCGGGCCGAGACGCCACGCTCGCTCAGCAGGCGGGCGATGTGGTAGCCGATCTCGCTGCCGCCGACGATCACCACCTCGCCGGAGAGGGCGGTCTCGTCTGGGGCCACGTCGCCCGCGAACGAGCGGACGCTGCGGGGCGTGCCGATGACCACCAGTCGGTCACCCGAACAGAGCTTCGTCTCCCCCGTGGGGATCTGCATCTCCTCCTCGCGGACGATGGCCGCGAACGTCAGGGCGTCGTAGGTGTCGGCCTCGGCGACGGTCTGCCCCGAGAGGGGCGACTCCTCGCCGACCTCGAACTCCGCCATCTCGACGCAGCCGTTGCCGAACGTGTCCGCGTCCCGAGCGGCCGGGAGGCCGACGACGCGGACGATCGACTCGGCGGCCAGCAGGTACGTACAGACCATGAAGTCGATCCCGAAGGCGGACTCGGAGTGTTGCCACGTCCGGAGGTACTCGGTGTTCTTGATCCGGGCGATGGTGAACGCGTCCGAGATCGCCTTCACCGTCGAACAGACCACGATGTTGGTCTCGTCGTCGTCGGTGGAGGCGATCACCATGTCGGCGTCGGTCACGCCGGCTTCCTCGAGCGCCGAGACGCTCGTCCCGTCGCCCTGTACCGCGAGCACGTCGAGGGAGTAGTTGATCTCCTCGACCCGGTCGGGGTCCTGTTCGACGATGACGACGTCGTGAGCGTCGCTCAGGTCGGCAGCGATGCTCTCCCCGACCTGCCCGGCGCCGACGATGATCACACGCACGAATGGGTCACTCGTGGGAGACGACTCGTCCGGGCCCCATCACGCTTTCTCTTCGGGCGGGAACGGCGAATCGGCGGCATCGGCGCCGGTCCGGACCGTCAGGTCGACAGCGCGCTTCCGGCCTTCGAGGTCCGCAGCGGCCCGCTCGACGATGGTCCGGGCCTCGCGCTCCACGAGGGGTTTTGCCTTCTCGATCACCCAGTCGAACGAGACCAGCCGCGGCAGGTCGACGAGTCCGGCGTGGGCCGTCTCTGGGGCGTACTCGACCTCGAACCGGACCGACACCGCGTCTTCGGCCCACTCGGGGGCGTCGGCCGGCAACTCCCGTTCGGCCACCAGCCAGCGGCCGCCGGCGTCGAAGTCGCCCAGGACCTCCCACTCGATCCGTCGGGGGGCGTCGACCTCCACCACCGCCGACCGCGCGGTGTAGTCGAGTTTCCACCACTCGAACCGCAGCGCGTAGCGGGCCGTTTCGCCCGGGCCGGGGTCGAGGACGTCGACGCGGTCGAGGTACTTCGAGTAGTTCGCGTACCCCGGGAAGTCCTCGAGGAACGCGAACACCTCCGACGCGGGACGGTAGACCACGGTGTCGACGGCGAGGTACTCCATGCGCCCCCCAACGCGACTCCGCCCCTTTAGCCCCGCGGGTCGCCGATACCGGCGTCGTCGGGGCCGCGATCCCCGCGCCGCAGGGCGAAACGTGTGACTCAGCTTCGATGCCTTCTTCCGAACCGCAGAGGTTTCGGTTCGTAATGAGTGCCGAAGAGGGGAGCGTCTTCGACGTGTACCGGGAACGCGTCGAACGGCCGCTCTACCGGCTTTTCACGGCGTACAGCGAGGGGCGCATCAGATGGCTGCTCCTCGGCATGGTGGGCAACGTCATCGCCCGAGCGGCCAGCCTGCTCCCGCCGGTGTTGCTGGGGGCGGCCATCGACGGCGTGTTCCGCGACGGCGAGTACTCGATCCCGCTGGTGCCGGCCGCGTGGATCCCCGAGGGCGACGCCGCACAGTTCTGGTTCTCCGCGGAGTTGATGGTGGCCTCGTTCGTCGTGACCGCGGTGTTCACCACGGTGTACGGCATCGCCGCCAACAACTACGCCCACCGGGTGATGCACGCCGTCCGGACGGACAGCTTCGAGACGATGCAGCGCCTCGACATGACCTTCTTCGACGACAAACAGACCGGGGAGGTCATGTCGGTGCTGAACAACGACGCCAACAACTTAGAGAACTTCCTCGACAACGGCCTGCAGAACTCCGTCCGGCTGACGGTGATGATCATCGGCATCGCGCTGATCCTGTTCTCGCTGAACTGGCAGTTGGCGCTGGTGACGCTGGTCATCGTTCCCGCACTCGTCGGGCTGACGCTGTGGTTCATGCGAGTCGTCGAACCCCGGTACGTCGACCGACGGGCCAGCGTCGGGAACCTCAACACCCGACTGGAGAACGCCCTCTCGGGCGTCGAACTGGTCAAGACCAGCGGCACCGAGTCCTACGAGACCGACCGCGTCGAGAGCGCCTCGTGGCGCTACTTCCGGGACACGATGGCCGTCCTCCGGGTGAACTACCTCTACCGCCCGGGGATGGAACTGCTCGCCGGCGTCGCCTTCGCGGTGACGTTCATCGTCGGCGGCCTCTGGGTGTTCCAGGGGGCGCCGTGGTTCTTCACCGGCGAACTGCAGACCGGGGAACTGGTGACGTTCGTCCTGATGACCCAGCGCATCGTCACGCCGCTCTCGCAGGTGTCGAACATCATCGACCAGTACGAGAACGCCAAGGCCTCCTCTGAGCGCATCTTCGGCCTCATGGACATCCCCTCGATGATCACCGAGACCGACGACCCGGTGGAACTGGAGAGCGTCGACGGCCACGTCGAGTACGACGACGTGAGCTTCGGCTACGCCGACGTCCAGCAGGCAGAACCCGAGGAGATGGTGCTCGAGGACGTGAGCTTCGAGGCCGAACCCGGCGACAGCATCGCCTTCGTGGGGCCAACGGGGGCCGGGAAGTCGACGCTGCTCAAACTGCTCCTGCGGCTCTACGACCCGACCGACGGCGAGGTCCGCCTCGACGGCCACGACCTGCGGGAGCTCTCCCTCGAGACCCTCCGGAGCCACATCGGCTACGTCTCCCAGTCGACGTTCCTCTTCGACGGTACCGTCGCCGAGAACATCCGCTACGGCCGCTTCGACGCCGACCGCGAGGCCGTCGTCGAGGCCGCGAAAGCCGCCGAGGCCCACGCGTTCATCGAGGCACTGCCGAACGGCTACGACACCCGGATCGGCGAGCGCGGCGTCAAACTCTCCGGCGGGCAGCAACAGCGGCTCTCCATCGCCCGAACGATGCTGCAGGACCCCGACGTGCTCGTCCTCGACGAGGCGACCAGCGCCGTCGACACCGAGACGGAGATGCTGATCCAGCGCAGCCTCGACCGGCTGAGCGAGGACCGGACGACGTTCGAGATCGCCCACCGACTCTCGACAGTCCGGGACGCCGACACGATCCTCGTGCTGGAGGACGGACGGATCGTGGAGCGCGGCGACCACGACGACCTGCTCGAGGCCGACGGCCTCTACGCCAAACTCTGGGGGGTGCAGGCCGGCGAGATCGACGACCTGCCCGAGGAGTTCGTGCAGCGCGCCCGAGAACGCGCCGCCGAACGAACGGACATGCTGGAGGCAGACATCGACGCGGGCGACGACGACTGATCACGCAGGCGGCATTTTGGCCGGACGGCCGGACCATCCGGCAGCCGAGGCAGCCAGCCGCGCGGCCCATGCCGGAAGTACCCCTCCCGTCCCGTTCTTTATCCTCGTTCCGGCACGGGTTCAATCGGGAAAACTGCCGTAACGTTTCGCTTCTGTAACTTTTCTCGGGTCCCCGGTAACCAAAGAACTATTACCCCCGAGACAACCGATTCGAACGAACCCATGCCAGATAACGACATGCACGAACGTATCAGCCGCCGTCGATACCTCCAGACCATCGGGGTCACCGGAGGCGGCGTCGCACTCGCCGGCTGTACGTCCGACAGCCCGGGGACTTCGACGGATACGGACGGACAAGACACGGGCGGCGAGCCGTCCTCCGGCGGGACGTTCGTCGTCGGCAGTTCGAGCAAGGCGTCGACGCTCGACCTCCAGAAGGCCACACGGCGCCCCGAGCAGACGATCCTGTCGGCGATCCACGAGCCGATGTTCCGGATCAACCCCGATCTGGAGCCACAGGCCCATCTCGCCGCGGACTGGACCTCGAACGAGGACGCCACGGAGTACACCTTCACCCTCAAGGAGGGAATCATGTTCCACAACGGCGAGGAACTCACCGCCTCCGACGTGGTCTGGAGTTGGGAGCGATTCACCGAGAACTCCCCGCAGGCGTTCCTCCTCAAGCCGGCCGATTCCTTCGAGGCCAACGGCGACTACGAGGTAACGGTCAGCTTCAGCGACCCCTACCCGCTGCTCCCGCGCTACCTCACCAACCCCCTCACCGGCTTCACCTCCCAGACCGCCTTCGAGGAGGCCGACAACTACGGCCAGGACATCGCGGTGGGTACCGGGCCGTACAAGTGGGAGAGTTGGGAGCGCGGCACCGCGGTCACCGTCTCCCGGTTCGAGGACTACGACTGGGGGCCGGAGTTCGTCAGCAACCAGGGCCCGGGCATGCCCGAGGAGTTCCGCTTCGAGCACCACCCGGAGGCGACGACGCTGCTGAACGAGCTCACCGACGGCGGCGTCCACGGCTCCTCGTACATCACGCTGACCGACACGGGCGAGGTCGAGAACTCGAGCGACGCGACCCTCGTCCGGAAGGAGTACACCCGGCCGGGGTTCCTCGCCATCAACACCCAGAAGGAGCCCACGGACAACGTGAACGTCCGCCGGGCGATCAACCACGCGGTCAACAAGGGGCCGGTGATCGAGGCGGCCCTCGGCGGCGAGGGGTACCCGATATGGAGCATCGTGCCCCCGATCGCGGTCAACGGCCTCTCGGAGGGGACGGCCCAGGAGATGGGCGAGCAGTACAACCAACAGCGAGCCCGTGAGCTGCTGGAACAGGAGGGGTGGACCAACTCCTCGGAGGGCGAGACCCGTACCAAGGACGGGCAGGAGCTCAACCTCACCTTCTATGCCTTCACCATCCCGCGGTACGCCCAGATGGGCGAGGTGATCGCGCCGATGCTGAACCAGGTCGGGTTCAACGCCGAACTGGAGGTGTTGGAAGCCGGGACGCTGTACAACAACCTCGAGTCGAGCAACCACCACATCACCACGATGGCCTACGGTGGCAACTGGGCGGTCAACGCCATGGAGCCGATCCTGAAGGGCGAGAACACCGCGACAGAGGGCGGCTCGAACTACTCGCTCTGGGAGAACGACGAGTTCGACGACCTGATCAACCAGGCGAAGACCAGCCCGGACGAGGCGACCCGCGAGGAGGCGATCGCCCAAGCACAAGAACTGGTCCTCGAGGAGGCGCCGGTGACGCCGATCTGTGCGTTCAACAAGATCTACGGTCACAAGAACTCGATCAACGGGATGGACAACTGGACCGAGCACGACTGGTGGCCGGACCAGGAGTGGATGAACCGACTGGAGTTCAGCCTCTAGGCGGTCCCTCCCTCCACATCAATGCTCAAGTACGTCACTAGACGGTTGCTCGTAACGATCCCGGTCCTGATCGGCGTCACTATCGCGATATCGCTGATCATCTACCTCGCACCCGGGAACCCCGCACGCATCGCGCTGGGGATGAACGCTCAGCCGGAAGCGGTTGCTGAGTTGGAACGACAGATGGGGCTGGACCAGCCCCCGTGGATCCGCTACCTCGAGTGGCTCTGGGGGGTTCTCCACCTCGACCTGGGCGAGTCGGTCCGGACCGGCCGCTCGGTAACGTCGATGATCGCCGAGCGACTGCCACCCACGCTCGAACTCGCCGTGGGGTCGATGATGCTGACGCTGATCATCGCGCTCCCGCTGGGCGTCATCAGCGCGGTGAAACAGTACACGTGGGTCGACACCAGTTCGATGCTGTTCGCCATCTTCTGGCTGTCGATGCCGTCGTTCTGGCTCGCGCTCATCCTGCTCCTGCTGTTCTCGGTGGAGTTGAACGTGTTCCCGATATCCGGGCGGGGGACGCCGGTGTTGGGGATGACCTGGCTGATGTCACTGATCCTCCCGGCGGTGGCGACCGGGACCAGACGGGCCGGCTTGCTCACACGGATGACCCGGTCGTCGATGCTCGAGATCCTCAACGAGGACTACATCCGCACCGCACGCGGGAAGGGCATCGGCGAGCGCGCGGTCATCTACACCCACGCGATGAAGAACGCGATGATCCCCATCGTGACGCTGATCGGCCTCCAGATCCCGTTCATCTTCTCGGGCTCGGTCATCATCGAGACCGTGTTCTCGTGGCCGGGGATGGGGCGGCTGCTGGTCAACTCGGTGTTGCAGCGCGACTACCCGATCGTACAGGGACTCGTGCTGGTGTACGCCGTGATCGTGATCGCGTCGAACCTGCTCGTGGACCTCGCGTACGGCTACTTCGACCCGCGGATCGAGTACGAGTAATCAATGACTACGGACACACCTGACGACACGACCGACGACGCGAGAACCGACGGCGGGGCGGCAGCCACGGCTGGCGACTCCGCCCCCGGCGAGGAACGGTCCCGCGACACGCGGGCGGCGACCGGCCGGATCGCCCGGACCAAGACCGTCCTCGCCCGGGTGATGCAGAACCGGTTTGCGGTGTTCGGCCTGTTCGTGGTGGCGCTGTTGCTGTTCACCGCGATCTTCGCCGACTTCATCGCCCCCTACGGCGCCGCCGAACAGAACTACGAGGCGCTCAAACAGCCACCCAGCCTCGATCACCCCTTCGGGACCGACCAGTACGGCCGGGACGTGTTCTCCCGGGTGGTCTACGGCACTCGCTACGCGGTGTTCCTCGGGGTCGTCATCGTCGGCATCGAGATGCTGCTCGGCGTGACCCTCGGCCTGATCGCCGGCTACTACGGCGGCTACACCGAGTCGTTCATCATGCGACTGGTCGACATCGCGCTCTCGATGCCCGCGCTGGTGTTGGCGCTGGCCATTGCCGGCATGCTCGGGGGCGGCCTCTTCCCCTTGATCGTAGCGGTGAGCCTCGTCGGCTGGCGCGGGTTCGCCCGCCTCGTCCGCGGGGACGTAAAGAGCGTCATGGAGGAGGAGTACATCGAGTCGGCCGACGCCGCCGGGTTGAGCGACTTCCGGACGATAACCCGGTACGTGCTGCCGAACGCCGCCTCGAGCATCATCGTCTACGCCACGCTGACCATCCCGACGGTGATTCTCTGGAGTGCCGGTCTCTCCTTCCTCGGGATGGGCGTCCAGCCCCCGCGACCGGAGTGGGGTGCGATCCTCGCCGCCGGCCGCGGCGAGATCGATTCGGCGTGGTGGATCGCGACCTTCCCCGGCCTCGCCATCATGGTGACCGTGATCGGCTTCAACGGGCTGGGCGACGGTCTCAGAGACGCACTCGACCCACGACAGGTCCGCTAACTTATGTCTAATCAACGAACTTCGACCCGACAGAACGGGGCCCGCGAGAGCGGCCCCGAACCGCTCCTCGAGATCGACGACCTCCACGTCCACTTCCACACCGAGGAAGGGACCGTCGAGGCCATCGACGGCGTCTCGCTGACTATCGGGCGCGACGAGGTGCTCGGCGTCATCGGCGAGAGCGGCTGTGGGAAGTCAGTCACCGCCCTCTCGACGATGGGGCTGCTGAAGTCCCCGCCTGCCGACATCGTCAGCGGCTCGATCCGGTACGACGGCACCGAACTCCTCGACCTGAGCGATCAGGAGCTGAACGACGTGCGCGGTGACGACATCACGATGATCTACCAGGACCCGATGTCGTCGCTGAACCCGGTTCTGACCATCGGCCAGCAGGTGATGGAGCCGCTGCTCGCCCACCGCGACGTCTCGAAGGAGACCGCACGGGAGCGCGCACTCGAGATGCTCAAGTCGGTCGGCCTCGCCGACGCCGAGCGGCTGATGACGGAGTACCCCGACGCGCTCTCGGGCGGGATGCGCCAGCGGGTCGTGATCGCCATGGCGCTGATCACCGAACCCAAACTGCTCATCGCCGACGAGCCGACGACGGCCCTCGACGTGACCATCCAGGCCCAGATCATGGACCTGCTGACCGACCTCCGCGAGGAGTTCGAGATGAGCATGCTGTTCATCAGCCACGACCTCGCGGTCATCTCGGAGATCGCCGACCGAATCGGCGTGATGTACGCCGGGAACGTCGTCGAACAGTGTGAGATGCGGGAGCTCTTCGAGTCGCCGCTGCACCCCTACACCCGAAAGCTCGCCGAGAGCATCCCCTCCGTCGAGGGCCGGGCCGACCGGCTACCGACGATCGAGGGGACCGTCCCCGAACTGATCGACCCGCCCTCGGGCTGTCGGTTCGCCGGGCGGTGCCCCCAGTACATCGGGGAGGTCTGTGACTCGGTCGACCCGAGCCTCGAGACGCCGCCGGCGCTGGAGGGGGGCGACCAGAAAGTCGCCTGCCACCTCTACGACGAAGAGCGCGAGGGCGGGCCGCCGTGGCCGGTCGGTGAGGAGGCCGTGGGGCACGAGGGGGTGGACGGCGCATGAGCATCGAAACCTCCCGTGCCGACAGCGAGGTCAGCCCGGACGACGGCCTCCTGGTGGCCGACGACGTGCGCAAGTACTTCCCGGTCAAGGGCGGCGTGTTGAACCGTCACGTCGGCGACGTGAAAGCCGTCGACGGCGTGAGCTTCAGCATGGAGGGCGGCGAGACCCTTGGGCTGGTGGGCGAGTCCGGCTGTGGGAAGTCCACCCTCGGGAAGACCCTCGTCCGACTCCACGACGCGACCGACGGGAGCGTCTACTTCGACGGCGAGGATATCACCGCGGCGTCGAAGGGGCGCCTGCGAGAACTCAGACGGGACGTCCAGATCATCTTCCAGGACCCCGGCTCCTCGCTGAACCCCCGGATGACCGTCGCCGACCTGATCACCGAGCCGATGCGGGCACTCACCGACTGGGACAAGGAGAAGCGACAGGACCGGCTCCACGAACTGATCGAGGAGGTCGACCTGCAGGAGAACCACCTCAAGCGCGCGCCCCACGAGTTCTCCGGCGGGCAGCAACAGCGCATCGCCATCGCGCGGGCGCTGTCGGTGAACCCGAAGCTCATCGTCGCCGACGAACCGACGAGCGCCCTGGACGTGAGCGTGCAGGCGAAGATCCTGAACCTCATGGAGGACCTGCAGGACACCTACGACCTCACCTACCTGTTCATCAGCCACGACCTCAGCGTCATCCGGCACATCTGTGACCGCGTGGCCGTGATGTACCTCGGCGAACTGGCCGAGGTCGCCCCCGCGGATCAGCTGTTCGACGAGCCGAAACACCCCTACACGCAGGCGCTGCTGTCCAGCCTGCCCCGGGCGACGCCGGAGCCGATGAGCGACCGGATCATCCTGCAGGGCGACGTGCCGAGCCCCGAGGAGCCGCCGTCTGGCTGTCGGTTCCACACCCGGTGTCAGGAGTACATCGGCGACGTGTGTGAGACCGACGATCCGAAGCTGCGCGAGGTCGGTGAGGGCCGCGTCTGTGCCTGCCACCACTACACCGACTGAGCGGCAGCTTGCCGTTTGCCGTAACACTATATGGGGGAATTCGCAACCCCCATGTATGGTGTTAACAACCGTACCCCAGACCGAGTTCGAGGCCCGAATCGAGACCGTCCGCGACGAACTCGCGGCGGGTGACTACGACGCCCTCTGTCTGTTCTCCGCGACGAGTATCCAGTGGCTCTCCGGGTTCCACCACCTCCAGACCGAGCGGCCGGTCTGTCTCGCGGTCACGCAGGACGCCGTCGAGGTGACGGTGCCGCGGCTGGAGGCCGACCGGGCCGAGAGCGACGAGTTCCCGCAGATCGGCGCCGTCCACACCTACTTCGACTACCCCGGGAACAACGGCGGCGAGTACTACGTCAACCCCGGCCGGACGCCGGAGGACACCATCGCCCTGATGCTCGACGAACTCGGCGTCGAATCGGTCGCCGCCGACAGCAACGGCGCGCCGGGGTTCTGGGGCTACTCGGGGCCGAGCCTCGAGGAACTCGCCGGCGTCGACGTCGACACCGTCGAGTGGATCACCGAGATGCGCAAGGAGAAGTCAGAGGTCGAGTTCGACCTGATGCGCCACTCCGCCCACTGGGGCAACCTCGCACACCGAAAGCTCGCGGAGTACGCCGAGCCGGGGAAACACGAACTCTGGGTGGCAAAGCGGGCCAGCCTCGACGCCTCGATGGCGATGTTCGACGCGCTCGGGGACCGCTACGACTCCCAGCAACGCGGGGGGTTCCCCGCCCGCTGTGGGTTCCTCTCCGGGCCGAACACGGCACTCCCCCACGGCCTCACCGTCAATCGGCGGCTGGAGGAGGGTGACGTACTCGTCACCGGCGCCTCCTCGAACGTCGGCGGCTACAAGAGCGAGCTCGAACGCACGATGTTCGTCGGCGAACCCACCGACGAACAGCGCAACCGCTTCGAGATCATGCTCGAAGCCCAGACCATCGGGATCGAGGAGAGCGGCCCGGGCGTGCCCTGTTCGGCCGTCGATCAGGCCGTCCACGACTACATGCGCGAACAGGGGGTACTGGAGTACGCCCAGCACCACACCGGCCACAACCTCGGGATGGAGGCCCACGAGCGGGAGTTCATCGACCGCGGCAGCGACGAGGTCATGCAGCCCGGACACGCCTACTCGATCGAACCGGGTATCTACTACCCCGACGAGGCGGGCTACCGCCACTCCGACACCATCCTGATCACCGAGGACGGCGTCGAACAGATCACCCACTACCCGCGGGACCTCGAATCGAACATCATCCGCTGGTAGGGCGCGACCCACCGCTATGGTCACCATCGAGTACGACACCACGGGCGCCTACGTCGACGACTGCCTCGCCGTCGCCCGCGGGCTGGATCGGGGCTTCAACGACGCCGGGCTGGCGTCGATGGCCGAGGACCTTCCGGAACAGCGCCAGTTCCTCGCGTTCGCGGACGGCGAACTGCTCGGGTTCGTCTCCATCGACGACAGCGGGCCGGCGGTGGCGGAGGTGGCGTGGTTCGCGGTCCGGTCGGACAGTCAAGGGGCCGGGATCGGTAGCCGGCTGCTCGAGGCGGTAACCGACCGACTGGCGGCTGGGGGCGTCCGCCTCCTGAGCGTCAAGACGCTCGCAGCGACCGTCGACGACGACCACTACGCGCGTGTGCGTTCGTTCTACGAAGGGGCCGGGTTCCATCACGTCGAGACTATCGACCCCTATCCCGAATGGGAGCCGGGGAACCCCTGTGCCATCTACGTCAAGCCGCTCGCTGCCGAGTGAGCATCGACGAGGTCAGTACCGCATCTGAAACTCGGCGATGGACTCCTCGAACCCCTCGCCCCACTCCGCCGCGAGGTCGTCGGTGTTCTCGACGGCCTCGGCGTGGTCGCGACCGGCCTCGTAGGCGTCCCAGAGCCCGTCGATGGGGTTCCCGGGCTGGTCGACCCGCATGTTGTGGTACAGTTTCGACTCGGGAGCATGGACCAGCACCGCCGCGCTGAGGTTGTCGCCGCGCTTGTCGCCGCCGGCCGCCTCGCCCGCGGTCAGCGCGGTCAGGAGCCGCTCGGTCAGCGGGCCGTCGGCGTCCTCGAACGCCTCGTGCATCTTGGTCACGACCGCCTCGCCGGCGAGCGTGTTGCCCGCCGCGGTGTGGTTCTCGCCGACGACGTGGCCCGCCCACTCCGTCGCCTTCTCGCCGGTGTAGGCGTACGTCTCGCCGTCGACTTCGGTGCCATGGAGTTGCGTGCCGGCGCTGCCGGGACGGTTCGCCAGCACGGCCTCCGCGGCGCTTTCTAGGCGGATGTTCCGGGCCAGCATCTCCAACAACGGTTCGCCGTAGTCGGCGCCGGAGTCCCACGCCTGCGTCGATAGCCCAACGTCCTCGCTGACCCACGGGCAGACCGCCCCGACCGACGGGAACACCGACGCGATGGCGACGCCCGTTTTCCCCGTCTCGGGATCGGCTGCGGTGATGGAGAACGTCACGATGCTCCCCCTCCGGAATGTAGGGTTGGTACCATACCACGCGCTTGGGGAGGGCGAGTATCACTCTTTGGATCGTTCGGCGGCGACTCCGCCGACCTGTTCGAAGCCGACGGGCTCTACGCCGAACTTTGAACTCCAAGCCGCGGCGAGCGACTGATCGCCGTGACACGCCGGCAGCCGCGGTGGGTGACTGATCCACGTGGTGTCGCTGGCCGCTCTTCAAGTACGATCGGGCACGCACCAGCGCCGTGGCCTGAGAGGGACCCGGAGTGGGGAGCGCGAGAGCGGTGTGTCGCTCCGGGAGGGGAAGCACCGCCTGTCCGCTATCGTGGGGGAGTAGCAACGCTTTCCTCCGCGAACCGGGAACGTCGGGTCGTGGAAACCACGACGAAGTGGCTGGTCGCGGCCGCCGCGTTCGGCCTGTTCCTCCCGATCGCGTTCGTCCTCGGGAACGCGCTGTTGGGCGGCGTCGCGGCGGGGACGGTGGTCTGGGCCGCCATCACCCACGACCGCGACGGGAGCCTCTCGGCGTTCCCGGTGCTCGTCGCCGGGGGCGTCGTCTGTCTCGGGGTGCTGAGCGACGGCTACCTGCTCTACGCGCTGGTCGGAGCGAACGTCGTGCTCTGGATCGGCCGGAACGGGATCCCGGGACTCCGAAGTGCCTAACTCGGTGTAACGGCTCTGCGAGGCCATGCCCGAACCCATCGAGACCGACAGCGACGATGAGTCACAGCACCGGGACGTGCTGATCGTCGGCGGCGGCGTCGCCGGCCTCACGGCGGCGCTCTACACCGCCCGCGCGGGGCTCGACACGCTCGTCTACGACGGCGGCGAGTCGATCCTGCGCCGGAACGCGCACCTGGAGAACTTCCCCGGCTTCCCCGCCGGCGTCAACCCCCGGCTGTTCGCGGACATGCTCCACGCGCAGGCGACGCGGAACGGCGTGGACCTCGTCGCCGGTCGGATCACCGATATCGATCACGCTGGGAGCGACGGCGACGACGAACCCGGCTTCCTCGCGACCGACGAGGACGGCGACACGGTCCGTGCCGACCGGGTCGTTGCCGCGTCGTGGTCCGACGTCGAGTACCTGAACACGCTCGACCCCGAGATCCGCTCGGCCGGGAGCAAGGCGTACCTCGACGAGGACGGCAACGGCCGGACGAGCGTCGACGGCCTCTACGCGGCGGGCCGACTCGCCGAACGCTACCACCAAGCCGTCGTCGCCGCCGGCGACGGGGCGGCGACCGGGATCACGCTGATCCACGACTCCGAGACGCCGTTCTACCACGACTGGGTCACGCCCGAGGGCTACTTTACCGACCGCGGCCGGGAGGTACCGCCGGGCTGTGAGGAGATCGACGAGACCGAGCGCGCCGCCCGCCGGGCCGAGTCCCGAGCGGCGATGCGGGAGTACTTCGCCGAGGAGCACGAGCAGGACCAGCGGACCCACCCGAGCCTCGTCGACGACGAGAAGGGTCGACTGAGTGAACAGTGAAACAACCGTGTAAGGCCGACACACCCCCGATACAGACCGCCACGTTTTAGCGCTGGCCTCCGGAACGGGCGACATGGATCAACTGCGCCGGTCGCTCCTCGACGCGCCGATCATCGAGAAAGGCGAGTACCAGTACTTCGTCCACCCGATCAGCGACGGGATCCCGACGCTCCAGCCGAGCCTCCTGCGGGAGATCGTCATCAAGATCTGCCGGAAGGTCGAACTCGAGGACGTCGACAAGATCGTCACCCCCGCCGCGATGGGGATCCACATCTCGACGGCCGTCTCGCTGATGAGCGACGTGCCGATCGTCGTGATCCGCAAGCGCCAGTACGGTCTCGACGGCGAGGTCGCGCTCCATCAGGAGACCGGCTACTCCGAGTCCGAGATGTACATCAACGACGTGGAGGAGGGCGACACAGTGCTCGTGCTCGACGACGTGCTCTCGACGGGCGGCACGCTCACGGCCATCACCGAGGCCATCGAGGGTATCGGCGCCGAAGTGTCGGACGTGCTCGCGGTGATCAAGAAGGCCGGCGAGAACGAACTCGACGGCGTCGTCGACTACAAGACGCTGATCAACGTCAGCGTCGAGGACGGCGAAGTCGTCATCGTCGACGAGGAAGGTGACGGGTAACTGGACAGTCACGCTTTAGAGGGTCCTCTCCTACGGGCCGGTATGGCCGGCGAATCGACGCTGCCGGGCTGGCTCGACCGGTGGCTGACCCTCAAGCAGCCGGTGACCTACTGGTCGTTCTGGGCGGCGCTGCTCCGACTCCTCCCGTTGTTCGTGCTCCCGTTTCTCGTCACCGTCGCCGTCGTCACCCCGGCGTTCGCGGTCCGGGCGTTCGCGCCGCTCCCGTTCGTGTTGGTCGCGGCGACGCTCGGCTACGCGGTCAGGGCGTTCGACGGCGTGGGCGCGCTTGTTTCGGTGCTGATCGCCGCCCTCTATAGCTTCCTCCTGGGGGTCACCGGCGTCGGCGAGTCGGTGGTCTCTCAGCCGACGCCGTTGCTGTCCGTGCTCGCCGTTCTCGCCTTCGTCGCGCTGCTCGCCGGTTTCGGCTCGCCGACGCTCCACGGCCAGCGCGGCGACGACGAGTTCGCGGCGGCACGGCGCCGCTGGGAGGACTAAGCCTGTTCGTGGGTGTGGTGGTAGAAATCGATCCGGCCCTGCGGGCCGTCGTCGGTGACGACGGTCACGGGGTCGAAACAGACCCGCGCGTAGCGTTCGGTCTCCCGCAGCGAGACCATCAGCCCGTCGGCGTGCCGCGAGACCGAGTCGTAGGGCGCGCCACAGACCGGGCAGTCGTCGGGGGCGTCGTCCGGGACTTCCACGCCCCGAATCGGTCTCCCGGCT
The DNA here is from genome assembly GCF_026616205.1 of Halolamina litorea. Lineage (NCBI taxonomy): Archaea > Methanobacteriati > Methanobacteriota > Halobacteria > Halobacteriales > Haloferacaceae > Halolamina > Halolamina litorea. The sequence continues at coordinate 1,704,271 of NZ_JANHGR010000001.1, forward strand.
ACTTCGCTCTACTCCTCGTCGGCGTCGCGGCCGTGCGGGTCGTCGGCCTCGGCGTCGGTGACCGCGGGGTCGTGGCGGCGGTACCACGAGGTGATCTCCTCGAGTCGGTGGATGGCGCGGTCGGGGTCGCCGACGTTGTGGTGTTCGTCCTCGTAGATCACCAGCCGACACTCCGCGCCGGCCTGCTGGGCCGCGACGTAGAACTGTTCGGACTGGGAGGGCGGACAGCGCCAGTCGGCGCCGCCGGCGGCGACCAGGAGCGGCGTCTCGACGTTCCCGATGTCGTTGATGGCCGAGGAGGCGTCGATCTCGTCTTGATTCTCCCACGGGTAGCCGTACTCGTTCTCCATCCAGATGTGGGAGTCGTCGGTGCCGTAGGCCGAGCGCAGGTCGTAGATCCCGTGTTCGGGCGCGGCGGCGGTGAACAGGTCGGGGTACTGCGTGACCAGGTAGCCCTGTGCGATCCCGCCGTAGGAGAAGCCGTAGCCGAACACGCGGTCGGGGTCGGTCCAGCCGCGGTCGACCAGGTCCTCGATCCCGGCGGCGATGTCGCTGGCCTCGACGGTTCCCCAGCGGCCGTGGAGCGTCTCGCAGAACTTCCGGCCGAACGAGGAGCCCCCGCGGTAGTTCGGGCGGAAGACGAGGTAGCCACGCGAGGTGAACGCCGCGTGGGTGAAGTCGAACACCGGCTCGTCGTAGGAGACGGGGCCGCCGTGGATCGCACACACCGTCGGCGCCGGGTCGGACTCGCCGGGCTCGTACTCCGGCGGGTGGTAGAGCACGCCCGAGATGTCCCAGCCGTCGTTCTCGAAGGTAACGCGGGTGACCTCCGGCATCTCGTACTCGTCGGTAAGGTCGGCGTTGACCGAAGCGAGTCGCGTGAGCGAGTCAGGTTGCTCGTCGGCGTCGAGGTCGTCGACGGGCAGCGCGTAGGGGTCGTGGCCCTCGCTCGGATGCGAGAGCCCCATCGCCGCCGTGTCGCCGCCGATGGAGAGGCCCGCCACTGCGCGGTCGTCGCCCTGTGCCTCGAACGTCCGCTCCCACTCGGCGTCGGAAGCGTCGCACTCCAGAATTCGGGTTCGGGCCTCGTCGCCGACGAGCGTGTAGAAGACAGCGTCGTCGACCCACTCGAAGCTGGAGCCGCGTGCGAGCGTTCGGTCGAGGTCGCCCGTCACCGAGACGTGTTCCTCGCCGTCCCAGACGCGGGCTTCGGTCGGGATACACCAGTTCGTCTCGTCGCCCGCGGAGAACGCCAGCCGCTCGCCGTCGGGCGACCACGTCGGCGCGTTACAGCTCAGGCCGCCGTCGGTGATCGCGGTCGCGTCACCGCCTTCGGGCGAGACCGTGAACACGTCGGTCGCGAGCGTGCTGTCGGGGTCCTCGCCGCGGTAGGAGACGAACGCGATCTCGTCGCCGGCGCCCCAATCCGGCTGGAGGCCGCTCAGTCCCTCGAACGCGCCGCGACCGTAGGCGTCCTCCAGCTTCCGGGCGGAGTCGGCGTCGGCGGCTGCGGACCCGAGGACGGCGTCCTCGCCGACGACGAACAGGTAGCTCCTGACGGTGTCGAGGTAGCCGACGCCGTCCAGTTTGTGCTGGACGCGCTCGGTCTCGATCGGTCCGCCGTCCCGGCGCTCGTCGAGGTAGGCCGACTCGGCGTCGGTGGGGTCGCGGGCGGTGACGACGATGCGTTCGCCGTCGGGCGCCCAGTCGAACTCGCGGACGCCCTCCTCGAAGTCGGTGATCTGGCGGGCGTCGCCCCCGAGCGCGAGGTCGAACGCCCAGACCTGGGACTTCGGCTCTGCCTCGCCGTTGCCGCCGCCGTTCTCGGCCGCCGCCTCCTCGTCTTCGTCCTCGTCCTCGCTCTCCCGACCGACACGGAGGTCGCTGTCCTCGTCGCGGGCGGCGAGGAACGCGAGTCGATCGCCGTCTGGCGACCACGTCGGGGAGCCGGCGCCGGAGACGCGGGTGAGTCGGTGGGGGTCGCGGCTGCCGTCGGTGGGGACGACGAACAGCGACGACACCGACTCGTCGGCGTCGGGGTCGTTCTCGGAGGTAGTGAACGCCGCGCGCTCCCCGTCGGGGGAGACGGCGACGGCGCCGACCTGCGTGAGGTCGTAGTACGCGTCGAGTGGTAGCTCGCTCATCAGCCGCGAGGTCCCCCGGCACGGCGAAAAGCGTTCGGCAAGCGGAAGCGCCGGGGGTAACTCGGTCGCCGACTACTCGTCGCGGTCCCCTGCCGAGGGCTCGCTCTCCTCGTCGACTTCCGCCTCGTCCCCGGCACCGTTACCGCCGCGGATCGACGGCAGCCCGCCCCCGAAGAGTCGGCGAGCCACCAGCGCCAGCCCGACCAGCGGGACGCCGAACGCGATCAGGTACGGGAGCGCGTACGCCAGCCCGACGACCGCCGCCCGCAGGGCGACGAGCGCACCATCGACGGACTCGAGGAACGCGTCGATCACGCCGGTGTCGTACCACCGGTCGGGATCGTACTCCACGTCGGGGCGCTCCTCGTGGAACTCGACGGTGACGGTGGCGTAGGCGATCTGGTTGTCCAGGCTCTCCAGTCGGGCCTCTGTCGCCTCGATCTCGCCCTGCACGTCCGAGAGTTCGCGCTGGACCGCCAGCACGTCCTGCGTGTCGTTGGCCTGCTCGTAGAGCTCCCGCAGGCGGTCACGCTCGGCCCGGAGGTTCTCCAGCCGGGCTTCGAGGTCGGCGTGCTGGCCGGTCACGTCCCGTGCGTCCTCCTCGAAGTTGACGACGGTCCCCTCCTCGCGGACGGCCGCGGTGAACGCCGAGTAGTTCTCGCTCGGCACACGGTAGACGATCCGAGCGTCGTGGTACGTCTCGTTGTTCCGCTCGGTCGTTGAGACCCGCGAACTCCCGACGTAGCCGCCGTGGTCGGCGAGCGTCGTCGAGAGGTTCGCCCGTGTCGTCTCGAAGTCGTCGACGCGCAGCCGGGCGTTGGCGGTGTAGATCCACAGCCGGTCGCCCGCCGCTTGCGCGCCGCCCGTGGCGTCGTCGGCGTCGGCGTTGGTCGCCTCCGGCGCCGCCGTCCCCATCTCGTTCCCGTCGCCGCCGTCGAGGGCCGCCTGCGTGGCCCCGTCGTTCCCCCCGCCGGCACAGCCCGCGAGGACGAGCAGGCAGGCGAGCGCGAGGGCGGCGAGTGCTCGGTTCCGTGGCATGAGTTACACTGTGTCGGGATTCCGGTAAAAGGTTGGCTAGCCACAAAGAGCGGTTTGACTCATCGAGCGCGGCAGGTCGTTCGCCGCAACTCACCACGGCCGACTCGCGGCGTTGTCTCCGCGGCCCCGTGACGGAGCGCGGGGCAGGTCGTTCGCCGCAACTCACCACGGCCGACACCGGGAAGGGATGGCCGGTCGAAGTGGCGTGCATGCAGCGCCATTACCTCTCGATGGACTGGCGCGACGCGCTGTTCGCACACTGGCCCGTCGACGCCGCCGCCGTCGAGGAACGACTGCCGACGGGGATCACCCCCCGAACGAAAGCGGGCAGCGCGTGGCTCGGCGTCGTCGCGTTCGTCATGGAGGACATCCGGCCGCGCGGGGTACCCCGACCGCTCGGACTCACGTTCGGCGAGGCGAACCTCCGGACGTACGTCGAGGGACCCGACGGCGGCGAGGGCATCTACTTCTACAACCTCGACGCCGCCGACCGCATCGGGGTTCCGGTCGCCCGGCGGCTCTACCAGTTACCGTACTACCGTGCCCACATGGATATCGACCGCAGCGGCGCACTCCCTGGCGATACCGGCCCCCACGAGCGCAGCGTCGCGTTCGTGAGCCACCGCACCCACCCGGGCGTACCCGACGCCCACCTCGACGTCACGTACGGCCCGACCGGTGGCCGGTTCCGGCCCGAGCAGGGTTCGCTCGAACAGTTCCTCGTCGAGAACTACCGCTTTTACCTCGCGGAGGGCGACGTGAGCGCCGAGGACGAGGCGGGCCAGGAAGGGTCCGGCGGCCTGTTCTACGGCGACGTGGCCCACCCGCCGTGGGACGTGTACGAGGCCGACCTCGACCTGCGCTCGACTGATTTCTTCGAAGCCAACGGCTTCGAACGGCCCGACGCCGAGCCGTTGGCACACTACTCCCCCGGCGTCCCCGTGAAAGCCGACCGAGTCCGGCGGGTCGACTGAGTTCGGCGGCAGATTCACGGTGGTCCGGTCCGGAGCGCCGCCATGACTCCCGAAGAGCTGCGAGCGGATATCCCCGTCTGTGAGTCCGGGACGTACCTCAATACCGGCGCGTCGGGGCCCGCGAGCCAGTCCGTCGTCGACGCCGTCGGCGAGTTCGTCGCCTACCACGAGACCGAGGCCCCCGTGAACGAGGGTGCCTACCCCGCGGCGTTCGACGCGCTGGACGGCGCGCGCGAGACGGTCGCCGGGTTCCTGAACGCCGACACCGAGGAGATCGCGCTCACCGAGAGCACCGCGGACGGCATCGCCCGGGTCGCCGCCGCCATCGACTGGGAGGACGGTGACACGGTCGTCCGAACGGACCTCGAACACAGCGCCGGCGTCCTCCCCTGGTGGAACCTCCGGGAACGTGGGGTGGACGTGGACGTCCTCCCGACCGAGCACGGTCGCGTGGACACGGCAGCGTTGAGAGCGGCCGTCGCCGACGCGCGGTTGCTCTGTCTGAGTTCGATCACGTGGAACTACGGCACCCGATTCCCGATCGCCGAGATCGTGGATATCGCCCACGAGAACGACTGTCTGGTGCTCGTCGACGCCGTGCAGACGTTCGGTCAGCAGCCCCTCGACGTGCGTGCCTGGGGCGCGGATTTCGTCGTCGGCGCCGCCCACAAGTGGCTGCTTGGCCCATGGGGGGCCGGCATGCTCTACGTCGATCGCGCGGTCGCCGAGGGCTTGCGCCCGGCCCAGGTCGGCTACCGGTCCGTCGAGTCGCCCACCGACGACGAGCCGGCGTTCAAAGCCGGCGCGATGCGCTTCGAGGTGGGCACGACCAGCCCCGCGCCCTACGTCGGCGCCGAGACGGCGATCGGGATCGTCGAGTCGGTCGGGTTCGACACGATCCAAGCCCGGATCGAACGCCTGACGAACCGACTGAAAGATGGTCTCGGGGACCGCCTGCTCTCGCCCGAGGCGTACGAATCCGGGCTCGTCACCTTCGCCGCCGACGAACCCGAGGCCACGGTCGAACGGCTCGCCGACGAGGACGTGTTCGTCCGGACCCTGCCCGATCCCGACGCGGTCCGGGCGTCGGTCCACGCCTTCAACACCGAAGCGGACGTGGACACACTGCTCTCGGCACTCTAACGGAACGTCTGGAACTCCGCGGTCCGGCCGTCGGGGTCGGTCGCGAAGAACTGGTAGATGTCGTAGGTCTCGTTCTCGTGGGGAGCCTCGTCGGCCGCGTCGCCGACCCGGTCGTGCATGGCGTCGACGTCCGCTTCGGAATCGTAGACGAACGTCAGGATCCCGTCGTCTTCGGTCTCCTCGGCGTCACAGAAGCCGAACCGGAACCCCCGGAACTCGAGGATGGTGCAGCCGGGCTGTTCGAGCCACGTCTCGGCGCCGACGACCTCACGGTACCACGCGACGACGGTCTCTCGGTCGGCGGTTCGGAAGAAGACGATCCCCCCGGCTCCTGCCGGCGATGCTGAGTCGCTCATACCCCCGCTCGGGCCGGCCGAGGCTTAAAACGAGGCGACCGCGAGCGGCTCCCGACCGGGAACCTACCGCGGGCGCCCCTCGACCACGAGGCCGTCGGCGCCGACGGCGAACACCGTGCCGTCGGGGGCGAGCGTCACCGCGTAGAGGCCAGCCGGCCCGTCGATTCCGACGCGCTGGAACCCCGGGTCCCGGCCGCGAGCGAGGATGTCTCCGCGGCTCCCGACCACCACGGCCGTGTGGCCCACCCCGGCCGCATCGGTCGGACGGACGCCGTCCGGCAGCGGCGCCAGTCGGTCCGGCGGCGCGTCGAACGACCGGACGCCGGTGTAGACGGTGCCGCCGCGGTTCGTCGCCAGGAGCCCGTCGGCGTCGATGGCCAGCGCCGTGACCATCGCCGCGGAGAGAGTGTCGGTGCGCCACTCGCGACCGTCGTCGGACTGGTGGACTCGGCCGGAGGTGTCGCCGGCGAACCACATGTTGTCGGCGCCGCGCAGCGCGGTGATGGGTGCGCCCGGACCCGGGAGCGCGACCCCACGGACGTTCGTCTCGCGGCCGTCGACGGCGAGCCGAGCGATCCGACCCTGATCGTCGCCGACGTGGACCCGTTCGTCGCCGGCCGACCCGGCGACGGCGAGTGTTCGGAAGGTCGTCGCCAGGCCGTAGGGTGTCGAGCGGTCCCGGAGGTTCCCGGTCTCCCGGTCGTAGTAGCCGAGTGCGCCACGGGTGCCACAGAGCCAGAGTCGGCGGCCGTCGTCGGTGGCGGCGATGTCGAGCAGTCCCCGCGAGCCGCCGGCGACCCCGTCGTCGAACAGCGGCTCCCAGCCGACCCGGGTCCGAGAGAGGAGGACCCCGCGGTTGCCGACGGCGTAGGCCCGGCCGTCGGCGACGGCGACGCCGTTGAGTTGGGCGCGGGTACGGCTTTCGGGGACGGTCCACCGACGACTGCGCAGCATTCCCCGGCCAAACGAATCGGATCGGCAAAAAGGCGCGTACCGGGGGGAGCGTGTGCGGGGCGGCGTCCCGTGGCGGGTTCGCGCTGGCCCTACTCGCTGTAGGGGACCGCGTAGGCCCCGACGACGAAGAACGCCAGCGAGAGCGCGGCGAGGATTCCCAGTTGGGTCAGCGCGAGCGCCGTCGCGTCGCCGCCGGCCGAGGCCCCGTCGTAGGTCAGGTAGCGCACGCCGCGTGCGAAGTACGTCAGCGGCGAGAGGTTCGTGATCGGCTGGAACCACGCCGGCAGCAGGTCGGGCGTGACGAACGTCTCCGAGAGGAACAGCAGCGGGAGCGCCACGGAGTTACTGGCGGCGATGACGCCGTCCTGTGAGTCGGCGAGGCGGCCGAGGATGGCGCCGAGGCCACAGAACAGCGCGACCCCGAGGGTCACGAACGGCACCAGCAACAGCAGGCTCGCGCCGACGACGATCTGTGCGTCGACGAGCAGCACCACCAGCCCGAAGATCAGCAGCGAGGCGGCGCCGATGACGAGCACGTTCACCAGCGTGTGTGCCAGCAGCCACTCCCACCGGCGCAGCGGCGTCGTCGCCAGCTTCTCGAACCGACCGCCCTCGCGATGGCGCGCGAACTCGCTGCCGACCCGCGAGAGCGGCGTGAACAGTACGACGACGGCGAGGTAGCCCGGGAGGTAGTAGCCCGGCGGCTCGGCGAACAGGCCGCCGCCGGTGGGCTGGGTCCCGACGAGCACGCCGAAGATCAGGACGATGATCACCGGGAAGAAGAAGGTGAAAAACACCGCCGTCCGGCGGCGCAGGAACGCCTTCGCGCCGGCGCGAATCTCGCTGGCGACCCGTCCGGTCCGGCTCATCGCTCCGCCTCCGTCTCGGTCTGCACGGCCCCGGCCGTCGCGCCGTCACCCGGGGCGCCGAGCCCGCGGAACGCCTCGCCGGTCAGTTCGAGGTAGACGTCCTCGAGGGTCGGTTCGGTCCAGGTGAACGATTCGTACTGGATGCCGGCGGCCGCGAGCGCGTCGACGGCGTCGTCGATGTCCGCGGCGTCGATATCGTGGAGCGTGAGTCGGCCGGCCGAGGACTCGACGCGGAACCGGCTGTCCGCGAGCACGTCGGCGCTGGCTTCGGTGCGGACCACGAGTCGCGAGTCACCGCCGTGCTTGGCGATCAGGCTGCTCGGGGTGCCGGCGGCGACGATCTCCCCGGCGGCGAGCATGGCTACCTCGTCCGCGAGGCGCTCGACCTCGTCCATCGAGTGGCTGGTGAGGAACACCGTCGTCCCCGCCGCCGCGAGGTCCTCGATCAACGTCCAGAGGTCCCGACGGCCGACGGGGTCGATCCCGGTCGTCGGCTCGTCCAGAAAGAGCACGTCGGGGTCGTTGACCAGCGTGATGCCGACGCAGGCCCGGCGCTGCTGGCCGCCGGAGAGCTCCTCGTACCACGTGTCGGCCGCTCCCTCCAGTCCGACCTCCGCGAGCACCGACGCCGGGTCGCGAGCCTCGTCGTAGAGGTCGGCGTAGTAGCCGAGAAGCTCACTGACGGTCAAGCGTTCGGGTGGGGAGAACGACTGCGGGAGCAGCCCGATACGGTCGCGTTCGACGGTTTCGGGCGGGGAGCCGAGTAGCGAAGCCTCGCCGTCGTACGCCGTGGTGCCGGTGAGACAGCGCACGAGCGAAGTCTTCCCGGCGCCGTTTGGGCCGATGAGCCCGAAGACGGTCCCTTCTGGTACCGAGAGCGAGACGCCGTCGACGGCGACCGTGTCGCCGTAGCGTTTAGTCACGTCCTGGGCGAGGACTGCCGCGTCCATACCCGAAGTCGTCGGCGGGCGAGGGTAAAGCGTTCGTTCCGCGTGTTAGGCCGGCGCCGCGCCGACGCCCGCCGACAGCGAGGGACGGTACGGCGCGGGGTAGTCCGCCAGCGCGCTCCGCCCGGCGATGGCCCGGAGCGACGACGACAGCCGCGAGCGAGTCAGCGACAGCGTGCCGCGGCGCCAGCGGCGGGCCAGCACGGCAGCCGAGAGGCCACCCCGGCCCCACGCGTACGCGCCGCCGACGACGGCCGCCGGCACGTTACCCATCCCGAGCGCCGAGAGGAGTTCGACGCCCCCGATCCACGACGGAACGAGCGTGAGCACCGACGCGACCAACAGCAGGTCGCCGGTCACGCTCGCCGCGAAGCGATCGCTCGTCACCATTCACTCGGGCCGACGGCATTCTCGGGTATAAATGTTTTGTGGAACGTGTCCCTATCTGGCACGCTTCCGGCCGGCGACCGGCCCACACCCCCCGCGTCGACTCGACCTGCCACCGTGCAAAGAGTTAGGGGACGAGCGACAGAAGGGCAGGGCATGGCAGACGTACTCGTCGTCGGCGGTGGTCCCGCCGGCCTGAGCGCCGCACTGTTCGCCGAGAAGAACGACCTCGAAACGACGGTGTTCGACACCGACAAGACGTGGATGCACAAGGCCCACCTGTTCAACTACCCCGGAATCGGCTCGCAGGACGGCAGCGTGTTCCTCGACACCCTCCGGAACCAAGTCGACAACTTCGGCGTCGAGCGCAAGCAGGGCGAGGAAGTCACCGCGGTCACCGAGAACGGCGACGGCTTCACCGTCACGACGGCGGAGGGCGAGTACGAGGCGCCCTACGTCGTGCTGGCGACAGGTGCGAGCCGTGACCTCGCCGAGGAACTCGGCTGTGAACTCACCGACGAGGGCGTCGTCGACGCCGACGTGACGATGGAGACCAGCGTCACGGACGCCTACGCGACGGGCGCGATGGTCCGCGCCGAGGAGTGGCAGGCGGTCATCTCCGCGGGCGACGGCGCCGCCGCCGCCCTCAACATACTCAGCAAGGAGAAGGGCGAACACTACCACGACTTCGACGTGCCCGCCGACGCGAAAGCGACGTTCGGCGGCGCCGACGAGGAGTAAGCCGACTGGCGGCCGCGACAGCCGCCTTCAGCGGTCCCAGTTCCACGTACCCGCCCGTTCGAGTTCTCGCAGAACCTCCCCGAAGTGGTACTTCTTCTCGAACAGCCGTGAGAGCAGCGAGAGATCGTCGAGGGGCTGATAGTGGTCGTACTGGTGGCCCACGGCGTCGGCGGCTTTCAGAAACGGGTCCAGCGCCGCCTCGAACTCGTCGGTCCCCTGCCAGCGGTCCGATTCGTCCTCGTACTCGGCGTAGATCGCGCGGGCCCGTCGGTGGTGCTTGCGGTGACCCTTCCGGCCGGCGATCAGCCGGAAGTCCCCGCGGAGTTCGTGGGCCAGCGCTTCGAAGGGCTCGCGCTCGTACAGCAGGGCATCGAGTTCGTCGACGACGCTCTCGCCCTGCCGACACCGGATCGAACACCGGCGGTCGTGGCCGCCGATCCGGTAACAGATGGCCGCCTCCGTGAGCGTCGTCACCGCCGTCAGGAGTTCGTTTCGGTCGCCGAGTTCCGAGCCCCCGAGCAGTTCGTAGGCGGCGAGGCTGAACGTCGTGCCGGCAGCCTCGTTCCGGCCGTCCATCCGGTAGGTCTCGGCCGCCTGATAGCGGAGGCGGTATTTCTCGTGGGACATCGCTCCCCTCGAAGTTCACAGGAGAGCGGCATTATTCGTTCGGTGGCGCAGTTCGATCCGTCCTCGGACCGGTCGATCGCCGCGAGGCAGCCGATCCGGGCCTCGGTCGTCGCCGACACCCCGGAAACGAATATGCCCCTCCAGTCCCGAACATCGGACGATGGGCGACGACGCGTGCTACCGGGACTACTGCCCGGACTGTGACCTGCAAGTGACGGTCGTCGACGAGGCCTGCCCCGAGTGTGGCGCCGACCTCCCCGAGGCGTAGGCCGCCCCGACGCGCCGACCGCCCCGCTCGACGCATCGGAGGGGTTTTGTAGCGATAGCCGGGAGGATGAGGTGGACGGCACGGTCGGCGGCTCCTTTCGCCCCGCGTGCTCTGCACGTCGGGTAAGTCGACCGGCCTACCCCGTCTGCTCAACAAACTGAGCGACGGCTATCCCGATGTCCTGACTGGCGCCCACTCCGAGCGTAAGCCAGCGGTGAGACGCGACCGACGTTCGTCAGGGATCGCTCCCGAGCGTGGCGTCCCCCGGAAAAGTGTGGGACCGTTCGAGTTGTCGCCGGTCGCACGCAGATCGACAACGTACAGTCACGGCATCGGCTCCGACAAGCGACACGGCGGTCGCTTGTGGTCGTTCGCCGCGACTGACTAGAGGTTCGACGCGCCGGCGCCGCCCTCGATGGGCAGTGCGACGCCGTTGATGTAGGAGGACTTCGGCGAGGAGAGGAACGCCACCGTGTCGCCGAGCTCCATCGGGTCGCCGATGCGGCCGACGGGGATGCCGTCGCCCCAGTCGGCGAGGCCCTCCTCGTAGTCCTCGTAGTCGCCGCGGTCGACGGCCTGCTCGACGAGGTCCTCGATCCGGGAGGTCTCGTGGGGGCCGGGAAGCACCGCGTTCGATCGGACCTCCGGGGCCAGTTCCTTCGAGAGCGTCTTCTCCAGCCCGATGACGGCCATCCGGACGGAGTTCGAGAGCACGAGTGAGTCGATCGCCTCCTTCACCGATCGGGAGGTGACGAACGTCATCGTCCCCTGATCGGACTCCTTCAGGTGGGGGGCGGCCGCGCGGACGGTCCGGACGGCGCTCATCACGAGCAGGTCGAACGCCTGGTACCAGTCCTCGTCGTCGGTGTCCATGAACGCCCCGCTGGGCGGGCCGCCGGCGCTGGTGACGAGCGTGTCGATGCCGCCGAACTCCTCCACGGTACGCTCGACGAGGTGTTCGATGTCCTCTTTCTCGGTGAGGTCGCCCTGCACGCCGACGACCTCGCCGTCGCCGGCGGCGTCGATCTCCTCGACGGCCTCGGCGAGTCGCTCCTCGTCCCGGCCGTTGACGACGACGTGTGCCCCCTCGCGAGCCAGCGCCTCCGCCGACGCTTTCCCGAGACCGCTGCTCGATGCCGTGACCAGTGCGCTCGTCCCTTCGAGTTCGAGATCCATACCCGCCCCTGTGGCCGCAGGCACCTTAAACCCGGTTCGCTCCGGAAACGCCGGCCGGGTTCTCGGCTCGGTCACAGTTTTTCGGCAGGCCTAAACCAGTCCAGCACGACCCCAGAATCATGAGTGAGTACACGCTGGACGACGTGAGCGTGGTGATGGGCAGCTACAACGAGGCGGAAGCGATCGGGCCGGTGCTCGACGACATCGACGCCGCCACCGACGGCCGCGCGGAGGTGGTCGTCGTCGACGGCTCCAGCGACGGGACCGCCGATATCGCCCGGGAGAAGGGCGCGACGGTGATCGAGCAGGAGCCGCGGGGCTACGGTTTCGCGGTCTGTAAGGCGCTCCTGTCGGCTTCGAACCCCGTTCGGATCACCACCGACTGCGACGGCACCTACCCGATGGAGCGGATCCCGGACTTCCTCGACCTGATCAACGAGGGTTACGACGTGGTCAGCGGCGACCGACTCTACCACGGCGCCGAGACGATGCCGACGATGAACCGCTACGGGAACCTCGCGTTCGCGGCGCTGTCGAGCGTGCTCGCCGGCGACCACCTCCACGACGTGACGACGGGGATGCGCGCCTACCACGAGGACGTGATCGAGGAGATCACGTGGACCGAGAACACCGGCCTCTCCGCGGAGCTACTGATCCGCCCAGTGATGCGGGGCTACGACGTGCGCGAGGAACCGATCGCCTACGACGAACGCCTCGGCGAGACCAAACTCGACCCGTTCTCGGGCGGCGCCGAGATCGCGGGGTCGATCCTCCGGGTCTGTGCACAGGAGCGAAAACGCCAACTCACGTCGCTGTTCTGACCGGCACGGCCGCTACCCGGCGTGCCCACGTCCTCAGGCCGCAGAGAGGGTGACGGTGTGTTCCATCACGGCGTGACAGCTGGGACACTCGTAGTGGTACATCACCACGCTCCCGTTGGTCTCGCTCACCCACGAGCCCTCATCGACTTCGAACCCACAGGCCGTGCAGACGCGTTCTCTGGTGTCGTAGTAGGCCCGCAGCCCTTCCAGTGCGGATCGAATGCTGCGTGTTACCATGACTCAGTATTCTCGCGGGAGGCCAAAAGCGTTCCCCCGATAGCGGACTCCTACCGACTGTTAGTCCCGTTTTGAGCCGACGCGGTGCCGACGATCGTCGCGTCGACGAACGTTCCCGGCGGCGATGGACCGAGTCCGGCGGGGACACACCGGGCCGGCACGGGGCACCGTTCCCGCGTCGGCGAGAGCGCCCGAACCGTCTCGCCGCCCGTGTCGACCGGGAACGTCAGGTCGTAGCTGAACCCCGAACTCGGGCCCGTCCCGACGAACACCGTCAGCGTGAGTTCGTCGCGGTCGTCGACCGGGAACGCGGGGTCCACGCTCCCGTTCGTCGACGACCGCCCGCCGCTGGCCGCGATCCCCTCGCCGCTGAGCCGCGCCTCGCCGTCAGCGACGACGAGTGAGAGGTTCAGCGTTCCGGGGCTCGCGTCCGCGATCGCGTAGGTCTGGCCGTCGTCGCCGCCGACGCGGATGGAGACCGACTGGGCCCCCTCGGGGACCCCGACGGCAGTGTCGAGACGAACCGACTCGCCCGAGACACGCTCGACCGGGCGCAGTTCCGCGGTCACGGCGTCGCCGCCGGCCGGCGACCACGCCCCCCGGACCACGTACCGACGGAGCCGGTACTCGGGGTGAGCCGCCGCCACGTCCAGTTCGTCGTCGTCGCCGAGCGCGTACAACGAGCGGCCGTCGAAGTCTGGGTCGTTCCGGACTGCCTGAAACGGATGGTTCAGCCACGGGCCGTACACGGGGGGGAGGAACGTCAGCGTACGTTCCTCGGTCGCGTTCCCGTGGAGGGCGGCGTTGCCGGCTGAGAGCCCCCCCTGCTCCTGGAACGGCTCGTAGGCGACTTCGAGTTGATCGCTGACCGCGGCGTTGCGCTCGATCGGGTCTTGGGCGGCCCCGACTGCGACGGCGCCGCCGACGCCCGCCGCGACGACGAGGAGGCCGACGGCGAGGCGATCGGCGGCAGCACGGTCGACGGGGAGGGAGTCCGGCAGTCGATCCGCGGCGACCGCCCGGAGCCGCTCCCCGCCGCGGACCGCCGCGACGGCGCCGAAGACAGCTGTCGGGACGAGCAGGTCGTAGTGGTAGTACGGCCCGAGGTGGTAGATCAGGCCGTCAGTGGCCACGTCGAGGCGGCCGAGGACGTTGTAGTTCCCCCAGAAGCCGACGTTCCCGGCCGTGATCGAGAGGAACAGCCCCGCGAGAACCCCGCGTCGCCACGCGAGCGCCGTCGGCCGTCGACGCCCCGTGCGGGCGGTCCAGCCAACCCCGACCGCGGCCAGCACGGCCCCGAGGCTCCCCATCGCCACCCAGTCGGTGAACAGCGTCTCCAGTACGAGCGCGTTCGCTTCCAGCCCCAGCCCGAGCGTGTAGTCGACCTCGTGACCGAGGAGCGACCGCTCGCCGAAGCCGATCCCGTCCTCGGGGGCGAACGCCGCGAACGGGAACTCCAGCGGGTCGCCGGTCATGACGGCGTTGTAGCCGAGCGCGACGACGACGCCCGCGGTGCCGAGCCCCGCGGTCGCCAGCCGACGCGCGAACAGGTCGCGTCGGGCGTCGTCGACGGCCCGGAACGGCCTACGCCACGCGCCCGAGCGGACGAGCGTGACCACCGCGTGGGCGACGAACGGCGCCGCGAACAGCACGGCGGTGTAGGGTCGGCCGAAGAAGGCGACGCCGATCGCCGCGCCCGCGACGGCCGCGAGTCGGCGGCTCCCGGTGCGTTCGCCCCGGAGGTAGGCGTAGGCGAAGACGAGTTCGAACGCGGCGGTGACCGCGTAGGGGAGGTAGGTCCCCGACTGGACCAGGAACAGCGGTGAGGCGAGGACGAGTAGGCCCGCGACGACGCCGACGCGGGCGTCGAACAGCTCCCGGGCGACCGCGGCGGTGCCGCCAACGACCGTCGCCGCGATCCCCGCGAGCGCGATCGGGTACGCGCCGAGCGCACGACCGAGCGCGAACACCGCCGCCGGGACCGGCGCGTACTTCGAGTAGAGCCCCTCGGGGCCGTCGACGAAGAACCACGGCCGGAACGGGCCGTCGACCGGCGGCCGGAGGAACAGCCGACCGGAGAGCAGCAGTTCCGCCTGCTGGATGTAGACGCCCTCGTCGTGGTTGAGCGAGTGGTACGGAAAGACGCGGGTGGCGACGAGGAAGGAGACGGCAGCGGCGACGAGCGCGAGCAGGAGGATCGCGAGCCAGCCCCGGTCGAGGCGGTCGCTGGCGGCGTCAAGAGAGGAGAGGGCGCGGGGAACGCGGCCGGAGGAGGGGGACCGATCGGGCATCTACGCCGCGGGGTACCAAGCGAGCGTGTGGTCGGCGACCAGCCGAACGCTCACGCGCTCGCCGATGCCGACCTCCTCGGCGTGATTGTGCAGACACCTGACGACCGGACCGTCGTCGAGTTGGACGTGGTAGACGAACGACGGGCCGGTGTACTGGCGTTGGATCACTTCGCCGTCGGCGGTCCCGACCGTGCCGCCGTCGGCGGTCGTCAGCGGGTCGGCCTGTGCGGAGATGGGGCCGGCCTCCCCGTCGACGGGGGCGAGCCGGAGGTCGTCGGGGCGGACCAGTACGTCCACCTCGGCGCCGACGTACTCGTCGGTGACCCCCTCGAGCAGGTCGCGGCCGTAGGAGCCGATGGTCGTCTCGACGGTGTCCTGGGTGATCTTGCCGGGGACGAAGCTCGCCTGCCCGAGGAAGGAGGCGACGAACCGGGACTCGGGGTGTTCGAACAGCGATTCGGGGCTGCCGACCTGTTCGATCTGTCCCTCGGCCATCACGGCGACGCGGTCCGAGATGGAGAGCGCCTCCTCCTGGTCGTGGGTGACCGAGACGGCGGTGACGCCGGCCTCGTTGAGAATGCGGCTGACCTCCTCGCGCATCTCCACGCGGAGGGCCACGTCGAGGTTCGAGAACGGTTCGTCGAGCAGCAACACGTCGGGTTCCGGGGCGAGCGAGCGCGCGAGGGCGACCCGCTGGCGCTGCCCGCCGGAGAGCTCCGTCGGCGAGCGGTCGCCGTAGCCGTCGAGGCCGACGAGGTCGAGGAGCTGTTCGACCCGTTCGGTCGCTTCCTCGCTGTCGGGGTCGTCGAGGCCGAAGGCGACGTTCTCGGCGACCGAGAGGTGCGGGAACAGGGCGAACTCCTGGAACACCATCCCCACGTCGCGCTCCTCGGGCGGGACGACCGCCCCGTCGCCGGCGACGACTTCGTCGGCGACGCGGACGGTTCCCGAGGTGGGCGTTTCGAGGCCCGCGATCGTGCGCAGCGTCGTCGTCTTTCCACAGCCCGAGGGGCCCAACAGCGTGAGCAGTTCGCCCTCCCTGACCGAGAGGTCCACGCCGTCCACGGCGGTCTCGCCGGCGAAGCGTTTGACGACGTTCGACAGTTCGAGCACGGTCGGGGGTCCGTCGTCGCCCTCACCGTCGGTGTCGGCCGTCGACGCCGCGGGGTGCTCGCTGGTCGTTTGCTCCGTCGTGGGTGTGGCGTGGTCGCTCATGTGTCGCGGCGTTGAACGAGGAGGGGGATCATCGAGAGTCCGGAGATCAGCACCAGCACCAGCGCCGGTAGCGCCGCCCGGCCGTAGTAACCCCCTTCCTGAACTCGCCAGATGTACGTCACCAGCGTTGTAAACCCTGTCGGGTGCAGGATCAACGTGGTGTCGAGTTCCTTCATCGTCGTGAGGAAGACGAGCGCGGCACCCGCCAGCACGCCCGGCGCGATCAGCGGCAGCGTCACCCGGCGGAACACCTGCCGCGGCGGCGTCCCGAGCACGCGAGCGGCACCGATCAGCGAGGGATCGACGCCCAGCACCGACGACCGGGTGGCGCCGACGGCCTGCGGTAGGAACCGGACCACGTAGGCGAACACCAGCAGCGGCAGCGACTGATAGACCGCCCGCGAGACGCCCGGCCCGAACAGTTCGGTGAGTTGCGTGCTGCTGAAGAACACCAGCGCGAGCGCGAGCACGACGCCGGGCATCGCGTATCCGAGGTAGGTCGCCCGCTCGGTCAGCCAGGCGAACCGCGAGCGCGACCGGCCCGAGTAGTACGCCACCGGGAGCGCGACCGCGATGGTCGCCACCGCCGCCAGTGCGGCGACGTAGACGGAGTTCAGCGCGAACCCCGTCTCGAAGGCCCGGCCGCCCACGTCGTAGGTGAGCGCCTCCGCGCGCAGGAACCACATCGTCAGGATCCCCACCGGGAGTGCGAGCGTGAACACCGACACGAGCGCCGGGAGCAGCATCGCGACCCAGCGCAGCCGACCCAGCGAGACCATCGCCGTCGACGAGGCGGGGGTGCCGTAGCCCGAGTCGGCGTCGCCGCCGATCCGGGACTCCAGCGCGACGACGACGGCGGTGACGGTGAGCAGCTGCAGCGAGAGCAGCGTCGCGTTCGCCCGGCCGTCACCGAAGCTGTTGAGTTCGACGTAGATCGTCCGTGTGAACACGTCGTACTGCATGATCGACGGTGTCCCGAAGTCCGAGAGCGCGTAGAGCGCGACCAGCAGCGCGCCCGCCGTGACGGCGGGCAGCACCTGCGGGAGGATCACGCGCCGGAACGCCTCGGGGTAGCCGACGTTGAGCGTGCGGGCAGCCTCCAACTGCGTCTCGTCGAAGGAGAGCAGCGCCGCCCGGGTCGTCAGGAACACGTAGGGGTAGACGAAGAGCGTCAGCACCAGCGCGGTGCCGCCGAGCCCGTACACCTCCGGAATACCGATACCCAGCGGCGCGAGCGCGTCGGCGAGCGCGCCGTCGGGGCCGAACGCCGAGACGTACGCGAAGGCGCCGACGTAGCTCGGCACCACCAGCGGAAGTGCGACCACGACGGTCCAGAAACGCCGGAACGGCAGGTCCGTCTGTACGGTCAGCACCGCCAGCGGCACGCCCAGCACGATCGACGCCGTCGTGACGACGGCGACGAGCGCGATACTGTTGGCGAACACGTCCGTCGAGCCACGGAGCAGCGAGAGCGCCTCGCCGGCCGGCACCTCGCTAGCCCGGAGCAGCAGCCAGAGCAGCGGCGACAGCACCGCTGCGGCGATGGCTCCGGAGAGCAGCACGAGCGGGACCGACACCTCGTCGTCGTCGACGCCGACGAACCGGCGGAGCAGCGCCCGGACGCCCCTGTCCGGTACGGTGTCGCCAACGGTGCCCATCAGAGGACGCCGACCTCACGCATGAGGTCGACCGTCGGCCCGATCTCGGAGAGTCGGGCGAGGTCGAACTCTGGTGGGTTGAGTTCGTCGATGCGCGGGAGCCCGCCGACCGGCGGGACGCCCGGGATCATCGGGTAGGCGTACGCTCTGGTGGCGAAGAACTCCTGTGCCTCCGCCGAGAGCAGATGGCGCACGAAGTTCATCGCGAGCTCCTGCTGGGGGCTCGCCTCGAGCACTGCCGCGCCGGCGACGTTGATCAGCGCGCCCGCGTCGCCGCTGGTGAAGGCGAGGTCGATCGGCGCGTCGGGGCGGGCCTCCTGCACCCGGAGGGCGTAGTAGTGGTTCGCGAAGCCGGCCTGCAGTTCGCCGTCGGCGACGGCGTTGGAGACGAAGAACTCGTTGCCGTACTCGGTGGTCCCGGCGTCGACCATCGACTGGAGCCAGTTCCGGGTGGCCTCCTCGCCCTCGGTGATCCGCATGGCGGTGATGAACGCTTGGAACGCGCCGTAGGTCGGCGCCCAGCCCATCTGGCCGGCGATGCCGGAGTCGGGCAGGTCCATCACGGAGTCGGGTACATCGCTCTCGTCGAGTGCCTCGGTGTTGTACGGGATCGCGCGGGCGCGGCCGGCGGTGCCGACCCACGCCGAGTCGGGGTGGAACTCCTCGGGCACCGGATCGACGACTTCGTCGGCGAGCGTCGCCGTCAGGTCCTCGGCGGCGACGGCGGCAAGCGACCCGGCGTCGACCGACCAGAACACGTCGGCGGGCGTCGAGGCGCCCTCGGTGATCAGCGTGTTCGCGGCCTCGCTGGTGCCGTAGGCCCGGGGCGTGGCGGAGAAGTCGGGGTAGATGTTCTCGAGTTTGCCGATCAGGTCGCGGTAGAGCCCGCCCTCGCCGCCGCCGAGGTAGACCGTCAGTTCGCCCGACAGCGCCGGTAGCTCCTCGATCCGGGTGCCGCCGATCTCGGTCCGACCCTCCGCGAGCGCGCCGGAGCCACGGAACTCCGAGAACTCCGCGGAGCCGCTGGTGTCGACACCGCTGCCGCCCTCGCCGGGCGTGTCGGTGCCGGCGTCGGTGCCGTCGGCCGTCGATTCGGTCCCGTTGTCGTCGCTCCCACCGGAACAGCCGGCGACGCCGACGAGGCCGACGCCGGCGATGGTGCCGAGGAGACGGCGCCGTCGCTTCGAGGTCGGTTCGTCAGTCATCGGCGGGCACCTCCACGGGGTCGGCGGCCGTCGCTCCCACGGCGTCGAGACAGTCGAGCCAATCGTTCATGTATTCACCACAGTAGTTCAGGAAGTCACCGTTGTTCCATCCTTCGAAATCGCCTGTCGCCAGCGCGTCGGCCATCTCGGCGAAGACCTCCCGGTAGGAGGTGGCGTCGGCGCCGGCGTCGTCCAGCACCTCCCAGACGTGTTCGTTGAGTTCGAGGCCGGCGACCTCGTTCTGGAGGTCGTCGAACGTCGAGCGGGGCGCCTTGTTGTGCTCACAGAGCGGGCCGCCGTTGTACACCTGCGCGCCGAGCACGTCGGCGGCGCGCTTGAGGAACAGCCCCGACCAGATGTCGTCGAAGCGACCCACGTCCCAGCGGTTGTCGTCCATCGGCAGTTGGTAGAACGCCGGGATGACCTCCCGGCGGAACGCGAGGTTCATCGAGCAGACCGTCAGGTACTGGCCCTCGGCGGCGACGAAGTCCTCGCCGAAGTCGTCAGCGGTCGTCCGGGTCTGGGCCTGCCCCTGCAGGTCACCGTCCATCAGGATGCGGACGGCGTCGAGGTCGGGCACGTTCGTCCAGAGGCCCTGCGAGGCGACCACGTTGTCCACCTCCGCGGTCTCGGTCGTCTGCTCCTCGTCCATCGCTGCGTAGGGGTAGCCGCGCGGGTAGAGGTCGCCGTCGGCGCCGTCGAGGACGTTCACCCACGACTCGTCGGAGGCGCGGGACTCGATCTCGCCCTCGTAGGCGAGGTTGCGCAGGTGGGTACCGAAGAAATCCTCGTCGTGGGGGAGCGTATCGTCGTCGATGAACACGCCGTACTCGAAGCGCTCGTTGGCCCACATGTACAGCAGCCCGAAGGAGGTCTGGGCGTGGCTGGCCTCGGGGATGAGGTGGCTGTACTCGCTGGCGTCCCGCTCGGCGAACCAGTCCTCGCGGGCGGTGCCGTCGAACACCGCGCCGTCGACGCCCAAGTCGTCGAGCATCGCCTCCATCGCCTCGGTGTCACAGAAGTCCTCGGTGACGAGGACGAGGAACAGTCGGTCGGTGTCGAAGCCGTGATCGCGGGCGTTGGCGACGTACTCCCGCATACAGTCCCACTCCCGGATCGTCGGAACGATGACGCAGATGTCCTGCTGACTCATTACCAACCCGTTGTTTAGGACGTCCTAAAACAGTACCGATTTTTTGGGCGGCCAAAAACGGACAGCGCGTTGACTATCGGAGTCGCTCGGAGGTGATCTCGGCGCCCTCGACGAGCGCTTCAAGTTTCGGCCACGCGATGTCGGGGTGGACCATGCCGAGGCCGGCCTGCGTGCCGAACCCACAGTCGGGCGCGGCGACGATATCGGTGTCGTCGTCGACGACGTTCGCGACGCGCTCGATGCGGTCGGCGATCGTCTCGGGGTGGTCGATGATGTTCGTCTTCACGTCGACGACGCCGGGGATGAGCGTCCAGCCGTCGGGCAGCGGGTGCTCGGCGAACGCGCGGTACTCGTGCTGGTGGCGCGGGTTCGCTTGCTCGACGCTCAGGCCGGAGATGTCGGCCTCGTACAGCGTCGGCAGCATGTCGACGAGGTCGGTGTCGTAGTGGTGGGGCCCCTCGTAGCTCCCCCAGCAGGTGTGCAGGCGGACCTGCTCCTCGGGGATGCCCGAAAGCGCCTCGTTGAGCGCCTCGACGTGGAGTTCGACCACGTCGCGGAACTCGTCGACGGAGTGGTCCGCGAACAGGTGCGTGTGCCCCGTCGCGAGCAGGTCCGGGGCGTCGATCTGGATGGTCGCGCCAGTGTCCGCGAAGATCTGGTACTCCTCGGCCATCGCCTCGGCCACGTCGAAGACGTACTCGGCGTGGTCGTCGTAGTGCTCGTCGACGTGGGTCGCGGCGACGACGCTCGGCGACGCGGTGGTGAAGAACGTGTCCTCGATGTCGACGCCGGTACCGTCGAGCGCCTCGCGGAACTGGTCGACCTCACGCTCGGCCTCCGCGTGGCCGTCGTATCGGACCTCGCCGGTGACGGTCGGCTGCTTCGCGAGGTCGATCACGTCGGTCTCGAACGTGTCCTCGGCGACCGCGGGGTACTCCGCGAGGTCGGCCCAGAGCGGCTGTTCGACCTTCCCGCCGATGTTGGTGAGCCGGTCGCCGACGTAGTAGTTGAACGAGACGCGGGGCTGCTCGCCGTTGTTGATCTCGTCGATCCCGGTCTCGAGTTGCTTGTCGACGATGTCGTCGGTCGCCGCGCGGCTGACGCGGTCCCACTCCTCGGGGTCGACCTCGCCGCCCTGCTCGCGGGTGCGCAGGAGGTCGAGCAGTTCCGGGGGCCGCGGGAGGCTTCCGATGTGTGTGGTACCGATCCGGTTGGACTCGTCTGTCGCCATACTTGGTAATATCCAGTCGAACAAATATAACTGGTGGTTTTCCCACCGCGCCCTCCCGGACCGAATCCGTCCTTTCAAGCCACTCCCCATCGGCAGGTGACTCATGGACGGAAACGACCGACGTATCGTGGGGCTCACGGGGACGGCCCACGCCCTGCTCCACACGTACGAACTATCGGTGCCGATCCTCGTGGTCATCTGGCTGACGGAGTTCTCGACGACCCCGGCGGAGCTCGGCATCGTCGTCTCGGTGGGGATGGCGCTGCTCGGCCTCGGCGCGCTGCCGGGCGGGGTGCTCGCGGACCGCTACGGCTCCCGGAAGCTGATCGCACTCTGTCTGGTCGGGATGGGCGGCTCGTTCCTCGTGCTCTCGGCGGCACCGACGACCGCCGCGGACCTGCTCGGCTCGCTCCCGCTGCTCTCGGTGAGTCCGGCGGTCGTGGCCATCGCGATCGCGCTCGTGCTCTGGGGTGCTGCGGCGAGCGTCTACCACCCGGCGGGGCTGACCCTCATCAGCACCGGCGTCGACGAACGGGGCCGCGGCTTCGCGCTCCACGGGATGGCCGGCAACATCGGCATCGCCGCTGGCCCGCTGGCGACGACGGTGCTGCTCGCGTTCATGCCCTGGGAGACGGTGACCGCCGTGCTCGCGGTGCCGGCGTTCGTCGCCGCCGCCGCGGCGCTGGTCATCGACGTGGAGGAGCGCGAACTCGACGAGGACGAGGAGGACGAGACCCCCGACTCGATCGGGGAGTTCCTCGACATCTCCGGGACCGTCGTCCGGAGCGCCTTCGCGTTCGTCTTCGTCGTCGTCGCGATGAACGGCCTCTACTACCGCGGCGTGCTGACGTTCCTGCCGGACCTCCTCGCCGGCCTGGAGACGTTCCAGCCCATCGACATCGCCGGCGAACCGCAGGAGCCCGCGAACTACGTCTACTCGGGCCTGCTCGCCGTCGGGATCGCCGGCCAGTACGTCGGCGGCCGACTGACCGACCGGATGCCGCCCGAACGCGGGATCGCCTTCGCCTTCGGCGGCCTGTCGCTGCTCGCGCTGATCTTCCTCCCGCTGGCGTCGATGGGCGCGGTCCCGCTGCTGCTCGTGAGCGCCGTGCTCGGCTTCGCGCTGTTCATCGTTCAGCCGATGTACCAAGCCGCCGTCGCCGAGTACACCCCCGAGGCCGCCCGTGGGCTCTCCTACGGCTACACCTACCTCGGGAACTTCGGCATCGGCGCGCTCGGCGCCGGGATGGCCGGCGCGATCCTGACGTACTCGAACCAGACAGTGCTGTTCCTCGTCTTCGCGGCCATCGCCGCGATCGCGAGCGGGATCGGCGTGCTGCTGATGCGGCGGGACTGAACGGCAGTCCTCCGTTCGCTGTTCTCTCCCGACTCAGTCGATATCCACCGGACAGCCGGCGACCTCGCCGCCGCGCATCCCCTGTGTGATCCAGTGAACCGACAGCAGCGTCGCCGCCACCGCGAGCAGGGAGATCTCCAGCCCGTGCAGCGGGAGCGCCGTCAGCCCGACGCCGACACCGAACACCGCGAGCAGCCCCGCGAGCATCGCCGAACCACAGGCCGCACAGCCCGCGCCGAGCATCCCCAGCACGACACCGGCGAGGCTGCCCCCACCCTCGCGTGCACCCAGCCCGTGTTCGCGGAAGTGGTAGGTCACGAGCGCGATGTTCAGCCCGACCAGCGCCGAGGTGACGACGATCAGCGTCGCCGACGCCGGCGAGTAGCTGCCGGCGAATCCCGGGTAGAGTCCGAGCAGCGCCTGCAGTCGGCCGACGAGGGGACCGTCGTTGAAGACGACCACCGCGCGCACGAAGCCGAGGTTCTGTGAGAGCGTGAACGTCGAGAGCGCGGCGACGGCGGCGACGACCGCCAGCGCGGCGTAGCCCGGAAGCGAGAGCACCAGTCGGCTCGTCCGGGCCATCAGCCGCCAGTCCCGGCCGCGAGTCGGGACGGAGGGAGCCATCAGAGCCCCAACGCCCCCGTGATCGAGTCGTAGCCGACCGGTCCCGACACGTCCGTCACGAAGCCGTCGGCGTCGAAGAGGAACAGCGTCGGCGTGGCGGAGACGCCCGCCGACTCCGACGCCCGGAGGTCGAGGTCCACGGCGTCCTGAAACGCGCCGGCCTCGGTGTCCGCCCGCACCGCGGCGGCATCGATTCCGGTTTCGTCGGCGAGGAACGACTCGGTCAGGTCGAGGACGTTGTCGCTGTCGAAGGCGTCCTGCTGGGCGTAGTAGTGGCTCTTGAGTGCCCAGAACGCCGACTCGTCGCGGTCGTACGTCGCCTCCAGCGCCATCGTCGCCGGCTCGCCCCAGTCGTAGATGATCGGGATGGAGCGGAAGACGAACGAGACCCGCCCCTCGTCGATGAGGTTCGACCGGAGCTGTGGGAACGTCGAGCGCTCGAAGCGTGCACACGTCGGACAGGAGGGGTCCTCGAAGGCGACGATGGTCCCCTCGGCCTCGCCGGGAGCCGGGCCGAGGGCGGGTTGGCTGTCGATCCCTTCGCCGGAAGGGTGTTCCCGGACCGACTGTGCGCCGTCGCTACCGGTGCTGCAGCCCGCGAGTGCCGTCAGCGCGGCGAGACCACCGAGGTAGCGGCGTCGACTCGTCATTCCGTGAACGGAGGGGCGCCCGGGGCATAACGGTGTCCCAGCCGTGCGTCCGGCGGACACGACGGGAGAAAGGGAGGGTGGTCCGTGGCGGGGTTCGGGGTTCGTCGGGGGGCGTCGGCCTCAGTTCGTCGAGACGGCCAGCGACTCCCCGTCGGACTCGAAGAGCGCGTCCACCACGTGTTGGACGCGGTTCGCCTCCGCGAAGCTGACCAGGTCCCCACCCTCGCCGTCGAGGGCGGCGACGAACTCCTCGACCAGCCGGCCGGTCGAGTCGCCGGCGTCGTCGACGACGACGGTCTGGTCCTCACCCTCGGCGTTCTCGGCGAGTCGGAACCAATCGAGCAGTTTCAGCGTCCCCTCGGTGCCGACGACGGTCATCGAGTTCTCCTCGTCGGTGCCACAGTCGGTGAGGAGGTCGATCGTGCCGCCGATCCCCTCGACGCCGAAGTAGCCCGTGATGGACTCCTCGTACCGCCCCGGCGCGGTATAGTCGATCTCCGCGTTGACCCACTCGATCCCCGCGAAAGCCTCCTGCACGCCGAAGAGGTAGTGGGTGCCGACCTCCCGGAGGGGGCCGCCCTGCTCGTGGCCGGCGAGCCACTCCACGTCCTGCCACTCGCGGGGCCACTGCGGGAAGCGGAACGTGAGTTCGATGCGCTGTGGCTCGCCGATGTCGCCAGCCTCGACACGGTCGATCAGTTCACGCACCCCGGGGGTGTAGCGGAAGGGGAGGTTCACCGCGGTCGGCTGGTCGGTGGACTCCTCCAGCGCCACGATATCGGCGCCGACGGCGGCGTCCTCGGCGATGGGTTTCTCACAGATCACCGCCTTGTCGGCCCCGATTGCCGCCTCGACGACCTCGTGGTGGACCGTCGGCGGCACGCCGGCGTAGACGATGTCGACGGCGTCGTCGTCGATCATCGCTTCGTAGTCGGTGAAGGCCGCACAGTCGTACTCTGCGGCGAACGATTCGACCCGCGACTCGACGAGGTCACAGGCGGCGTAGACGCTCGTGTCCTCGTTGGCCGCGAACGCCTCGGCGAGTCGGTTCCCGATCACGCCACAGCCGACGATAGCGACGTTGTACACACCGGGACGTGGGTACGGGTCGGCTTGTAGCTTCAGTTTCCGACACGCGAGCGGCGTGTGGGGATCGACGCCGAAGGCTGGGGAAGGTGGGTGGGTTTATCAGTCGGCGCGGCGACCCCGGAGGTGTGCAGACGACCGACCGCGGCGTCTTCGGCAGGCTCCCCGAGCGCTACGCCCACGCCTATCTCGTCGTGGCCTTCTTCGTTCTCCCGGCGCTCGCGGTCGTACTCAGCGGCGGCGGCGTCCGGCGCCCGCCGGGACCGGTCCCGACAGCGCTACTGGCGCTGGTGGTGGTCCACCACGGCCTGTTCGTCGTCGTCTCGGTACTGCTGGATTAGCTCCCCAGTGGCGGTTCGCGCCCGTCGGCGACGACGTAGGCGTCGTAGACCGCGTACAGCCAGACCGCGGGGTAGAGGACGAACCCCACGAGCGCAAGCATCGAGAGGACGGCAACGAAGCTGGCGACGACGATGGCCGCCCCTTTCGCCGGCTCCCGGTTGTAGAACTGCCCCAGCCCCGGCAGGATCGCCGAGTACACCGCCGCGACGAAGGGGTTCTCTCCGTTGGTCAGGACCTCGATGATGTCGTCGGCGGACGTCGACGCCGACTGCTGGCGAACGCCACACTCCGGGCAGATCTCGGCCTTCTCGCTGATGATTTCCCCGCAGTCACGGCAGTACACCTCGCCCTCGCCGGGCGTCCGGTCGTCGGTGGTCTCGCTGTCGCTCATAGTGTCGAAGGTGGTGCCCGCGCAGGCGTATCTCTTGTGGCTGGGTTCCGAACGCTTTCGTGGGTGGAACCAGCCAGTTCTGCTAATGCCTCCGGCTGCCGTCGCTCGGTACTACGCCTACAAGGCCGTGAACGCCGTCGAGCTCTACCGGCCGATCATGTATCTCTACTTCGCGAGCGCGGGGCTCTCCTTCTTCCAGATCACCGTCCTCGAAGCCGCCTACAACGTCACGACGGTGCTCGGGGAGGTCCCCACGGGCTACCTCGGTGACCGACTGGGGCGCCGGAACGGCCTCGTGCTCGGGACCACCATCATCGCGCTCACGCTCGCCGGGATCGGGTTCGTTGGACGGCTCGACGAGTCGCTCGCCTTCCCCGCCTTTCTCGCTCTCTACGTCTGCTGGTCGCTCGGGTACACGTTCCGCTCGGGCACCGAGGACGCCTGGCTCTACGACTCGCTCGTCGAGGACGGCGACTCCTTCTCGGAGCTGCGTGGCCGCGGCGAGTCGCTCGCGCTCGGTGCGGGCGTCGTCGCCGCCGTCGCCGGTGGCTACCTCGCCTCGGTCGATCTGGCCGTCCCGTTCTACGTCGCCGCGGCCGTGACGTTCGTCGGCGCGCTGATCCTGCTCACCGTCGACGACGACCGCGCCGACGCCGACAACCCGAGCGACGGGACCACCCTCTCGGTCAGCCTCGACGCCGTCAGGGTGGCGTTCTCTGACCGGCGGCTCCGGGCGTTCATCCTCCTCTACTACGTGCTGTTCTCGGCGGCGACGTACCTCGCGTTCATCTTCCTCCAGCCCCGCTTCGAGGCGGTCGTCGGCGGCTACGGGCTGGGCGACGTGGAGACGCTGCTTGGCTGGTACTACGCGATCATCAGCCTCACCGCGGCCGGCTTCACCTACCGGGCGGGGTGGATCCGCGAGCGGGTCGGCCTCCGCCTGTGGTTCCTCGGGGTCCCGGTCGGCGTCGGCCTCCTCCTCGTCGGTCAGTGGCTGCTCCCGGTGTCGGCGTTCCTCGCGTTCGTCCTCGTACGGGGGCTCTCGGAGGCGACACGAGTGTTCGCGGGCCAGTACGTCAACGACCGCATCGACGCCGTCGGGCGGGCGACGACCCTCAGCGCGATGTCGATGGTGAGCGGGCTGACGGTGATCCCGTTCCAACTCGGGAGCGGGCTGCTCTCCGACGCCGTCTCACCGGGGGGCGCGCTGGCGGCGGCCGGCGGGCTGTTAGCCGTCGGTGCTATCGCAGTCCACCTCGTCGTCGCGCCGGTGGCGACCGAAGCCACCGGCTAAGCGCTCGGGTCGGCGAAAACGGGAGGGGGTTACTCCAGCGGCGCGGAGACCGTCGACTCCTCGGCCGCGTCGAGCGCCTCGGAGACCGGCTGGTCCAGACACTCCGGACAGTGACGCAGGTCGATGTCTTCCAAGGCTTCTTCGGAGAAGTCCTCGAGGGGGATCCAATCCCGCGTGTTCTGGAGGTCGTCACATCCGGTTTCGTGCACCATTCCGAAGCGAAGGACAAGCACGATTCGCCGAACGAACTATCTCTATATAAGAATACTGCCGGGATTTCGCGGGACGATCACGACACCGCTCGGGTCGGTGACCTCACGGTCCACAAACGGCACACCGCTGTACGTCGAGGTCCGTCAACGACCCGTCCGGCAGGTCGTCGATGGCGACCCAATCACGCGTCGTCGACAGTTCCGGGCAGTCGTCCTCGTGGACGACGCCGAAGTGT
Source organism: Halolamina litorea (assembly GCF_026616205.1). Classification (NCBI taxonomy): domain Archaea; kingdom Methanobacteriati; phylum Methanobacteriota; class Halobacteria; order Halobacteriales; family Haloferacaceae; genus Halolamina; species Halolamina litorea. Next base: position 1,731,898 of record NZ_JANHGR010000001.1, read on the forward strand.
AACACGAGCAATACCGGAGGGCAGGGCCGCATGCGGAAAAATCTGCCGGGGACCCCGACCCACGTGGTACTTTTTTGGCCGTATGTTACATTCTCTACTGGCAAATGGAGTCAGCGGACGGGAGCCAAGGTGGGGAGCCGGGTATCGAGCGGGCGTACGTTTCTGCGGATTCGGGCATCGCGGCCGGCGTCGACGGGGGGAGCACCGCCCCCGACCAGATCTACGTCGAGTTCAGCGACGCGGTCGTCGTCGAGGACGCCGACGGCCGGGCCGTCCCGGCGGACGGCTTCGCCCTCGACGGAACGATCGCGGGGATCGAAACGGTACAGCAGGCCGCCGTCGCCGGGAGTCCGGAGGGGATGGGCTCGCGCGTTCTCGTGCTCACGTTGTCGACGGGGATCGCCGCGAACGAACACCCGACGTTGAGCTACCGGCCGGAGTCCGGGAACGTCCGGACGCCGTCGGGGTCGGTGCCGGCGGCGTTCTCGGACCTCGACGTGGAACCGGGCTCCCCCCGGGTGCTCGACGTGTCGGTCCCGGGCGACCGCGGCGACGCCGTCCGGGTCCAGTTCGACCGGCCGGTCGTCACCCGAACCGAGGATGCGACCATGTTCTCGCTCACCGACGACAACGGGAACGACCTGCTGGACGGCGATATCGCCGTCCAGGGCCCGCGGGTGACGCTCCCGCTGACCCGGGATATCGTCGACATGCTGAGCAGCAGCGACGAGGCTGTGTCCCTCCAGTATCGGGAGGGTGGCAGCGACACCGAGCGAATGCACAACCTCGCGGGCGAGTCCGACACGCTCGTCCAGCGGTTCAGCCAGGAGATCACCTTCGAGGTCGCGCCGGGCGGCTTCGAAATCCTCGAAGCGAGCGTCCCGCGGAGCCGGAACGGTAGCGGGAACATCGACCGCACCCGGATCGAACTGTGGTTCGCGCCGTCGGTGACCGCCGACAGCGCTGCCGGCTACGAACTCCGGAACACGCTCGCGACGGTGACCGGAGCGGTGGACACCGACTCCGACAACCCCAACAGCCCGGACGTAACGCTCGACCTCGACAGCCCGATCGACCCGGAAGACGAGGGCGACGCGACGGTCCACTACGATCCGGAACGGGGCGACACTATCGCCGCCAGCAACGAGGCGCCGACGGAGCCGCTCTCGGCGTCGGTCGAAGCGCTCGCAGCGCCGCCCTCGGCGCTGAACGCCCGGCTCGGCCCCGACGGCGAGTCGATCTCGCTGTCGTTCGATCGCTCGGTGCGGAGCCAGTTCGGCGACGCGACCGGCTTCACCCTCTCGGGCGCCGGCGGCGTCTCGCTCTCCGGGGTCATCAGGGACTCGGACGACCTGAAGCTCAGCCTCACCGACCCTCTCGACCTCGACGACACCAGCAACACGGTGATGCTCTCCTACACCACGCAGGGCAACAACGGGCCGAAGTACAACATCGTCGGGGCTTCCGACGGCATGCCGGTGGACGCGTTCAAGCTGGCCGTCGACCGGTCGAACGACGCCCCCGAAGTCGAGCAGGTCCGGCTGCCACAGGACCAGCGCGACCGCGTGGTGGTCCGCTTCGACCGGCCCGTCGAAGCCGAGAACACGGTCGGCTTCTCCCTCGACGGGGCGGTCTCGCGGGTCGAGCGGCTGGCGAAAGTCGACGGGATGGACGACGAACTGGTACCACGAACGGTCGTGCTCGGCCTCCACGTCGACGTGTCGTCGGCGGCCGCGACGCTGAGCTACGACGCCGAGGAAGGTACCGTCGAGAGCCGGGACGGCGGCGCCCCGGCGAGCTTCGAGGCCGACGTCGAGATGCTCCCGCCGGCGCCGACGCTCGAACGCGCGGTCGCGCGAAGCGGCGAGGCAGCGATCCGCGTCGAGTACGACCGTGAGGTGATGCTGAACCGCGGCACCGCCGCCGGGTTCGACGTCAGCTACGAGCAGGACCGGGACGACCTTCCGCGACTAACCGGCGACGCGAGCGTCGAGGGCAGTACGGTCGTCCTCGGGATGGACGACCCGGTCGCCCTGATCGCGGAGCCGACCCTGCACTACGAGCCGGACGACGAGGGGGCCAACGTACTCGGGACCGAGGAGGGCGTGCGGGCGGAGGCGACCAGCGAGATGGTCGTCGAAGCCGAATCCGGCGGCGACGGCGGATATGACGACGGAACCGACGAGGCTGGGAACGGCGGATCCGCCGGCCCCGCCCCGACGCTCGTGGGCGCCGAGATTCCCGACGACGCACCCGACCGGGTCGTCTGTACGTTCGACACGGCCGTCGACGCCGACACCGGGACCCTAACCGTCGAGGGGGCCGACCTGACCATCGAGAGCGTCGTCGACACGGGTGGGGAGGCCGAACTCACGCTCGAACTCACCCGACCGGTCCCTGCCGGCGCCACCCTGAACGTCATCTACGAGTCGCCGTAGCGGAACCGCCCGGGGTGGGGAGAAGCCGGCGAACGCGGCAGGATGGACAAGCCTCTTCGCGGTCCGGGGAGAACGACCCGACGAGTGTCCCGTACTGCAGACGTTCTCCGGTTGCCGATCCTCTACATCGGGCTCGCCCTCGCCCGGTTCGGCGTCATCGACCGCGAGCGGGCGGTCGAGACGGCCGACCTCGCGTGGCCCCGGATCGTCACCGGTGTCGCCCGGATGTCGAAAAACGCCGCCGACGTGGCTATGGTCGGCGCCGTCCTCGGCGCCGACGCCATCTCCGGTGTCGGCGTCGCCGGCCCGTTCTGGGGGCTCGCGTTCGCCATCGGCGGCGGCGTCGCCGGCGGGACCATCGCGCTCGTCTCCCAACGCTACGGCGCCGAAGCCTACGGTGAACTGGGACTCGCCGTCCGCTCCAGCACGCTGCTGGTGGTCGTCGTCTCGCTGCCCGTGGTGGTCGTGTTCTGGTTCTTCCCGGTACAGTTGGTGAGCCTGATCAACAGCGACCCCCAACAGATCGAGTACGCCGCCCAGTACCTCAGAGTGGTTGGGCTGGGTATCCCCTTCGCTGGCCTGAACCTCGTCGGCAGCCGTGTCCTCGTCGGCGCCGACGACGCCTACACCGCCATGCAGGTCCGTGCCGGCGGTGCGTTCGTCAACATCGCGCTGAACGCCGTCTTCATCATCGGGCTCGGCTGGGGCGTCGCCGGCGCCGCGCTGGGGACCGTGCTCTCGAACATGTTCGCCGTCGCGGCGTTCGCGGTCGGCATCACCCGGGGGAGCGCGCCCGGCTTCGGCGACTTCCCGGTGGAGATCAACCCCGTCGGCACGTACGTCGACGGCGAGACGCTGGCGGACCTCGTCCGGATCGGCACTCCCGTGGGCGCGCGGAACCTGGTCTGGACCGTCGCGGAGTTCCCGATGCTCTACTTCCTCGGGTTCTACCGCGAGGGGACGCTGGCGGCGTTCGTCGTCGCCCGGCGTATCTGGGGGATCATGAACACGCCCGGCTGGGGCTTCGGCCTCGCGGCCTCCAGCCTCTCCGGACAGGCGCTCGGGCAGGGCAAGGAGGCGCTCGCGGAGGCCTACGGCCGGGACATCATCCGGTTCTCGACGGTCACCTACGCGGTGTCGGCGGTGATCACCGCGATCTTCGCGGTGCCACTGGTGGGGGTCTTCATCAACCCCGATTCGCCGCCGGCGACCGAACCCATCGCGATCAGCCTGATCTACGCGGCCTGTATCGCGATGCTGTTCCGCGGGATATCCGGCTCCTCGATCGGCCCGCTCGACGCCAGCGGCGACACCCGGGTCCCCTTCCTGAGCCAGCTACTGGGGATGTTCGGCGGCTCGATTCCGCTGGTCTACATCGGCTCGGTGACCCCGCTGGGCATCTGGGCGATCTACCTGGCGTTCATGGCCGAGACCATCGTCCCCGCGGCGATCAACTACTGGCGCTTCAACAGCGGGAAGTGGAAGGCGATCAGCCGCGAGATACGGCCCGAACAGGACGACGCGGGCGCCGTCGACTGACGGGTGCGCGACGCCAGAAGCCGACAGTCGGTGCGTGCGAACCCTTAACTCCCAGCCAGCCCCCGCGCCGGTATGTCCGAACTCCTGTTGCGCGGCGGCACCGTCCACACCCTCGACGACGAGCGGACGGTGACCGACGCCGTGCTGTTCCGCGACGGCCGGGTCGCCGCGCTCGGCGACGACGCGGGAGACGCCGCGGGCGACGCCGAGACCATCGACCTCGACGGCCGAACCGTCCTCCCGGGGTTCAACGACGCCCACACGCACGTCTTCTCGGTCGGTATCGGCCTGCTGGAGACCGACCTCTCGGCGGCCGACGACCGCGAGGAAGCGATCAGCCTGCTCGGCGAGAACGCCGCATCGACGCCCGCGGGAAAGTGGGTGCTCGGGTTCAGCTACGACGAGAGCACGTGGCCCGCCGGCGAGCGCGGCTACCTCACGAAATCGGAACTCGACGCCGTCTCGGAGGAGCACCCCGTCGTCGCCGTCCGCGTCGACGGCCACTCGGCGACGCTGAACAGCGCGGGGCTCGACGCGGTCGATTTCTCCGGCGTCGAACACGACGTACGGACCGAGAACGGCGAGCCGACGGGCCGGGTCGTCGAGGACGCCACCGGCCGCGTGCGGGCGGCCTCCTACCCCGACGTACCGAAAGCCCGCGACGCGCTCGACGCCGCCATCGACCACTACCACGAACTCGGCGTCACGTCGATCCAGACCGTCGCCGGCCTCACGCGGGTTCGGGACCACGGCTACGTCCAGCAGGAGGCGCTGTTCGCCCACTGGCGCGAGGACGCCCTCGACCTCCGGACGACGTTCTACGTCCCGCAGTGGCAGGCGAAGTCGCTCTCTGACCTCGAGATCGCCTCGGGGTTCGGCGACGAGATGCTCCGACTGGGCGGGCTCAAGACGTTCTCCGACGGCTCCATCGGCTCGGAGACGGCCAAGACCCACCGCGAGTTCGTCGGCGGCGGCCACGGGGAGATGGTCAACGACCGCGAACAGCTACGGGAGTGGTTCGCCCACGCGGCGCGCACGAACCAACAGATCGTCACCCACGCCATCGGCGGCGAGGCCATCGACGTCGTGATCGACGAGTACGAGCGCGCCCTCGAGGCGTACGAGGACGGCTTCGATCCGCGGCTCCGGATCGAACACGCCGAACTGGCCACCGACGAGGCCATCGAGCGCATGGCCGAGTCCGGTATCGTCGCCTCAATGCAGCCGAACTTCCTCCAGTGGAACGGGGAGGACGGCCTCTACGAGAACCGCCTCGGCAGCGAGGTCCGGTCCGAAAACAACCGCTACCGCGACGTGCTGGACGCCGGCGTCCCGCTGGCGTTCGGCAGCGACAAGATGCCGCCCGGACCGCTCTACGGGATGGGCTTCGCCGTCGGGTCGCCGTACGAGAGCCAGCGTCTCTCCGTCGACGAGGCGCTCGCGGCCTACACCCGCGACGCCGCCTACGCGGAGTTCCAGGAGGACGAGAAAGGCACCCTCGAACCGGGTCGCGTCGCCGACGCCGTCGTGCTCGACACCGACCCCTACGAGAACCCCGAGTCGTTCGACGACATCGGCGTCGACCTCACGATACTCGGCGGCGACGTGGTCTACGACGGGCGCTGACCGTGCAGGACCTCACTCACCCCGTCGAGAGCGGGATGCCCGTCTACCCCGGCGACCCCGAGGTGACCGTCGAGGCGGCCGACACGTTCGAGGCCGACGGCTGCCGGGTCAGCCACCTCTCCATCGGGAGCCACGCCGGCACCCACGTCGACGCGCCCGCCCACACCGAGGCCGAGGGGAACACGCTCGCGGACTACCCCGTCTCGGCGTTCGTCCGCGACGCGGCCGTCGTCGACTGTACGGACCTGGACGCGCGGGAGCCGATTCCTGCCGACCGAGTGCCGAGCGGGGAGCGCGCGGGCGACGCCGACTGCATCCTCTTCCGAACCGGCTGGGACCGCTACTGGGGGAGCGATCGGTACCGGGATCACCCCTACCTCTCGGTCGAGGCCGCCGAGCGCTGTGGGCAACGGAACCTGGCCGTCGGGATCGACGCGTTCAGCCCCGATCCGACGCCGCCGGCGGAGGGCTCGCTATCGATCGGCGACCGTGATCCGTTCGGCGCTCACCACGCGCTGCTGGGTGCCGGGGTCCTCGTCTTCGAGAACCTCGCGAACCTCGACAGTGTGCCCGAGCGCGTCGAACTCCGGGCGCAGCCGATCGCGTTCGGGGGTGACGGCGCCCCGGTCCGAGCAGTGGGTGTCGAAGCCGCGGCGGACCGGGAGTAGTACGAACGCCGAACGGGCGAAGCCTGTATCGGCGCGGCCGGCGTGAGAGGTGGCATGGACCGACGTGCGTTCCTCGCCGCGCTCGGAGTGGCGTCGACGACGGCCGTCGCGGGCTGTGCCTCCAGCGGCGTCGATACGGCCGCCCCCGGTTCCGGCGAAGGGACCCCGACGGGCGCTCCCTTCGAACACCCCGGTACCCTCGACGAGACGTTCGTCACGAACGGCGACTACCCCGACGACAGCGACCCCGCAGACGGTCTGCCGCCGGCGTTCCCCGATCCCCCGGACGCGCCGGGGATCGACACGGCCGCGCTGGCGACCCTCTCGGTGAACGACGAGACGGTACGGCTGCTCCCCATCGACGCCGCGCGAGCGTGGTACCTGCGAGGCTCGGCTCGGTTCGTCGACGCCCGCGGACTGACCCAGTACACGCGCTCACACCTCTACGGGAGCGTGCTGTCGAGCGCCCAGCAGGGGTCGACCGGTGGCGGAATCGACGGCTGGGGGACCGACGAACGGGTCGTCGCCTACTGTGGCTGCCCCCACCACCTCTCCTCCGTCCGCGCCGCCGGGCTGCAGAAAGCCGGCTTCACGGACGTGTACGTCATCGACGAGGGGTTCCGCGAGTGGGTCGACCGCGGCTACCCGATGGCGGGAACCGCGTTCGGCGACGGCGGTTCGGCGGCGGTCTCGGAGTGGCGCTTGGACGGCGAGGTCGACGCCGACTACGCTGGCGAGTACGCGTGGGCGTCCGTCGGCCGGCAGTACGAAGCCGCACCGATCGGCGACGACGGCGCGTTCTCGATCCACCTTCGGTTCTCCGGTGTCGACGCCGAAACGCCGGTCCGGGTCTCCACACCGGCGTTCACACGGACCGGCCCGTTGGGCGAGTTCGCGGATGGAACGATCCGCTGATCGCGCCCGCTGTGTCTCTTACTCCGTGCCCTCGAACGCGACGACGCGGCCGTCGCTGTAGATGACGTAGACCTCCGCCGCCCCGTCGTCGTCGGTATCGACGACCGACGGATAGGTGTAGATCGGAACGTTCCGCTCGTGGGTGCTCAGAACCGAGCCGTCCGTCGGATCGACGAGCGAGACCAGCCCGTCGTTGGTGACGGCAACCAGTTCCTCGCTGCCGTCGCCGTCCACGTCGCCCAGCGTCGGCGGCGGCGTCATCTGCACGTCGGCGCCGGTGAGCGTCGTGGTCCACTCGACGTCCCCGCTCGCCCCGTCGATGGCCCGGAGTTCCCCATCACGGGCGACGGCGTACACCTCCGCGGTCCCGTCCCCGTCACCGTCGCCGATGGCGTTGACCGCCGCGTAGCGGCCGAAATCGTGCTGCCAGCGGCGCTCGCCCGTTGCGGCGTCGAACAGGCCGACCTGCCCGCCGGCCGTCGCCGTGGCGAACACCGTCTCGTTTGCCACCGTGCCGGCGCTGCTCCACAGCACCCGGCCGACGTCCGTACGCTGCCACGCCACCGAGCCGTTCCCCTCGAAGGCCGTCAGCCTGCCGCCGTCGGTGGCGACGAGTAGTTCGGTCGCACCGTCGGCGTCGGCGTCGACCGCCGCGGGTTGCCCCCACGCGCGGTCGCCCAGCCGTTGGCGCCAGCGAAGCGACCCGTTCCGGTCGAAGACGGAGAGCGCGCCCCGAACGTCCACGACCGCTACCTCCGCGGCCGGCCCGCCGACGAGGTCGGCGACGACGGGCTTCGAGTAGCCGTAGCTCGTGAGAGCCCCGCGGAGTTCCTCCCGACCGGTGGCGGCGTCGAGTGCGACCACGTCGCCCTCGGTCGTCGCGCCGAGCACCTCCGTCTCGCCGTCGCCGTCGAAGTCGGCGAGCGCCGGCGTCGCGATGGAGTGGACGGTACAGTTCGGCGCCGGCACGCGGTAGCGCCAGTCGGCGCCGCCGGTCCCGGCGTCGAGCGCGACCAGCGCGCAGGCCGTCGTGTCGGCCCGGCCGCTGATCGGCGCGTACACCATGCCGCGGCCGTCGACGACGCCGGCGGCGGGGGCGTGGTGGTTGGCCTTCACATCGCGGCCCGTGTCGCTCACCCACGTGCGTTCGAGCGTCGGGCCGCCGCCCCCGGCCCCGAGCGCGAACGCGCCGGTGGCGCCGACGAGGACGAGCACGAGCGCCAACGTCGCCGCCGTCGCAGTACGCATTCAGTCTCGGTAGGTGCCTCGCGGGCAAAAAGGCGCCACTCCGCGCGCGGCGTTCGAGAGCCGCGCTACTCCGAGAGGAGGCTGTCGACGAGCCGCGTGAACCGGTCGAGGAAGCGGTCCGGGATCGACGGCGACACCGTCCGGAGCAGTTCGCGGGTCCGCTCCGGGTCGGTCAGTTCGACGGTGACGCGGTTGCGCAGGTCCCGCTCCTTGCGCGCGACGTCCTCGGCGACGAGTCGGTCGAGGTGCCACTCGAGCGTGCTCCGGGCGACCCCGAGTTCCTCGACCAACTCAGTCGGCGTCGCACCGTCGTTCTCGAGCAGGGAGCCGATGATGCCGCGGGCAGTCTCACGCCGGAACAGCGCGAGCAGTCGGCGCTCCCAGGGCTCGAACTCCCGCGTGAAGAAGTGCGTCTTGCCGTACACGTCCTCGCGGACGAGATCGCCGTCGTCGACGAGCTTCCGGGTGTGGTACTGCACCTGCCCGGACGCGAAGTCGAGGTCCCGGACGAGGGCGCTGAAGTGGACTCCGGGGTTGCGCTCGACGTGCAGGGCAATGCGCGTTCTCGTCTCGGACATCTGTTCGCTGAAGATTCGGTGGTCGACGGTACTAAACCCGACGGTTCCGGCGCCTACGCGTCGAGCGCGGCGACGCGCCCGTCGTTGTAGATGACCAGCGCCTCCGGGTCGCCGTCGCCGTCGAAGTCCACGAGGGGGACGAACGTGTTGATCTTCTCCTCCCGGCTGTAGCTGTCGATCAGCTCCCCGGTGGTCGGATCGAGGACGCTGACCGAGCCGGTGTTGCTCGGCGCGACCAACTCGAGCGAGCCGTCGCCGTTCAGGTCGCCCAGCGAGGGCGGCGGCATCGGCGCGACCGGTTCGAGCGTGAGCGTCGTCGTCCACTCGACGCTCCCGTTGCGGGCGTTCAGGCTCCGAACCTTCCCGTCCCGGGCGGCGACGTAGGCCTCCGGAACACCGTCGTCGTCGCCGTCGCCGACCGCGTAGACGCTCGTCCCGCGGGCGTCGAAGCCACGGCGCCACTGGGTCTCCCCGGTCCGACCGTCTATCGCGTAGACGTTCCCCGAGAAGCCGGCGGCGACGAGTTCGACAGCCGGGTCGTCGTCGATCTGTGCCGGGACGATCCAGCGGAGCGTGAGGGCGTCACTGAGGTTTCGCTGCCAGCGGGTCGACCCATCCCCGTTCAGCATGACGACCGACCCCCCGGTCTTCCCGACGGCCAACTCCGGGTCGCCGTCGGCGTCGAAGTCCTCGACTCGGGGCTGTCGGACCCGCGCGTCCCCGACATCGCGGTTCCAAACCCGGCTACCGTCGGGGCGGAACACCGAGACGCCGCCGAGCAGGTCGACGACGACCGTCTCGGGGGTCTCGTCGCCCGTGAGGTCGGCGACGACGGGCGTCGAGTAGCCGAAGGAGGTGAGGTTCCGGCGCAGTTCGACGCGGCCGTCGAGCGAGTAGGCGACGAACTCGCGGGCGCTCGTCGCCGCGAGGATTTCGGGCTCGCCGTCCCGGTCGTAGTCGGCGATCGTCGGGTCCGAGATCGAGTGGACGTTGCAGTCAGCCTCGGAGAGGGTGTCGGCCCACCGCTCCTCGCCGTCGCCGTCCAGGACGCTCATCCGACAGACCGTCCCCTGTCGGCTGTTGATGGGGACCGCGATGTAGGACTCGCCGTCGATGGCCACCGCCGCGGGCGAGTGGTGGTTCGACTCCAAGGCCTCGGGCAGGCTACTGATCCACCGTTCGGCGAGTTCCACCGGCTCCGCCGCGCCGGGACCGCTCGCCGCCGGGCCGTCGGTGAGGCCGTACGCACCGACGCCGGCGAAGACGAGCAACACAGCCACCAACAGGCCGATCGTTCGTGGACGCACGGCGGGAACTCGCCGGGCACGCGAAAAAAGCGGTCTGGTGCGTTCCTCGAACCACGAGCGGGTTTTTCACTGGGCGGGGGGTAGCTGATGACGTGTTCCGTCTCCGCCGTACGCGTGGCGCGACTGCAGTCGCCAGTGTCCTGCTGTTCGGCCTCCTCCCCGGAACCGCGAGCGCACACGCCCTCGGCGGCTCGCGGTTCGACTCGCCGCTCCCCCTGCCGCTGTTGTTGCTCGGCGCGGGCGCGACCGTCGGCCTGACGGCGCTCTGGCTGGGCCGGACCGACCGCGACACGCCGCCGGAACTCGATCGGGAACTGACGACGCTGCCCGCGCCGGCCGTCGACGCCGCGAAGCGGGTGGCCGCGGTCGGCTTCCTCGGCTGCGTGCTGGCGGCGCTCGCGGCCGGCGCCTTCGGCCCCCAGATCGCCGCGGAGAACCCCGCGACCGTGTTCACTTGGGCCGTCTGGTTCCGCGGGCTGGCGTTCGTCGCCATCGTCGCCGGAACCCCGTGGCCGGTGCTCTCGCCGTGGCGGACCATCGCCGGCGTGCTCGCCTGGATCGAGGGGGAGGAGCTCTCGGTGCTGTCGCCGCCGCGAGTCGGCGCGTGGCCGGCGACGGTCGGGTTCCTGCTCGTCTTCGGCGTCGTCGAGAACCTCACGAACGTCTCGCTCGTCCCGCGGCTTACAGCGACGCTGCTGGCCGCGTACGCCCTCTTGATGCTCTCGGGGGGCGTCCTCTTCGGCACGTCGTGGCTCGCCCGGAGCGACCCACTCGCGGCCTTCTACCGCCTCTTCGGCGCCGTCGCACCGCTCACGGTGGAGCGCCGGGGGGGCGCGTACGCGGTCTCGCTGCGCTACCCCTGGGAAGGGACGCTGCGGCCGGTCGCCGGCCCGGCGCTCGTCGCGCTCGCGGTGGCGATGGTGTACGTCGTGAGCTTCGACGGCTTCACCGACACGGCGGCGTTCCAGGGGCTCCTCTTCCGGGCGCGCAACGTCGTCGGTCTCGGCGACGCGACGGCGACCCTGCTGTTCCTCGTGGGCTTCGCCGGCTTCATCGGCCTGTTCGTCGTCGGCTGTGGACTCGCCGAGCGCCTCGGTGGCGCCCGCGCGGGGCTGCCGAGCGCCACGCGGGCGTTCGCGCCGACGTTACTTCCGATCGCGGCGGCCTACGAGATCGCACACAACTACCCCTACGTGCTTCGCAGTCTCGGCCAGTTGGTCGCGATCGCCCTCGAACCGGTCGCGCCGGGGATCGGGACCGTGCGGCCGCTCTCGTGGCTCCCGCTCCCGGTCTTCTGGGCGTCACAGGTCCTGCTGATCGTCGCCGGCCACGTCGTCGCCGTCGTCGCCGCGCACTTCGTCGCCGTCCGGCGCTACGGCTCGCTGTGGGCCGCACGCCGGGGGCACCTCCCGCTCGTGGTGCTGATGATCGGCTACACGGTGCTCTCGCTCTGGATCGTCTCGCGGCCGGTGATCGCGTGAGCGACCCAGTAACACTCGTGTCACCCGGTTACCTGAGGGTCAAGAACGGCTTAAGGGTCGCGCACGCGTACGGACGTTCGTGCGCGAGACCAACATAGCGCGGAACCGTACGACGCCGACGGCGAGCCGGCGCCAGTCCACGACCACCGACCTCGCGGGGGCAGGGTCGTGAGCGAAGTCGCCTCCGAGGCGGAGATGGCCGACCTCCCCCCGAGCGCGAAGCTGGTCCACCTGGTGTTACAGGAGAACGACCGGATGACCCAGAGTCAGGTCACCGACGAGACCCAACTGGCCGGTCGTACCGTCCGTGACGCGCTCGGCCGACTCGAGTCGGCCGGGCTGGTGACCGAAGAGATCTGCCTGAAGGACGCCCGCAAGCGCGTCTACACCGCGAACGGGCCCGAGCCCACCGAGGCCGACACGGCCGAGGCCGCCGAGGGCGCGGCCACCGGCGACTGACTCACTTCCGTCCAGCGATCGTCTCCATGCCGTCGGGGAACAGCTTCTCGATAGCGTCGTGTTCGATCGAGCCGAGCGACTCGCCGTTCAGCCGCGTGAGATGCGTCTCCACGACGCCCTCGCGACTCGCCTGCCGGTAGAGCGGGACGGCGTCGGCGGCGCGGTACGTTCCCGCAACGAGTAGGGCCGTCTCCGTCTCGGGGTCGAGCAGTTCGACGACGAAAAAGAGGTCCCCGCCGACCGATCGGCGGTAGGCGTCATAGCGCGGGAACGCCGCGCGCTCACAGGCCGCCGCCACCTCGTCGGCGAGGCTCTCGGGAACCACGTGGACGAACCCGGAGTAGCCCTGCTCTGCGTCCGCCGGGACCGGCGACGTGTCGACGGCGGGGACGACGGTGGCTTCCCAGCCGGCCTCGCGGCGCTGATCGGCGATCGATCGGGCGTCGTCGACGGCGGCCGCGGTTCCCTCCTTGCGCGTGCCGTGGTCGGCGTCTTCGTCCATGTCCGGACAGGAGGGGAGCGGGCGGAAAAGCCTGACTACCAGAACAGCAGCGCCTCGAGCAGCACCGAGGCCGCCAGCATCGTCGCCCCGGCGACGAACAGTTTCGCCGCCGGCGAGAGCCGCGCCTCGACGGGCAGACCCACCCACGGGAGCGGCGGCACCCGCTGGACGGACGCTTGGAACCGCGACTCCTCGCGGGAGCCGAGCACCCGCCCCCCATCGCCGGGACGAGTGATCCGGTAGCCGTCCTCCTCGAAGGAGACGTCCCAGCGTTTGGCCGGGCGGAGTTGGAACGACGCGTAGGCAAGCAGCGCGGCGCCGCCGACGAACAGCGCGAACTCGACGCCGAACCAGCCCCCGCCGAGGGCGAACGAGAGGCCGGCCGCGACGACGCCGGTGACGAGCGTGAACGCAACCCCGTACACCAGCGCGTCGAGGGCCTGTCGGAGGCGGAACCGGGCGCCGCCGCCATCACCGGGCGGCTGCCAGCCGTCGGCCATCAGTCCTCGCCGACGGAGGGCCCGACCGCCGACGGGTCCGCGTACTCGGCCTCGTGGCGGTGACAGCGGCTCTCACGCCCCGCGGCGTCGACGCCGTGGGCGCCGGGCGACTCGTGGTCACAGACGCTGCCGAGCTCCGCCTTCAGGTGTTCGAGCGCGTCCGCCTCGTCGCCGTTGCGGGCGAGTTCTGTGGCGTGATCGACCGGCTCGCGGATGGAACCGGGCAGCTCCCGGTCGGCGAACAGCTCCTCGACCACCTCGTCGACGGTTGCAAAGCGCGTCTCGAAGCCGAGGAGTTCCCGCGCCCGCTCCGAGAGCGAGCGTTCGGTGCGGTCACGGGCCCGGAGCGTCTCGCGGAACACCTCGACGGCCTCCCACGTCGCGTCGTCGACGTCGTCGACGTCGTCGAAGCCGTCGGGCCGGATCTTGACCGGACAGCGCGTCGAGAACGCACAGCCCTCGGGCGGGTCCCGGGGACTGGGCGGCGTCCCGCGGAGCGTCATCCGCTCGCTCTCGACAGTCGGGTCCGGCTCCGGCACGGCCGAGAGCAGCGCCCGCGTGTAGGGGTTCGCCGGGTCCTCGAACAGCTGTTCGGTCGGGCCGAGTTCCATCACGTTGCCCAGATACATGACCGCCACCCGGTCACAGATGTGCCGGACGACGCTGAGGTCGTGGGCGATGAACAGGTAGGTCAGCCCGAGGTCGTCCTGGAGATCCATCAGGAGGTTCAGGATCTGGGCCTGCACGGACACGTCGAGCGCCGACACCGGTTCGTCGAGGACGACGAACTCGGGTTCGAGCGCGAGCGCGCGGGCGATCCCGATCCGCTGGCGCTGGCCCCCCGAGAACTGGTGGGGGTAGCGGTAGTAGTGCTCCTCCTGGAGGCCGACCTTCTGGAGCAGGTCCCGCACCCGTGCGCGGCGCTGGGCGGGCGTCCCCCAGTCGTGCACGTCCAGCGGTTCCCGGACGATCTCGCCGATCGTCATGCGGTCGTTCAGGCTCGATTCGGGGTCTTGGAAGACGACCTGTGCGTTCCGGCGCCACGCCTGCAGGTCCTCCCCCGAGAGCGTCGTCACGTCGTCGTCGCCGACGCGGACTTCGCCGTCGGTGGCGGCTTCGAGTCGGACCAGCGTCCGCCCGAGCGTCGTCTTTCCACAGCCGGATTCGCCGACGACGCCCAGCGTCTCGCCTTTCTTCACGTCGAAGCTGACGCCGTCGACGGCTTTCACGGGCTGGCCCCCGACGAGGTCGCCGGACTCGTAGTACGTCCGGAGGTCACGGACCGACAACAGCGTCTCACCGGGCGCACCGTCGAGACCCGCGAGGCCGGTCGCCCCGGTGCCCTCGCTCATCGGCGATCACCCCCGCCGTCGCCGGCGGTACCGGGGGTCTTCCCGCCTTCGCCGCCGGCCGCGTGGCGGTCGATGGCCCGCTTCTCGGGTTCGTCCTCGGGGTAGAGCAGGCAGGCCGCGGTGTGGCCCGCGTCGACGCCGGCGCCGCCGCCGACCTCGACCGGCACCGGAACCGGGTGGACCGCCTCGCAGGCGTCGAACGCCTTCGGACAGCGCGGCGCGAACCGACAGTCAGTCGCCGGTTCGTTGGGTGTCGGCACCTCCCCCTCGATGGTCTCCAACCGATCGGCACCCAGCTGGGTACTCGGGATAGAGCGCAACAGTCCCTCCGTGTAGGGATGACGGGGGTTCTCGTACAGCGTCTCGACGGGGGCCTGTTCGACGACCTCGCCGGCGTACATCACGGCGACGCGGTCGGCGACCTCGGCGATCACGCCCATGTCGTGGGTGATAAAGAGGATGCTCAGGCCGTGTTCGTCCTGCAGGTCGTCCAGCAGTTCGAGGATCTGGGCCTGAATGGTCACGTCGAGCGCCGTCGTCGGCTCGTCACAGACCAACACCTCGGGGTCGCAGGCGAGCGCCATCGCGATCACGGCGCGCTGGCGCATCCCGCCGGAGAACTCGTGTGGGTACTCAGAGACCCGACGGGCCGCGTCGGGGATACCCACGTCCTCCAACAGTTCGATCGCCTTCTGGGTCGCGTCGATGCCCGAGAGCCCGCGGTGGAGTTCGAGCGCCTCCTCGATCTGGTTGCCCACCGTGTAGACGGGGTTGAGCGTCGAGAGCGGGTCCTGAAACACCATGGCGATGCCGCTGCCGCGGACCTCCTCGTAGCCCTTCTCGGAGAGCCCGGTCAGTTCCCGGCCGTCGAAACGGACTGAACTCCCCGGCAGGAGCTCGCCGGGGTCGTCGACCAGCCCCATGATCGAGCGGGCGGTTACGGACTTCCCCGAGCCGGACTCGCCGACGAGGCCGAGCGTTTCGCCCTCGCCGATGCCGAAGGAGACGCCGTCGACGGCGCGGATCGTCTCGCGTTCGGTGTGGAACACGGTCTGGAGGTTCTCGACCTCCAGCAGGCGGTCGGCGGCGGCGCGGCCCGCGTCGGCGGGCGTCGACGGCGTATCGGCGGCCATCAGGCACCACCCCCTGCGGCGGCGGTCTCGCTCTGTTGGGCGGCATCAGCCTCGCCGCTGGCCGACACGTCGCTCTGTGGGTCGATGGCGTCGCGGATCCCGTCACCCAGCGCGTTGAAGCCGGTGACGACGATGACGACGACGATGCCCGGCAGCAGCGAGATGTGCCACGAGGGCGTCGCCACGTAGGGCTGTCCCGCGCTGACCGCGCGACCCCACTCGGGCGTCGGGGCGTTGATCCCCAGTCCGAGGAAGGAGAGCCCGGCGACGCCGATGATCACGCCGCCCAGCGTGAGCGAGGCGTAGATCAGCAGGTAGCCGACCACGTAGGGCAGCATGTGTTTCCGCATCGTGACCGACGGTCGCTGACCGAAGCTCTTGGCGGCGTCGATCCACTCGCGTTCGGACACCTGCAGCGCGGGGCCACGAACCGCCCGCCAGAGGCCGGGCCAGCCCGTGAGGCCGAACAGCAGCGCCAACACCACCCCCCCGTTGTAGAACTCCGCTAACCACGTCCCCGAAAGGACGAAGGAGGCGAGCATGATGAACAGCAGTTGGGGGAGCGACTGGATCGAGTCGCTGGCGATCACGACGCCCAGGTCGACCAGCCCCTTGTAGTAGGCCGTCGCGAGCGCGAACGCCACCGCGATGCCGCCCGCGATCAGCAGGCTGAGGACCCCGATGAACAGCGACACCCTCGCGCCCGCCGCCATGAACGTAAAGAGGTCCTTGCCGCTCGGTAGGGTGCCGAAGGGGTGGAAACGGTCGAACTTGTCGTAGGAGAGCGGCCCCACGTTGTCCCCGCCCTGCCCGCGGGACTGGGAGCCGCTGTTCGCTTCACCGACGTATATCTCCTGGACGGAGCCGGTCTCCTCGTCGAAGTACTCGACGGAGTGGAGGTACGGGTCTGCGATGTTCGCGTCGACGGTCGTCGGCCCCAGCGCCGGGGCGAACAGCGCGAGCACGACGAACCCGAAGATCACCGCCAGCCCGAACAGCCCCCACGAGTGGTTGCGGAAGCGGTTGACCACGTCGTCGATCGGCGCCCAGTCGGCGTGGCGGTAGTTGTCGCGGTAGACGAGGTAGACCCACCAGCCGACCGCCATCCACGCGAAGCCGTAGGCGTAGACCAGCAGCACCCGGAGTATCCACGCGACCGCCGGGGAGAGCCCCATCGTCGTCCCGACCCACTCCCCCGACGGGAGTTGGTAGCCGGAGTTGTCGATCACCGACCGCGAGAGCAGCGTCGGCAGCCCCGCGAGCGCGTCGCCGACGCCGGCGAGCGCGCCAGCGAAGCCCTGGAGCGCGCCGGGGAGCGCCGCGCCGACGGCCTCCCACGGGAGGCTCATGATCAGGCTGGCGACGGCGCCGAACTCCACGGCGATCAGCGGAACCACGACCGCGAGCACGCGCAGCGCGGGCCCGGGGTCGTCGCCGATCCGCTCGCGGAGGGTCGGCTCGTCCTCCTCGACGGGGTAGTCGACGGCGCTCATGCGCCCTCACCCCCGTAGCCGACGCGCGGGTCGATCACGGTGTAGAGCAGGTCCTGCAGGATGTTGATCCCCACCGAGAGCAGGATGAAGAAGAACATCAGCGAGCCGACCAGCGGCAGGTCGGCGTTGATCGTCGCCGAGTAGAAGAGGTAGCCCAGCCCGTTGATGCTGAACACCGTTTCGACGAGCACGCTGCCGCCGAGCAGCAGGAACGCCTCCCCGGTGATGATCGGCACCAGCGGGATCAGGGCGTTCCGGAAGACGTGTTTCGAGACGATCGTACGGCGCGGGACGCCCTTCGCGCGGGCGGTCTCGACGTAGTTCTCGTTTTTCGTCTCCAGCACTGCGGTCCGGCCGATACGCATCTCGTTCCCCATCGACGCCGAGCCGAGGACGAGCGCGGCCGGGAGGATCGCCTTGAACGCCGCGAGGAAGTTCTCGGGCACCCAGAGCCGTTGTAGCTCCGGCGGCGTGACGATCTGTGTCTCGACGAGCCACGACTCCCAGTTGAAGCCGAACAGCTGATCGGACTGGGTCAGCACGGCGACGAGGATCACTGCGAGCCAGAAGTTCGGCATCGCCCGCCAGACGATGCCGCCGAAGGAAGCGACGTAGTCGCTGAGAGTGTTGGGGTTCAGCCCGGCGTAGAAGCCCAGCGGCAGGCCGATGAACAGCGGCAGCATCACCGACCAGAACCCCAGCCAGATGGTTCGGGGGGCATAGACCCCGATCAGTTCCCAGACGGGGCGCCCCCGGTTCACCACCCACGAGTAGCCCAGTTGTAAGGTAAAGAGGTCCCGAAGGTAGTCCACGTACTGCAACCAGAGTGGCTGATCGAGCCCGAGACTCCGTCGAACGGACGTGTAGGCCTCCGTGTTCCCCGACGGGCCGATCACGGCCGCGGCGGGGTCGATCGGACCCATCCGGAGGACGACGAACGTGATCGTCGTCCCGAAGAAGACGATGGGGATCATCAGGAGGACCCTGCGTGCGAAGTAGCTCCAGCGACTCATCCGTGGCCATCAATTCGAGTCCCCGTTAATACGTCTTCCCACGTGGCTCCGTCTCAACGGCTGCTACGTGTTTTCTTCCGTAAAGGAGGCGCCCGACCACCGCAAAACCTAACCGTCCCCTACGGAAGCAAAGGGTATGTCTGACACAGACGGCGTCCGACGACGACGCTTCCTGAAAGCTACTGGAGGCGTGGCAACTGCCGGCGTCCTCGCGGGCTGTGCAGGGGGCGACGGAGAGTCGACGCCGCCCGAAGCGCTCGGCAGCGACACGGATAGCGAGGGGGAGACCGACGACGAGAGCGAGGAGACCGACTCCGCGCCCGACGACGACCTGACGACGCTCCGGCTGATCAACGCCTCGGCCAACACGCTCGACCCAGTGGCGACGGTGCTCTCGACGGAGTCCGAGAAGGTCGTCCAGATGTACGACGGCCTCGTGGGCAAGCCCCACGGTGGCGCCGGCATCACGAACCTGATCGCCGAGAGCGTCGACGTCTCCGACGACGGCACCGTCTACACGTTCACGCTCCGTGAGGACGTGGTCGCGCACAACGGCGCCGAGATCGACGCGAACGCCGTGGTCTACTCCTGGGAGCGCCTCGCGGGCTCCAGTAACTCCACGTCCGACTACGTGCTACTCGACGACCTCGGCGTCGCCCACGAGACCGACGACGAGGGGAACTACGTACCCGGCAGCCTCGGCGTCGAGGCCACGGGCGACTACACCGTCAAGGTGACCCTGTCCTCGCCGTACTACGCGGGGCTGGACATCATGGCGGACGCCTCCTTCGTGATCGTGCCCGAGGGGATCGTCGGCGACATCGACGGCTACGAGGGGGAGATATCCTACGATCAGTTCACGACCGAACCGGTCGGAACCGGCCCCTTCGAGTTCGAGAACTGGAGCCCCGACAACGAGGCGTCGGTGACGGCCTTCGACGGCTACTACGGCGAGGCGCCGACGATCGACCGGGTCCACTGGCAGGTCATGGCCGACCCGAACGCCCAGTTCAACCACGCGATGAACCGGAACGTGGACGTGTTCCCGGTTCCCAACGCGCAGTACGACGCCGAGAAGGTCAGCGTCGAGGAGACCGACGATATCGGCCGCGAGATCGGGACCTACGGCCCGCTCCAGAACGACGAGACCGCCGACTACCTCCGGATCGCCGGTCTCTCGACGGCGTTCATGCTGTTCAACACGAACAACGTGATCGAGCCGGCCCGCAAGGCCGTCGCCTACGTGATGAACCACGAGCAACTGTCGAGCAACGCCTACAAGGGCCGTCTCACGGCCGGCTACCACATGACGCCGGTGTCGCTGTGGCCCGGCGGCCCCGAGGCCGCCGAGGAGCACGCCCGCGAGAACTACCCCTACGGCTACGACACCTCCGACATCGAGGCCGCACGGTCGCTGATGGAGGAGGCCGGCTACAGCCAGGACGACCCCTACGAGTTCGAGATCATCAACACGCCCGGGTCGACCAACGACCTGATCTCACAGGAGCTACGCGACCAGCTCTCGGCGGCCCACATCGACCTCCAGATCAACACCGCGGAGTTCTCGACGCTGCTCGACCGCGAGTTCGCCGGCAACCGTGACTCGGGGCTGGGCTCCTGGGGGATGTCCTGGGCGGACCCGATGAACGTGCTCGCGCTGCTCTACCCGCCGAACACCCAGACGACCAACAACGAGGGCGTCGAATCGGCGCCGCTCGTGGGGCTGAACTGGACCGGCACCGACGCCTCCGAGCGCGCCCGCGAGGCCTGGCAGACGATGCAGAACAACAAGCGTGACACCGAGGAGGACCGCCAGATCCGCGCCGACGCCATCCGGAAGCTGGAGGAGGCCAACTGGGAGGACTGTGCGCTGATCAACTACGGCTACCCCTCGAACGAGCGCTTCAGCTACGACTGGGTCGACATGCCCCTGTTCGGCGAACTCGGCGCGCTCTCGAAGTACGCCGACGTCGAGATCGACACCGACGCACAGCCGACCTGATCGGCGAGACTCGACACCGGAATTTTTCGCGACATGACGGGAACCGTGAGCGACCGCTCACGGAGCGGCGACTGCGAGAAGGGGGACCGAACTACTCCGACTCGCGCTCCGTGACGATCTGGTCGACGACCTCGTCGGCGTGTTCGGCGACGACCCGGACGACGGCGTCGTGGAACTCGCGACCGGTCACGTCGCGGACGCCGTGGTCGCGTCGAAGCAGCATCTCGGCTTCGAACTCGGCGTCCTCGAGCGTCTCCAGGGTCTCCGGCCGGACGTAGATGCTCTTTGCTGTCGTCTCGTCGAACTCGAAGGCCGGACCGGCGCCGTTCTCCCCGTCATCGGGGGTCGGTTCCGTGCCGTCCTCGCCCTCGGCGTCGCCGCCTGCATCCTCGGCCGCGGCGTCCGCCTCCGCGTCCGAGAGCCCCGCAAAGCGGTTGTCGTCAGGCATCGGCCTCCTCCACGATCGCCGCCAGTCTGTCGAGTCTGTCGAGCATGTCGTTGTCAGGGTCGTACTCACGCAGTGTTTGGCCGTCCCGCCACGCCCGGCTGAACGCGATCCGGTGGCGCAACCCCGGACCGGGTGAGTCGGGGTCCTCGAACTCCGCCGAGCGACAGAACTCGGGCAGGGCGTCCTCGAACGGCGACCCCTCCAAGTCCTCGATGATGCGGCGCTCCTCGTTGTTCCCCGAGAGGTCGTTGGGCACGATGGCCAGCAGGTCGAGGTCGACCTCCTTCCGGATCGGCCGGATCTGCTGGTCCCACATGCGCTCGAAGCCGCTGACGCTCGGTTCGCTCATCAGCAGCGGCACGATCACCTGTCCGCTGCCGATCAGGGCGGCGTCCGAGAGCGGGCCGAGGCTCGGCGGCGAGTCGACGACGACGTAGTCGTACGCGTCGTCGAGCAGCGGTTCGACGATGCGCCGGCGGACCCACAGCATCCCGAACGTGGAGTTCCGGATGCGGTCCTCGATCTCGTCTAAGTCGACGTGGGCGGGGAGCACGTCGAACCCCTCGCGGTCGACGACGACCTCGGCGACATCGACGGGGTCGTCGTCGGTTAGCACGTCGCCGAGGTGGGGGGAATCCTTCTCGTACTCGTCTTTCAGCCCCACGCCCTCGGTGGCGTTGCCCTGCTGGTCGAGGTCGACCAACAACACGTCGTGGCCCCGCGCCGCGAGGGCGTCCGCGAGGTTGATCGCGAGGGTGGTCTTTCCGACACCGCCTTTCTGGAGGGAAACACTGACGGCAGCGCCCATCAGCGTGCCACCCCGCGTCCCCGGACCGTCGCGGGCCGCGATCCGACGCGCTTCGTCCCACCGACCGCTCCGTCCGGTAGCATACCTGAGCACTCCGACGGGGAGCACTTAAGAGTTCTCACGAACTGTGAACCGCCGATACACCGAAGGAATCGCAGAACGTCTGCAAAGTTGGCGAACTTTGGAAATTGCTACTCGCGGCGCCGCGACCGTTCGTTTCCCCGCTATCGGGCGATTCCGGCGTCGTCCGTGTCGCTGCCCCGTGGATTGGTCCCAACACGGGGTGGCTCGTGGATGGACGGGAGAGCGCTTGAGACGCCCGATAACGACCGCGGCGGCGGTATCCTGTGGTTTTTACGGTACCCGGTGCTCGCTCCGTGCAGACCGACCGATATGGACACGAGAAAGCTGGGAGTACTCGTCGCCGCAGCGCTACTGACCGCCCCGTGGTTGGGGAGTTGGCTCATGGGGAGTGCCGAGGGGTTCTCCGCGGGGCTGACCGTCGCCGTCGCCGGGACCGGTATCCTCGGCGCCTCCTTCCTCCTGACGTGGGGCGCCGAGACAGCCGAGAAGGACGTCCCCCGGGCGTTCGCCATCGCTGTACTCGCGGTGCTCGCCGTCGCCCCGGAGTACGCCGTCGACGCCCTCTACGCGTGGCAGGCCGGAGTGAACGCCGGTACCCCCGCCGGCGTCGAAGCCGGGAACCTCGCCGTCGCGAACATGACCGGCGCCAACCGCATCCTGATCGGGATCGGATGGGCCGGCATCGCCCTCTTCACCGTCTACCGTGCGGGCGCCGCCCGTGACCCCGCCGTGAAGGATCGGTCCGGCTTCCTCACCGACGCCGTCTCGCTGGACCGGGACATCAGCCTCGAAGTCGCCTTCCTGTTCGTCGCCACCCTGTGGGCGTTCCTCGTCCCGCTCGGGGGCGGCATCGACATCCTGGACATGCTCTTTCTCGTCGGCCTCTACGTCCTCTACATCGCCGTCGTGCTCCGGGGCGAACCGGAGGAGGACGTCGAACACGTCGGCGTCCCGGCGATGCTGGGGCGCATCCCCAACCCCTACCGGGCGCTGACGGTCATCACCCTGTTCGCGTTCTCGGGCATGATCATCTTCACCGCCGTCGAGCCGTTCGCCCACAGCCTCGAACTGCTGGGGGAGGACATCGGTGTCCCCTCCTTCTTCATGATCCAGTGGATCGCGCCGCTGGCCTCCGAATCGCCGGAGCTGATCGTCGTCGTCGTGCTGGTCCGGAAGGCCCGCTCGACGGCCGGCTTCAACGCGCTGGTTTCCTCGAAGCTGAACCAGTGGACGCTGCTGATCGGGACGCTCGTGCTCGTCCACTCCATCGCACTGGGCGAGTACGGCGCGCTGAGCTTCGACGCCAAACAGGCCGCGGAGATCTGGATCACCGCCGCCCAGTCGCTGTTCGCCCTCGCGCTCATCATCAACTTCGAGATCGACGTCCGCGAGGCGGTCGGGCTGTTGTTCCTGTTCCTCTCACAGGTGATCCTCGAGTTCCTCGCGCTCCGTGACATCCTCCACCTGCCGATCTCCGAGACCGAACTGCTCTACGTGTTCACGGCCGTCTACATCGCCCTCGCGCTAGTGCTGTTCGCCCTCCGCCGGGGCGCGCTGGTGCGACTCGTCAGCGACACACGGTCGATCGTCTCCGACGCCATGGACGGCAGCCCCGACAGCTAAGGTAGCCGTCAGATAGGCCGGCAAGCGTACCCTTTTGGGGAGTCCACCCACACCGCTTGCGTGGACGAACTCTCACCCGAACGGTTCTACGACTTCTCGATCGCGACCGGCGCCGCCGTCTCACCGGACGGCGACCGCGTGGCCTTCCTCGTCAGCGAGTTCGACAGCGAGGAGGACGACCGCCACACGTCGCTGTTCGTCGCCCCGACCGACGGCTCCGCCGCCCCGTACCGACTCACCCGCGCCTCCAACGCCTCCAGCCCGAAGTGGTCACCCGACGGCGACCGATTAGCCTTCCTCGCCGCCCGTGACACCGACGCGAGTATCGCCGTCGAGAACGGCGCCCCCGAGGACGACGACGAGGACGATGGCGACGACGGCGGCCCCGTCGGCGACGGCCCGAAGCCGCAGGTCTGGTCTTTCGACATGGCCCGGGGCGGCGACGCTCGCCAACTTACCGACCGCGATTACGGCGTCAGCGAGTTCGACTGGGCGCCCGACGGGGAGCGCCTCGTGATCTCGGCCCGTGACCCGACCGAGGAGGACGAGGCGTACCTCGAGCAGCGCAACGACGACGGGCCTATCGAGATCGATCGGCTCCAGCACAAGGGCGACGGCGCCGGCTGGATGGACGAGGTCACCACCTACCTGTTCGTCGTCGACGCCGAGAGCCGCGAGACGGTCCGACTCGACAACGCCTACGACAACGAGGAGAAGGGCGACCGCCGGGGGCTCCAGCCCGCGTGGTCCCCCGACGGCAGCCGGATCGCCTTCGTCGCGCAGCACGAGGAAGACCCCGACGACACCCACGCCCGGAACGTCTACACGATCCGGCCCGACGGCACCGGCTACCAACAGCACACCGACGCCGACCTGACCATCTCCGCGCCGGAATGGTCGCCCGACGGCACCCGGATCGCCCTCGGCGGGGGCGACCCCGACAACTGGTACAAGCCGACCGAGGCGTACGTCCTCGACGTACAGAGCGGCGACCTCGACTCGGTCTCGGCCTCGCTCGACCGCACCATCGCGTTCGGCGGGAACCCCCAGTGGCTCGACGACGACACTCTCGTCTCGCTGTTCGGCGACGAGGGGAACACCCGGATGGTCCGCCTCAACGCCGACACCGACGACCCCGAACGCGTCTTCGTCGCACAGGGCCGCAGCCGGTCTGTCTCGGGCCTCTCGGTCTCCGACGACGGTGACACCCTCGCGTTCCGAATGGACGACCCCGAAGAGGGGGCCGACATCTTCGCGATGGGCCGCGAGGGTCTCGACGCCGAGAAGGGCGCCGAAGCCGACGAGGCCGGCCTCGCACAGGTCAGCGAGGTCAACGCCGATCTAGTCGAGGAGAGCCACGACTGCGTGCGCGTCTCGTGGGAGAACGGAGACGGCGTCACGATCCACGGCCTCGCGTACCTGCCGCCGGATTTCGACCCCGAGGACCCCGAGCCGCGGCCGGTCGTGTCGTCGGTCCACGGTGGGCCGATGTCCTACGACTCGCCGGCCTTCGGCTTCGACCAGCTGTTCTGGACGAGCAAGGACTACATCGTCCTCCGAACGAACTACCGCGGCTCGACCTCCTACGGCCAGGAGTTCGCCGAGCGCCTCCGTGGCACCCGCGGCGACAAGGAGGTCGACGACGTGGTCACCGGCGCCGAACACCTCGTGGAGCAGGGCTGGGCCGACGAGGACCGCCTCTACCTCACCGGCTTCTCCTACGGCGGGATCACCACGGCAGCGACGGTAACGAAGTCCGACCTCTTCGCCGGCGCCGCCGCCGAACACGGCATCTACGACTTCTACGCCACGTTCGGCACCGACGACAACCACCTTTGGCACGAGGACGAGTTCGGCCTCCCCTGGGAGAACGTCGAGACCTACCGCGAGATCTCCTCGATCACCGACGTTGGGGACGTCGACACGCCGCTGCTGATCACCGCCGGCGAGAACGACTGGCGCTGTCCGCCCACGCAGGCCGAACAGCTGTTCGTCTCGGTCCGCAAGCAGGGCGTCGACTCCCGACTCGTGGTCTACCCGAACGAGCACCACAACATCGGCGACCCCGACCGCGCGATCCATCGGCTCGAGGAGCTCTCGACCTGGTTCGCCGATCACTGAGCCGGTCCTCCGTTCGACGCCCGCGCTGACCGGCCAGAAAACGGACCCGTGGGTGTGGTTCAGTCGTCCGCCAGGGCGGATCGATCGGGCTGTTCGACGCTGAGCGAACCGACGAGTTCGGTGTGGGGGTACGGGAACCCGATACCGGCCTCGTCGAAGCGTCCCTTGACCTTCTCGGTGAGTTCGTGGATCACGCCGCCCGCGCCCGTCTCCTTGGGGTTGATCCACGCCCGAGCGTTGAACACGATCGCGGAGTCACCGAGCGTGGTGAGCGGCGCCGTCGGTTCGGGGTCCGCGAGCACGCCGTCGATCGCGGCGGCCTCCTCGAGGATGATCTCGCGGGCGCGGTCGACGTCGGCGCCGTAGTCGACGCCGAAGTCGACGGTGACGCGCCGGGTGTCGTTGGCCTGGACGTTCTTCACGACCGCGTTCGCCAGATCGCCGTTGGGCACGGTGAGCTGTTCGTTGTCCCAGGTATCGAGCTTCGAGACGCGGAGGTCGATCTCACGGACGATCCCGCCGTTGCCGCTCCACTCGATGTAGTCGCCGACCTCGAAGGGTTTGTCCTTGAGGATGAACACGCCGGCGACGAAGTTCTGGACGATGTCGCTGGCCGCGAAGGCGAAGCCCAGCGCGAGCGCGCCGAAGATGGTGGCGAACGCGCCGAGGATCATCGGGAACCCCGCGACGGTGGCGGCGATCGCGACGGCGCCGAACAAGGCTATCGCCCCGGCGATACTGGACGCCAAGCTGACGATCGCGGGGGAGTAGTCACGTTGGTTCAAGGCTTCCTTCGTCGTCCTGACGAGGATCGACTTCCCGACGAGGTAGAGCACGACGAACGAGACGCCGAACGTCACGACGGTGATCAGGAACGAGACGATCGAGGCGATGGGGTTGGCGAAAACGCCGCTCTGGAGTACTGTGAACATCACGGTGGACGTTACAGGTGACAAAAGATATAGATTTCTGCATAAATACTTTTCAATTTGCGGTTGCTTTTGCTCAGAGTAGTACAAATCGAATCACAGCCGGTCGCTTCCCGCATCGAGACACGATAGCACCGACACTCAGTCCCTTATTAACCTCCTCCGGGCACACTGCGTAAAGAGGGGTAGCGTTCCATCCCACCGCACGAAACCGGCCGTATTGAGCGTGACTGGGGGAGGTTTCTCCTTTCGTTGCTGCCTCCACGCGACGTCGACTCGGTAGCCAGAATCAATATCGCAGTATGTGATTTACGTGTCCGAGATGGGCCGGGAGAAATTGACAACTGCTCCGAATTACTGTTCAGAAATCACGGAGAAAGCGCCGTTTCGAGCTCTCGACCCACTCGTGTGGCCACCGTCTCCACGGCGTCGATGGCCATCGTCGCGAAGCCGTGGACCTGCGCCGGGTAGTTCTCGTAGCGCACGTCGACGCCGTCGCCGACGGCGGGCCTATCACGGGTGCCGTACTTGCTGGCGAGTCAGAGGACCGGCCGGAGGAGCTTGAGCACGTAGCCGTTGTGTGGGATCGATCCACGGCGACTGTCGAGGACCGCCTTCGCCTGCGGGTCGATCCGGTCTGCCTGCATACCCGGGGAACGGTCGCCCGGCCAAAAGCATCGGCTGTTGGGGACCGATCGGAGCGCAAAATTCACACTCCTCCAGCGTCGACGGGGGGTATGGCCCAGATCGAAGTCGATCTCCCCGACCGTATCACCGGTGAGCTCAACCGTCTCGTCGAGTCCGGCGAGTTCCTCAACCGCGAGCGCGCCGTCGAGGACCTGCTCCAGCGCGGCGTCTCCGCCTACGACATCGAAGAGGAGCCCGCCGAAGAACTCGAGAGCGACCTGTTCACCCAGACCGTCGAGGACCAGCAGGACCCCGCGATGCAGGAGGGCGGCGGCGACGACGAGCCGACGTTCTAAGCGCTAGGCGGTGTTGCGAGCTTTTCTCGAAAGGTGTCGAGGCCGACGCCCACAGTGACGGCCCCAGAACTGCATCCCGAACCACAACTCCACTGACCGACGGGTCGTCCCACACGGCCTCGCCGATCGCTGCCACGTTCGCGGCACCGGATCACGTCATCCGAAGCACGCACTAACAGTCTGGAGCGGGAGCTACCTCACTCTGCGGCCTAACTGGTTTGGCTGCCGCCGCTGCACCGAGCAGCCGCTCGTGGAAGTAAGGGAGGTAAAACGGAGAACCGTACCCGATGTGGCTCGGGCACGGGGCGAGGATCGCCACGTCGACCGGTGGGATGTGGGGTGGGGGGGATGCCGGAATGCGTCGGCGTCAACGGTCGAATCGCTCTCCGAATTACCGCATAGGTTCAATGTATTCCGGGAGTATTGTGTTAGTGGCTATACTGACAGAACAGCCGAACCGTCCAACCCAATACTGATAGCCCCTACGCGTCGACGGGCTCGGCCTCCCGGTCGGCTTCCTCGAACAGCACCGCACAGAGCTTCCGTTGGGCTTCGCGGAGGTGGTGGCTGAAGGTGGGCTGGGAGATCCCCATCGCCTCGGCGATCTCCGTCCCCGTGTGTTTCCGCGGCCGGTCGAAGTAGCCGCTGAAGTACGCCGTACGAATCGCCTCGAGCTGTCGGTCGGTCAGCGTCTCGCTCGCCGACGCCCGCTGTTCGGCGACCGAGGGGTCGGTCCGCTGGAAGCTGCGCTGGGCGACCAGTTCCGCGCCCGGGAACCGGTCGCGGAACAGTTCGACGAACTCCCGGACCGGCGCGTCGACGCCGAGTTCGGCGACGACCGTCGCCTCGCCGCCGCCAGCACGGAGTGCGACGGGCCGGGCACCGTGTTCGAGCATCGTTGACTCCGGGCTGTCACCCGCGAGGCTGGCGCGGAACAGACAGACCGGCTCGTCGTCGACCTCGTACTCGGAGATCAGCGTGAACTCCCGCAGCGGAAGGCTCTCGGCGGCCGCGATCACCGACGCCGCCGGGACCCCGCGCGTGGTGAGGAACCGCCTGACGCCGCCGTCGGACTCGTGGACGAAGTTCTCCGCGACCAACGAGCAGCCGAGGTCGCGGGTCAGCCGCACGAACGCCATCTCCGTCCCCGACACGTCGAACTCGAGGCGGGTCACCTCCCCGCCCATCAGCGCCTTCTTGCTCTCGGCGGCGTTGATGGCGTAGGCGATGGTGTCTGCGAGTTCGTCGAGCACCGCCTGCTCCAGATCACCGAACACGCCGGTCTCCTCGGCGTAGACGCTCAGGGTGCCGTACATCGCGTCCTCGTACACCAAGGGGAACGATGCGGTCGCGTGGAAGCCGCGGTCGAGCGCCGCGCGCTGCCAGTTGTGGAACTCCCCGTCGTCGAGCACGTCGTTGACGACCTGTTCGGTCCGGGTCCGGGCCGCCTGCTCGACCGGTGATCCCTCGCCACCGAGGGTTTCGAGGGACATGTCGAACCCCCCGGCGCGGTCGTCTCCGCCCGCACGCTCGCGAACGACGATGTCGCCGGCGTGGTCGCGGTCGCCGATCCACGCCAGCCCGTAGGGGCCGGCACGGGCCAACTGTTCACAGACGACGGACTCGATCTCCTCGCGGGTCGACGCCCGCACGAGCGCTCGGGAGATGCTCCGGATGATGTCGTTGATCCGGTTCAGTCGTTCGAGGGTCCGGTTCTGTTCCTCCAGAAGCTGTTCGCGGTCCTCGCGCTCGCGTTCGCGCTTGACGCGGTCGAGGGCCGCCTCGACGTTGCTCGCGACGGTCCCGACGAAGTCGAAATCCGCCGTGCGGACGCCCTCGCCGGTGGTCGTCCCGACGATGAGCACGCCGTGTCTCGCCATCGGGAACAGCGCCAACTCGGAGAGGGAGGCGGAGGTCTCGTCGCCGGAGACCGCGCGTGGACCGCCGCTCTCGGCGAACGCCCGCCAGACGGCGCCACCCCGAGTCGACAACAGTTCATCGAGGTCGAGCGTACTCGCGGCGTCGCTCGTCGCCGCCGCCGGCCGGAGTTCCCCCGCGTCCCCGTCGTACAGCGCGACGGCCATCACCGGGATGTCGAACCGCGCCTCGGCGACTTCGACGACGCGCTCGCTGACCGACGCCGGCGTCTCGGCGTCCATCAACTCCCGCGTGAGACCGTTGAGTGCCTCCAACTGCGCGTGGCGCCGGGAGCGGTCGCGCTCCTGTCGGTTCCGCTCGACGGCGTGGTGGATCGACCGGACCAACAGGTCACTCGTCACTTCGTCCTTCACGAGGTAGTCCTGTGCCCCGCGTTTGATCGCCTCGATCCCGATGCGCTCGTCCTGGATACCGGTCAGGACGATGACCGGGACCAACTCCGTGGCGTCGATGACGCCGGTCAAACTCTCCAAGCCGTCGCTGTCGGGGAGTCCGAGGTCCAACAGGACCACGTCCACGTCGGCGTCGGCCAGGCGCTCGACACCCCCGGCCAGCGAGGATTCGCTGTGGATCCGGAGGTTCTCCGGCGCGGAGGCGTCCACGTCGACGCGCTCGAGAAGCGTCTCGGCGTCGTGGAGCATCTCCTCGATCAGCCGAGCGTCGCCGGGGTTGTCCTCGATCAGCAGCAGTTCGAGTTCGTCCGCCGCCATACCTACCGGTCCTCGCCGACCGGTCGTTCGGTCGTACGGCCTCGCATTCGGGGTGGTGTCTGTCGACGCACGGGGCCCCGGATGCCGTCGAGACCGACCAGTTGCGCCATTCTGGCGGCTCTTGGATGGCCTCCCGTAAACCTCTGTCCCCGTGGGACGGCGGACCTACTCGCCGTCGAACACCGTCCCGAACACCGAGCGCTCGGCCGCCCGGAGATGCTGGGAGAACGTCGGGGCCGAGATGCCGAGCAGGTCCGCCACCTCCTCGCCGGCGGTCTCCCGGGGCCACTCGAAGTAGCCGGCGTGGTAGGCCGCTCTGAGTGCCTCCAAGCGCCGATCGGTGAGATCGTCGGTCTCGATCCGGGCGCTCGCTCGCGGGCCGCTGTCCGTGGCGGTGACCTCCTGTTTGGACACCAGCGTCGTGTCGTCGTAGTGGTCGCGGACGGTGCCGAGGACGCTCCGCGCGTCGGCGTCGTGGGGCAGTTGGATGCGGACCGTGAGGTCGCCGCCGGCGCCGACGGTCGCCGACACGAACCGCCCGCCGGCGGCGCTGACCGCCGAGAGGATCCGTGGCTCGACCACCAGCACCTCGAAGGCGGTGCCCTCGTCGGTCTCCCGGACGGCGAGGACCTCCTCCCAGTCCTCGTCGTGTTCGACGAGCCACTCGATCAGGTCGAACCCGTCCCCGCTGGTCGTGCCGAACACGACGTACTCCCCGCCGTCGCGTGGAACCACGGCGTCGAACTGGACCTCGCCGGTGGTGTCGGGAGCGCCCTCGTACGTGCCGAGGACCTGCGAGACGCGAAACTCGAGGTCGATGACCGAGTCCGCGAGCAACACCTGCTTGCGGTCGATCGCGGCGATGGCGTGGCCGACGATCTTGCCGAGCAGGCCGATCACGTCGTACACCTCGTCGGTGAACGCCTCCGGTCGATCGGTGTAGACGTTCAACACGCCGTAGATGGTCCCCTCGTGGGCTACCGGGATCGCCGCCGACGACCGGAAGCCGTACTCCTCGGCGTCCTCGTCCCACGGTTCGTAGCTGGGGTTGGTGCTGATGTCGTGGGCGGTCTGGACCCCGCCGGTGTGGAGCGCCCGGCCGGTCGGGCCCGCGCTTTCGGGCTCCGTCGGGTCCGTCGATATCGAGACCGACTCGGTGTACCCCTCGACGCCCGCCTCCGCACGCGGTTCGACCGACTGGTTCGTGGGGTCGGCCTCGCCGATCCACGCGAACAGGTAGGAGTCGGTCGCCGCGATGGCCTCACAGACCCGACGCTCGATCTCTGACCGGGTAGGCTGGGCGATGGCCTCGTCGGTGACGGCCCGTACCACCTCGTTGAGTTCGTCGAGCGCGCGCAGCCGATCGACGTACCGGCGGCGTTCGAGTTCGTCGCCGATCCAGGACGCGAGGTGTTCGACGAACGCGATCTGCCAGTCAGAGAAGGGCTCGCTCCGTGGCTGCGTACCGTAGAAACAGAACGTGCCCGTGGTCTCGCCGTCGACGACGACCGGGACGCCGAGGTAACACTCGATCCCGAGGTCGCGGTTCCCCTGACGCTCGGCCAGCGACGGCGCCTGCTCGGGGATGTCGTCGAGGACGAGCGTTTCGCCGCGCTCGACGACCCGTTCGCAGTTGGTGGTCTCGAGGGGGACGCTGTCGCCCGCCTCGACCCCCGCTCCCGCGGGGCTGATGACGGTGTCGAACAGGTACTCGTCGTCGGTGACCCGGGAGAGCGTCGCGAACTCCGTCCCGACGGCGTCCCGGCAGACCGAGAGCAGCGCCTCGATCCGTTCCTCGAACGCCTCGTCGCCGGCGACGATCACGTCGTGGGCCGCCCGCAGCGCACGCTCCCGGCGATTGCGCTCGCTCACGTCCCGGATGACGCCGGTGAACCGTCGCTCGCCGCCGTCGACGGTGTGGGTGCCGAAGGAGACGCTGAGGTCGATCCGCGTGCCGTCCTTCCGGACCCCGGTGACCTCGACGCTCTGCCACTCCCCCGGTTGGCCGCCGTCGAGATACCGGTCGAGCGCCCCGCGGTGGTCGCCCGTCGCCCCGGGTATCAGCACCCCGAGTGACTCCCCGATAAGCTCCGAGGGCGCGTAGCCGAACACCCCCTCGGTCGCGCTGTTGGCTCGCCGGATCGTGCCGTCCTCGTCTATCGTCACGACCACGTCGGTGACCGTCTCCACGAGCGTCTGTCGCTGGTGCTCGGGAGTCCGCTCGGCGGGTGGCACCTCGCGGGCACAGACCGTCACGCCGGTCTCCGAGGGGTAGATCCGCATCGAGAAGCGCCGGCCGGCGGCCGGGATGGGCTGCTCGATCCGCGCCGGTCGGCCGCGGTCGATCGCCTCCAGGCAACGGTTCTGCAGCCCCGATCCCGCCAGTTCGGGCAGGATGAGCCAGATCGAACGGCCGACCACGCTCCGCCCGTCGAGGTCGAACGCCTCCTCGGCGCGGTCGTTCAGGTAGGTGAACGTCCAGTCGGTGTCGAGCGCGAAAACCGCGTCGGTGATCCGGTCGTGGGCGGCCGCCTCCGGGCCACCCTCGCTTGTATCCGCGCGATCCTCCATACGGCCGGACCACCGCGGTTCCCACTCAAGTATCTTCCGTGGCGACAGTGACCAAGACACGACAGTTCAGGGCTCCGAACGGGGACGGAACCCGCCGGTTCCAGATAGCGCCGACATCCGAGTCGGGGTTGGCCGTCCCAGCCGTACGGGGCGCCGAGCACCGGCACGTCGACGCCACGCCGTCGCCGGAAGTGTTCCCGCAGCCACTGGTTTCGATATTCGCCAGTTTCGTTTTCGCTCCGCGCAGTATTCCTTTCCGATACGGAATCCCATTACTGAGTTGGACAACCTTAATACTTGGAAGCCGCATCTACGTGACGATGGCAGGGACTGACCACGACTGGTGGCCCAATCACTTGAACTTGGAGATCCTCGACCAGAACGCACGGGACGTGAGCCCGATGGACGAGGAGTTCGACTACGGTGAGGCCTTCGAGTCGCTCGACCTCGACGAAGTGAAGTCCGACATCGAGTCCGTGCTGACGGACTCGAAGGAGTGGTGGCCGGCCGACTACGGCCACTACGGCCCCCTCATGATCCGGATGGCGTGGCACAGCGCCGGTACCTACCGTACCGTCGACGGCCGCGGCGGCGCCGCCGGCGGCCGGCAGCGCTTCGCCCCGCTCAACAGTTGGCCCGACAACGTCAACCTCGACAAGGCGCGACGCCTGCTCTGGCCGGTCAAGCAGAAGTACGGCCGGAACCTCTCGTGGGCCGACCTCCTCGTTCTGACGGGGAACGTCGCCCTCGAGTCGATGGGCTTCGAGACGTTCGGCTTCGCCGGCGGCCGCGAGGACGCCTACGAGCCCGACAAGTCCGTCGACTGGGGCGAGGAGGCCGAGATGGAGACGTGGGACCGCTTCGACGAGGAGGACGAACTCGACGAGCCGCTGGGCGCGTCGGTCATGGGGCTCATCTACGTCAACCCCGAGGGCCCCGAAGGCAATCCCGAGCCCGAGTGGTCCGCCGACCGCATCCGGCAGACGTTCGACCGGATGGCGATGAACGACGAGGAGACGGCCGCGCTGATCGCCGGCGGCCACACGTTCGGGAAGGTCCACGGCGCCGCCGACGGCGAGGGCCACCTCGGCCCGGAGCCGGAGGCTGCCCCCATAGAGGAGCAGGGTCTCGGCTGGGAGAACGACTTCGGCGAGGGGAAGGGCCCCGACACGATCACGAGCGGCATCGAGGGGCCGTGGACGCAGTCCCCGACCTCGTGGGACATGGGCTACCTCGACAACCTCCTCGACCACGAGTGGGAGCCCCACAAGGGCCCCGGCGGCGCGTGGCAGTGGGAGCCGGTCGGTGACGAGCTGACGAACACCGTCCCCGACGTCGAGGGCGCCCCCGACTCGGTCACGCCGATGATGCTGACGACCGACGTGGCGCTCAAGCGCGACGACGACTACCGCGAGATCGTCGAGCGCTTCCGCGACAACCCCGACGAGTTCCAGGAGGCGTTCGCGAAGGCCTGGTACAAGCTGATCCACCGCGACATGGGCCCGCCCGAGCGGTTCCGTGGCCCCGAGGTGCCCGACGAGGAGATGCTCTGGCAGGACCCGACGCCGGACGCCGACTACGACCTCGTCGACGACGAGGCCGTCGCCGAGCTGAAGGAGACGCTCCTCGACTCGGAGCTCTCCCGCACGCAGCTCGCCAAGACCGCGTGGGCGTCGGCGTCCACCTACCGCGACAGCGACAAGCGCGGCGGCGCAAACGGCGCCCGCCTGCGCCTCCGGCCCCAGCGCGACTGGGAGGTCAACGAGCCCGAGGAGCTCGATAGCGTGCTCGA
Organism: Halolamina litorea; assembly: GCF_026616205.1. Classification (NCBI taxonomy): domain Archaea; kingdom Methanobacteriati; phylum Methanobacteriota; class Halobacteria; order Halobacteriales; family Haloferacaceae; genus Halolamina; species Halolamina litorea. The sequence goes on from NZ_JANHGR010000001.1 coordinate 1,766,159, forward strand.
CACGCTGGAGGGCATCCGCGAGGAGTTCAACGCCTCGCGCGACGACGGCGTCCGCGTCTCGCTCGCGGACCTGATCGTGCTGGGCGGCAACGCGGCCGTCGAGGCCGCGGCGGCCGACGCCGGCTACGACGTGACCGTCCCCTTCGACCCGGGCCGCACCGACGCCACGCAGGAGCAGACCGATGTGGAGTCCTTCGAGGCGCTCAAGCCCGACGCTGACGGCTTCCGGAACTACTACGGCGACGACGCTCGGCAGGAGGCCGAGGAGCTGCTGGTCGACCGTTCGGAGCTGCTGAACCTCACGGCCGACGAGATGACCGTGCTGGTCGGCGGGATGCGCGCGCTGGGCGCGACCCACGGCGACAGCGACCTCGGCGTCTTCACCGACGAGCCGGGAACGCTCACCAACGACTTCTTCGTCACCCTGCTGGACAACGACACGGAAGTCGAGAAGGTCGGCGAGAACCACTTCGAGCTTCGCGACCGCGAGACCGGCGAGGTCGTGGGCGAGGGTACCCGCGCGGACTTCGTCTTCGGCTCGAACTCCCGGCTCCGCGCGCTCGCGGAGACCTACGCGGCCGACGACGCCGAGGAGATGTTCGTCGAGGACTTCGCCGAGGCGTGGTCGAAGGTCATGCGGAACGACCGCTTCGACCTCGAGTAAGCGACTCGCAGGACACCGCGGCTCTTCTTTATCAGGTTCAGTCCGCCCCGAACTCCCCCAGCCCCGACTGTGAGCCGACTTCCTCGGCGACGCACGGGTCGTCGTTCGTCGGGTCGTTCACCCGCGTCGAGACCGGGAACGCCCGGAGTTCGTCGTCGGGGTACGGGTCGAACACCGACCGCCAGTCGCCCGGGCCGGCGCCGTTCAGCCACGTCGACTCCTCGCTCGCTTCGAGCATCACCGGCATCCGGTCGTGGACCTCGCCGACGGTCGCGTTGGCCTCGGTCGTGAGGATCGTACAGGTCCAACGCTCCGCGTCGTCGCCGGCCCAGGGGGACCACAGGCCGGCGTACGCGTACGGCTCGCCGTCGATACGTTCGATCCGGTAAGGCTGCTTGCGTCCCTCGGGGCCGGCCCACTCGTAGAACCCATCCGCGAGGATCAGACAGCGGCGGGACCCGAAGGCGTCCTCGAACAGCCGGTTCTCGGCCACGCTCTCCGAGCGGGCGTTGATCGGTCTGGGCCCCTCGTCGGGGTCGTCGGCCCACGGCGGGACGAAGCCCCAGGTGAGCTCCGCCGCCCGGTCGGGCCGGTCGTCCCGGATCGCCAGCAGTTCCGAGCCGGGGGCGATGTTGTACCGCGGCTCGAACGCCTCCACGGAGACACCGAACCGGTCGGCCAGCGTCGCCGCGTCGACGGCGAGGGAGGTACGGCCGCACATGATCGGTGGGAGGCCCGCCGGCCTCTTACCGGTATCGTCAACGGAGCGAAGCTTCATGTTCTGAGAAACCGTACCAATATCGATGGCTAATCCACTCGAACAACTCCGTGAGTTCGGCACTCGATCGTTGGTACTGCATACGCTGATGGCGCTCACGCTCCTCGCGGCGGTGGGGTCTGCGTTCCTCCTCACCGGGGAGTTACGACTCGTATCGTTCGTCGCGTTCCTGAACTTCACCGCCGGTCTCTGGATCTCTCACTCGGTCCACTCGCTGGGGAACACGTTCCGCGGCGACGAGTACGAAGGGATCACGGGTGAGCTATGAGCCGGCACGGTGACCCTCCGGGACTGTTCGACGAGATCGCGTGGGAGCGGTTCCTCCGGATCGTCGTCGTCATCGCGTTCGCGACCACCACGTTCGCGTTCACCGCCGCGGAGGTGCTGCCGCCGAGTCTCTCGACGATCGCTATCGGGGCGATCGGCTCGGTGGCGCTGGTCACCGCCATCATCGGCTTCCTCATCGGCGCCGCGTCGACGCTCGACCACGCCGAGGCCCGGGCGAGTGCGGCCTCGACGCCGACGACGGAACCGCCCGAGGAACAGGACGGCGACAGCGCCTCCGAGAGCACCTGATTCCGTTCGGCCCCACGCAGGTCGGCTGACCGAATAGGCGGCGCCGCCGTCGAACGGCCGCCGAGGGTTCGGGGCCACACTGTGGCCGATACGCGGGCCGCGATGGTTCGCTTCTGTGACCAGATACTGTTCCCGCTCGAACAGTTCATGCCGCCGGCCACGCTATGTGGTAGCATGTATCGCCCACTTGCGCGGCTCCGGGAGTACGGAACGCGGTCGCGTGCGGTGTACGTGCTGATGCTCGCATCGTTCCTCGCAGCGCTGGTCTCGGCGTTCCTGCTCCCCGGACAGTTGGGGGTGGTGTCGTTCGTCGCGTTCGTCAACTTCACCGCCGGTCTCTGGATCGCCCAGTCGGTCCACACGCTCGGACACACCTTCGAGAGCGAGTCCGCGGAGACGGTCGCGGAGCTACCCATCGAGCAGATACCGAGCCTCTTCGAGGAGATATCGTGGGAGCGCTTCGTCCGGATCGTCGCCGTGACGGGGTTCGCGGCGGCGGTGTTCATCTTCACCGCGAGCGAGGTCCTCCCGCCGGAGATTTCGGTGGTCGCGACGGGCGCAATCGGCTCCATCGCGCTGCTCGCGGCGATGCTCGGCTTCCTCATCGCCGCGGCGTCGACGCTCAACCACGAGGGGCGGCCGGCGGCGGGAACGACCACCGTCGACCGCGAACCGCCCCCCGACGAGGAGGGGCGGCCGGCCGGGGAGAACCGCTGAGGCGGGCTACTCCGCGGGCGCCGTCGTCGCCTCGGGCAGGCGACGCTGCAGGAAGTCATCGAGCGTGCGGAGCATCCGGATCTTCTGGTCGATGTCCGAGGAGGCGTGGCCCTCCTCGCCGAGTTCGACGTACTCGTAGTCGCCGTCCTCGCCCTGCTCGTAGCCCGCGTCGTCGAGCGCGTCCCGGAAGATACGGGCTTGCGAGACGGGCACGCGGCGGTCGTTGACACCGTGGACCATCAGCAGCGGCGCCGCGAGGTTCTCGACGTGGGTGACCGGCGAGCGCTCGCGGTAGAGTTCGGGGTTCTCCTCGGGCGTGCCGAGGTACTTCTCCATCAGTTCGGTCCGGAAGTGGGGCATCGTGTTCGCGTGCATGTCCTCGAGGTCGGTGACGCCGATCCACGCGATCCCCGCGGCGTAGAGTTCGGGGTGGTCGACCATCTGCCAGTACGCCGAGTAGCCGCCGTAGGAGCCGCCGAAGACGACGACACGGTCCTCGTCGACCCAGTCCTCGGCGGTCACCTGCCGGACCGCCTCGGCGATGTCCTCCTGCTCGCCGCCGCCCCAGTCGTCGTAGAGGCGCTCGACGAACTCACGGCCCCGGCCGGTGGAGCCGCGGTAGTTCACCTGCAGCACCGAGTAGCCCCGGGAGAGTAGGAACTGGGTGTACATGCCGAAGCTCCGGTAGTCGGCGGCGCGCGGGCCGCCGTGGGGGTTGACCACCAGCGGCGACGGGCGCTCGCCGGAGTCGTACAGCAGCGCGCCGATCTCGAGGCCGTCGTGGCTCTCGAAAGTGAAGTAGTCGGCGTCGACGAACCCCTCGGGGTCGAGGTCGCCGTACTCCGCCGCCAGCAGCGTCTCGGTCTCGCCGCTCGCCATGTCGTGTGCCAGCAGGTCGGGTCGGCTGTCGGGGGTGGTGTGGCTGACGAGGACGCGGTCGCCGTCGAGCATCGGCGAGCCGGCGCCGGAGAAGGCGGCGACGCCCTCGGGCACGTCGAGTTCGCGACCTTCGCCCGTCTCGATGTCGTACACCAGCGGGACGACGGCGGCGTCGCGGGTCCGCAGCGCGAGGAAGCGCTCGCCGTCGGGGGTGAAGGCGACGGGGCTCTCCTCGACGGTCAGGTCGCCGAACCACTCGACCTCGTCCGTCCCGAGGTCGTAGACGCCGGCCCGCGAGAAGTTCTCGGTGTTGTCCGAGACCAGCAGTCGGTCGCCGTCGGGGCTCCAGTCGGCGAAGCTCGCTTCGGCGCCGTCCTCGCCGATGTTGAGGTTCCGGGGGTTCGAGCCGTCGACGTCGGCGACGTACACGTCCTGGTTGTTGTAGTCGTCGGACTCGTTGGTCGTGAAGGCCACGCGGTCGACGCCGGGGGAGAAGCCGCCGCCGCCCGCGGCGCGCTCGTAGTCGGTCAGCTTCGTCGCCTCGCCGCTCGGGATATCGAAGCTGAAGAGGTTCATCTGGCCGTCCCGGTTCGAGCCGAGCAGCAGCGTCTCGCCGTCGTCGGCCACGTCGGCGAGGACAGTCTGACCGTCGAGGGCGGTCAACTGTTCGACCTCGCCCTCCTCGGTGCCGCGGACGCCGATGCGGTAGATGTCGTTCTGCTCGTTGCCGCCCTCGTCGTCGTGGAAGTAGACAGCGTCGCCGTCGTCGCTCCACTTCAGGTGCCAGCGGGCGTTGCGGGGCACCTCGCCGTCGCTGATCTGCCGGCGGTCGCCGGTCTCAACGTCGAGAACGTGGAGTTCGTTGCGCCCCGTCACGTCGTAGTAGAGGGCGACGCGGTCGCCCTCGGGTGAGGCGACGGCGTGCTGGAAGCTGGGAAGGCTCGCGAGCCGTTCGAGGAAGTCAGGGTCCGTGTCTGCCATCGGTTCCCCCTCACACGCCCCGGCCTAAAACGTTCCCAGAACGACGCTTCTGTTACCCGGGGGACCGCCGTCAGCGGTGGGTCTCCCAGAAGCGCTCGACGCCGAAGCCGAGCATGTCCGGCGAGACGGGCTGGAACTCCTCGCGCTCGTAGTCGGGAAGGTACTCCCGGACCGAGTTCCAGGACTCCCGGGCGTACCGGGCGTCGACGAACGCACGGATCCCGACCTCCTCGGGGCCGCGGATGACCCGGCCGATGGCCTGTCGGGCTTTGCGCACGGCCGGAACGGTCAGGGCAGTCTCGAACCCATCGCCGAACTCGCGGTCGTAGGCCACCCGAACCGCCCGAGTTCGGGGGGAGGCGGTGTTGATGATCGGGACGCCACAGACCACCGCCGCCGAGAGCCGGTCGCCCTCGTAGTCGACCCCCTCCGTGAGCGTGCCGCGGATGCTCGTCACCAGCACCTTCTCCGCCCCGCGGAAGAACTCCGCTTTGAGTTCCTCCGTCACCTCGTCGGAGGAGGAACTGTCGAGCAACACCGGCTTCTCCAGTCTGTCTTCCAGTTCGCCAGCCAGCCACTCCGCCTCGCCGTAACTCGGCATGCCGACGAGGACGTTCCCCGGCGAGCGCGCGATGGTCGCGGCGGCGTTGACGTGCATCCGGCGGCAGTCGTTCTCCTCGCCCGGCGCGCCGCGGTTGCCGTAGGTGAACTTCGGCACGTCGACGGCGAAGGAGGCGCGGTTCTCCGCGGGAAAGCCCAGCCCGTAGCTTCGGGTCGTCACCGGCCGCCCCTGCTCTTGGAGGTGGTTCAGTCCCGTCACCTCCCGGAACACGTCGAGCGGTTCGAGCGTCGCCGACATCAGGACGCCGCCGCCGAACTCCGCGAGTCGGTCGCCGATGGCCTCGCTCGGCACGCAGTTGTGCAGCGAGAGCCGCGCGTTGTACGCCCGGCGCCACGAGTCGGGGCGCTCGGTCTCGTCCCACGTCCGATCCAACTCGATCTCCCGGAAGAACGACTCGTGGTCCTCGCGGTACCACGCGTTCAACACCCGGCCCACGGGCGTCACCGCGCGCGAGGCGTCCTCGTCTTCGACCTCGTTCAGGATCCGGGCGACGACGGCACCGACGACCTCCGCACGCGACCAGACCCCCTCGCCGAAGCCCTCGCGCTCGGCCCACTCGGTGATCTCGTCGGGTTGGGGCGTCTCTGGGTCCCGCAGCGGGAGTTCGTAGTCGTCCAGTTCGGTCAGTTCCGCCCGCCAGCCCGGCCGCTCGCCGTCGAGGTGGCTCTTCACCCGACGGTCCAGTTCCTCCCGCAGCGCTTCGCAGAAATTCCGCAAATTCCGGAGTTCGTCCAGTTTCACGTCGGCCTCCTGCAGTTCCCCGCGGACCAGTTCGGCGTCATCGTTCCCGGTGGACGGCGTCGAATCATCGTCGAACTCCACGGCCTGCAGAATCCGGGTCAGTTCCGACACCGCGTCCCGCAGCGTCCGGTCGCCAACGCCGTCGCTGACGAGGTCCCGCACGCGCGGTTCGAGCATGTGGGCCTCGTCACAGACCACGAACGTCGAGTCGTCGACGAGCGCGCCGGTGAACTGCCCCGAGGTCGTCGGATCGAACGCGTGGTAGTAGTTGCCGATGACGACTTCGACGTGGCCCAGTACGGCGCCCATGATCGAGTGCGGGCAGGTGCCGTGGCCCGCCGCGAGCCCGACCAGTTCCTCCGTATCGATCAGTCCCTTGTCGGTGAAGTCGAAGGGGACCGCCTCCGCCGGATCACCGTCCTCGGGGAGGTCCGCGAGGTACTGCGCGTAGAACGGACAGTACTCGGTGCTCCCGCTGCCGGTGCCGTACGCCTCGGTGTCGGGGCGGTACGGCGTCGGTTCCCCCGCCGTTTCGAGGTAGTCCGCGCCGTCGCGTCCGGAGTCGGCGATGCCGACCTGCTGACTCCGGGCTTGACTCGCCAGCGCCTCGGCCGTCGTCGGCCCGCCGTCGCCGGCGAGGTTCCGAGTGCGCTCGCGCAGCCCCTCACAGCGGTCGTAGACGTTCCGGTCGTCGACGCCGCCGCGGTTCTCCCGGGCGTAGGGACACACGTCGGCCTTCCCGACCAGCGTGAGCCCCGAGACGGGGTCGTACTCCTCCGGGAGGTTCTCGTTGATCGTCCGGAGGTCGCCCTCGAACTGGCGTAGCTGCTGTTTGACGCTGGTCAGGACGAGCACGCGCTCGAAGTCGGAATCGGGGTCGCGCACGCGGTCCAACCCGGCCGAGAGCGCGAGCATCGTCTTCCCGGTCCCGCAGGCCCCTTCGAGCGCGAGGAAGCCGTCGTCTTCTGCGGCGTCGACGGCCGCCTCGATCCCGTCGCGTTGCTCGGGGTAGGGCTCGGGGTGGCCGAACAGGTCGCGCCAACTCACTACCGGAGGCTGGGGAGCGGCCAGTTTAGGCATGTCGGACGTGGCCGCGCTCTCCGGGATGAACGTTCGCCCGCGGGCCAAACGCTTACCCCGTCCCCCGCCCCCCACTGGTCCATGTACCGTCGCATCGCCGCCGGAGCCGAGGGGCACCCCGGGCCGAACCACCGTCGGCGTCGAGGGAGGTAAGCAGTGTCCGTAGACGAGTCGGAGGACTCGAACGGCGAGGATTCGGAGGTCGACGAACTGCTGGACGAGCTCGAAGCGCTCGAACTCGCGGTCGCCGACGAGGACTACGAGACCCAGTCCCGCGTGCGCGAGAGCATCCGCATGGCCAGACGCATCGAGGAGACGCCGCCGGTCTTCGGGCGGGTGATCAAGGGGTTCGACCGTCACGACGCCGCCGAGGCGTTGGTCGGCAGCGTCGTGTTCGGCATCCCGATGGTGATCGAAGGCGGCACGCTGGAGGTCGGCGCGTACCTCGCCACCCACCCCGCCTACTTCCTCGGGACGCTCCTCTTCGGCGTCGCCATCGTCGTCGGCCTCCTCTACGTGGCCGAGATTCAGGACGTTCGGATCGTCGACCCGCTGTTCGGCGTGATCCCCCGCCGGCCGACCGGTCTTCTCGCCATCGCGGCGGCCACCGCGGTGGCGATGATGACTGCCTGGGGGCGCGTCGACTGGGGCGAGCCGTGGGTCGCAGCCTGCCAGACGGGGGTCTGTTTCGTCGGGATGGCGATCGGCGGCGCGCTCGGGGACATCCTCCCCGGAAGCTGAGGTGCGACGACACGGGAGTCCCGGTTCGGCGCTATCGACGCCCCCGGCGGACCTGTCGTTCGAGGCACGCGAACGGCCACGAAGTTTATGCCCGTCTCCGGAGAACTCAGCCCATGAAGCTAACACGCCGAGCGGTAGGCGCGTTGACGGTCGCGGGGGTCGCGGGGCTGGCCGGCTGTAGCGGTACCACCAGTTTCAGCGCCGAGTTCGCCGAGACCGACCCGGGTGACACGGGCTACGAACAGACTGGCCAGCGGGAGCCGACGATGACCCGAACCGTCGCGGGCCAGGAGGTCAACATCACCAACACGGTGACGGAGTACCGCAAGGAGATGGAGCTCTCCTTCTTCGGGGGGAGCTCCGACATCGGCGTGTTCGCCGCGTTCACCTCCCCGCAGGTGGAGGTAGCCGGACAGTCGCTCAACCCCATCTCGAACATCAGCAACCGGGAGCTGATCGAACGGTTCCAGCAGCGCTTCGACAGCATGAGCAACGTCGAACGGGAGTCCGAGGAGGAAGTGGAGAGCCTCGGGTCCGCCCGGACGGTGACGAAGTTCTCGGCCATCGTGAGCGTCGAGGGCAACGAGGTCCCGGTGTTCGTCCTGCTGGCGAACTTCAACCACGAGGGTGACGCGGTGGTCCCGATGGGCATCTTCCCGCAGGAACGCGAGGACGAGGAGGGGCCCAACGTCCGTCAGTTGATGGCGAACCTGACCCACCCGGCCTGAGGCGTCGCCGCCGAACCCGCGATAAAGTTTATCCGCTATCGGGTCCCACACAGTGGCATGGTCGAAGCGTTCGTCCGTCTACTGTGCCCGGAGTGTGCCAAGGAGTGGGAATCGAACCCGACCGACCTTCCCGCGACCGACGAGAACCTCAGTTGTCCGGACTGTCACGCGACCCGCCGCCTCGCACAGTTCATGCGGACCGACCGCGACCTCGAAGTCGTTCAGCAGTTCCAGTAGCGTCCACTCGTCCGTTTTTCGGCCGACTCAGTCCCGGAGCGACGCCATATGCGCGACCCGTGACTGCACCAGTTCCTCGGTCCCCACGTCCTCGCGCACCCGGAGACCGTCCCCGGCAGCGTCGAGCGCGTCGGCCGCGATTGCCTCCGCGGTCGGAATGTCCGCGGCGACGCCCACGACGGCGAACGAGCGCGATGTCGTCGTGAACAGGCCGTCCTCGCGGGCGTCGACGGAGGCGTAGAACAGCAGGGCGTCGCCCCCGCCCGCCTCGGCGGCGGCCGCCACCGTCGACTCGTCGACCTCGATCTCGGCGCCGGACTCGGGGTCGGTCGGGTAGCCAGCGGGCACCGCGTACTTACACACCGTCGCGCGGTTCTCGAACGTCGGTTCGGGGAGCGTGTCGCCGTCCCGGGCCGCCGTCACCACGTCGAGCAGCGGCGTCTCCATCACCGGGAGGACGTTCATCGCCTCGGGGTCGCCGAAACGGGCGTTGAACTCCACGACCTTCGGCCCCTCTGCGGTCAGCATGAACTGGCCGTAGAGCACGCCCGTGTAGGCAGGGAGCGCCTCGACGGTCGCGTCGAGCACGTCGACGGCGGCGAGGTAGTCGGCCTCGGTCATGAACGGCAGCGTCGGTCCGGCGTCGCTATAGCTCCCCATCCCGCCGGTGTTGGGCCCCTCGTCGCCCTCGTAGGCGCGCTTGTGGTCCTGCACGGCCGGGGTCGGGCGGACGACGCCGTCGGCGACGAACGCCTGTACCGTGAACTCCTCGCCGACCAGTCGCTCCTCGATCACCCACTCGTCGTGGCCGCTCTCCCGGACGTACGCCGCGGCTTCCGCGTGACTCACCTGATCGCCGGTGACCCGGACACCCTTCCCGCCGGTCAGGCCCGCGGGTTTGACCGCCACGTCGTCGTCGATCGACTCGACGTAGTCAGCGGCCGCGTCGGCGGCGTCGAACGTCTCGAAGCCGGGCGTTCCGGGGATGTCGTTCTCGGCCATGAACTCCCGCTGGTAGGCCTTGTCCGTCTCGATCCGGGCAGCCTCGGCGGTCGGGCCGAACGTGAACACGCCGGCGTCGTCGAGGGCGTCGGCGACGCCAGCCGCGAGCGCCGATTCGGGGCCGACGACGGCCGCGTCGGCGCCGATCTCCTCGGCGTAGTCGACGACCGCGTCGGTGTCGGTGCCGTCGGCGATCTCCATCCCGGCCGCGAGCGCGTCGATCCCGGGGTTACGGTTGCTCGAAAGGGCGTACACCTCGGCGTCGTCCGCCAGCGCGCGGACGATCGCGTGTTCCCGGCCGCCGCCGCCGATCACCAGAACGGTCTCCATGCTCGGTGGGTATGAGCACGGGAGTGTAAACGTTGTCTTCCGAAAGAGCCGAACGATACACGAACGCGGATACTCCGGTCGCCCTCAGAGGATGCGCTTGCCGAACGCGCTGGCGGCGAGTTCGACCGCCAGCTCCGCGGTTTCGTTGTGCTGGTCGAGCGTCGGGTTCACTTCGACCAGTTCCATCGAGCGCATCCCGCCGTCCTCGGCGACCTGCTCCATCGAGTGGTGGGCCTCACGGTAGGTGACGCCGCCGCGGACGGGCGTCCCGACGCCGGGCGCGATGGTCGGGTCCAGCCAGTCGAGGTCGAGGCTGACGTGGTAGCCGTCGGTGCCGTCGGTGGCGACGTCGAGGGCATCGGAGACCACGTCGGCCAGCCCGCGACGGTCGATGTCGGACATCGTGTAGGCGCTGATCTCGCTCTCGGCGATCAGGTCGCGCTCGTCGTCGTCGACCGAGCGCAGGCCGACGATGGCAACGTTCTCCCGGGAGAGGCTCGGCGCGTTCGCCCAGTCAACGCCCGCCCACTCGTCGACGCCCAGCAGCGCCGCCAGCGGCATCCCGTGGACGTTGCCGGAGGGCGTCGTCGTCGGCGTGTTCAGGTCGGCGTGGGCGTCGAACCAGATGGCGCCGATATCGGCGTCGGCGGCGGCGCCCGCGACCGTCCCGATGGCGATGGAGTGGTCCCCGCCGAGAACGAGCGGCGTGTGGCCGTCCGCGAGGGACTCCCGGACCTCCCCGCGGAGTCGGGTACACACGTCCTCGGTCTCCCGCAGGAAGCGGGCTTTCCCCTGACTCGGCGTCCTGTAGTCCGGGTCACGCTCCTCCGCGCGCGGGACGAGCAGGTCGCCGGCGTCCTCGGTGGCGACGCCCGCCTCGGCCAGCCTGTCGCTCAGCCCGCCGTAGCGGATGGCTGAGGGGCCCATGTCGACGCCCCGTCGGTCCTGCCCGTAGTCGGTCGGCGCGCCGATCACGCGGATCGACCGTTGGTTCGGTTCGAACGTTCCGTTCTCGGACATATCGGGCGATTGGCTCCGGCCTGAGTTAGTTTCCGGGGGTTCGCCGACGACGGCTCGGGGGAACGGTTAAGGGCACGCTGGCCCCCAATCGGAGCCATGTATCGGGTGCTACTCCCCGTGGACCACGACGACGATCGGCTCGACGATCAGTTGGACGCGCTGTTCGATCTCCCCGGCCGCGAGGAGATCTCGGTGACCGTCATTCACGTCCACGAGGAGGTAGACGTGCCCGCCGACGAGGCCGGCGAGTACGTCATCGACAGCCTGAACCGCGACATCGCCGAGCTTCAGGGGATCCCCGAGACCGTCGACCGCGCGGTCTCGGAACTCGAAGACGCCGGCATCTTCGAGGACCTCCAGACGGCGGTCGGCGACCCGGTCGACGAAGTGATCGCCGCCGGCGAGGAACTCGACGCCAACGCCTACCTCCTCGGCGCGAAGGATCGGACCCCCGTCGGGAAGGCCATCTTCGGCAGCGTCACGCAAGGAATCATCGTCCAGTCCGACCGCCCGGTCATCGTCGCATGAGCGGCGACACCGCGGCCGACCGACTGGCCGCACACGCACTGGACACCGGGCGCGCTGATCTCCCCGACGCGGCCTGGGGCGCCGTCGACGACCACCTCGTCGATTGGGTTGGATTAGTTCTCGCCGGCGAGGCCGTCGCCGAATCCTCCCCGAGCGTCGTCGACGCCGTCGACGCCCTGACGACGCCGGTGGCCGCCGACGGCCGGGGCGCGACCGTCCTCCCGACGGGCGAGCAGGTCGCCCCCGACCGCGCGGCGCTGCTCAACGGTACGTTCGCTCACAGCCTCGACTTCGACGACACCCACCGGGCATCGTCGCTCCACCCCGGCGCGCCCGTGATCGCTGCCGCGCTGGCCGTCGCCGAGACCGTCGAGGCGCCCGTGGACGAACTGCGGACGGCCATCGCGGTGGGGTACGACGTGGCCTGTGCGGTCGGCCGCGCGGTGACGCCCGAGGCTCACTACGCCCGCGGCTTCCACATCACGGCGACCTGCGGGACGTTCGGGGCGACCGCCGCCGCGGGGCGGCTACGGGGGCTCGACCGCGAGGAACTCGCCTCGGCGTTCGGCGTCAACGGCAGTCAAGCCGCCGGCTCGCTCCAGTTCCTCGAGAACGGCGCGTGGAACAAGCGGCTCCACCCCGGCCTCGCGGCCTCGCGAGCGGTGCTGGCGAGCGAACTCGCCGCCAACGGCTTCGTCGGCGCCGCCGAACCGCTGGCGGGCGAGGACGGCTTCCTCAACGGCTACTCCGACGACCCGGACCCGAGCCTGCTCGACGATCTGACGCCGGGCCGGGCGCTCGAAGAGACCGCGCTCAAGCCCTACCCCTGCTGTCGGTACACTCACGCAGCGATCGACGCGCTGCTCGAGGTCGCTGAGGGGATCGACGCCGACGACGTGGAGTCGATCCACGTCGAACTCCCCGAGTCGGGGGTTCGACTCACCGGCGACCCCATCGACGCCAAGCGTCGCCCGGACAACTTCGTCGACTGCCAGTTCAGCATGCCGTTCGTCGGGGCGCTGGCGCTGACGGAGGGCGACGCCGGCCTCCCGGCGTTCCTCGACGCACAGGACCACCTCGACGACGCCGGTCTCCGTCGGCTGATGGACGCCACGACCGTCGAGGCGAGCGACCGGACCCGGGAGCGCTTCCCCGAAATCTGGGCCGCCGACGTGACCGTCGAGACGCCCGACGGCGACTACGAGCGCTTCGTCGAGTACGCCCGCGGCGAGCCCGAATCCCCCCTCGGACGTGACGCCGTGGACCGGAAGTTCCGCGACCTCGCGGTCACCGCCGGGAGCGACGACGACGCCATCGAGGCCGCGCTCGCCGCCTGCCGGGGCGACGGCACGCTCTACGACGCGCTTCGGGAGCTCTCGGCCTGAAACCCGGGGAGGGGCGCCCGATTCCCGGCCCGGGTAGCCGTCAAAGGTATCCTTATTGTGGGGGGGCATCCCACATCACGGACGATGGTGGAGTACTTCGACGACGGCCTCGGCCTCACCGCCAAGCAGCAGGCGGTCCGGGACGCCGTCGGCGATATCTGTGACCGGTTCGACGACAGCTACTGGCGCGAACACGACAAGGCGGGCGACTACCCCCACGAGTTCGTGGAGGCGCTCGCCGACGAGGGCTGGCTCGGCGTCCTCCTCCCCGAAGAGTACGGGGGGAAGGGGCTCGGGACTCCCGAGGCAGTCGCGATGATGTACGAGATAGCCCGCCGCGGTGCGGGGTTCAGCGGGGCCCAGACGGTCCATGCGGCCATCTACAACTCCGCGCCGATCCTGAACTACGGCAGCGACGAACTCAAGGATGAGCTCCTGCCGCGTGTCGCCGACGGCGACGCCTGGATCCAGTGTTTCAGCCTGACCGAGCCCGAGGCCGGCTCGGACTCAACGGCGATGACTACCCGAGCAGTCCGCGAGGGCGATGAGTACGTCATCGACGGCGAGAAGCTCTGGACATCCCGGATCGACGTGAGCGACTACCTCGTGCTCGCGGCGCGCACGACGCCCAAGGAGGACGTCGAGAAGCGCACGGAGGGCGTCTCGCTGTTCCTCGTCGACATCGAGCGAGCCCGCGACGCCGGCCAGATCGAGTTGGAGGAGATCGACAAGACCGCGAGCGGCATGGTCTCCTCGTTCCGCGTGACCTACGACGGCCTGCGCGTGCCCGCCGAGCGACTGATCGGCGAGGAGGACCGCGGCTTCTACCACGTGCTCGACGGCCTGAACGAGGAGCGCCTCGTCATCGCCGCCGAAGCCGTCGCACTCGGGGAACTGGCCGTCGAGAAGGGTTCGGCCTACGCGAGCGAACGCGAGGTGTTCGGCGGTCCCATCGGCGCCAACCAGGGGGTCCAACACCCGCTGGCGGCGGCGATGGCGCGGCTGCAAGCTGCCAAGCGGCTGACGTTCGACGCCGCCGCCCACGCCGACGAGCGCGAGCGAAAGGCCGTCGGCGCGTGGGCCAACGCGGCGAAGTACCTCGCCGCCGAGGCCGCCTTCGATGGCGCCGACGCGGCCGTACAGGCCCACGGCGGCCGCGGGATCGACCGCGAGTACGACGTGGAACGCTACCTCCGCGAGGCCCGCCTGACCCGGCTCGTGCCGATCACGCAGGAACTGGCACTCAACTACCTCGGCGAGAACGCGCTCTCGCTCCCCCGCTCATACTGAGAATGTCCGACAACTCCGACGCCGACGACGCACCGACCGACCACACAGCGACCGACGGCGAGACCAACGTCGTCGCCGGCTGGCACGGCCGCTACTTCGAGGACTTCGAGGTCGGTGACGTGTACAAACACCCCTTCGGCCGGACCGTCACCGAGACGGACAACGTCTGGATGACGAACGTCACCATGAACCTCAACCCCATGCACTTCAACGAGGCCTACGCCGCCCAGACGGAGTTCGGCGAGCGCCTCGTCGACGGCACGTTCGTCATCGCGCTCGCGGTGGGGATGAGCGTCATCGACGTGTCGGTCAACGCCACCGCGAACCTCGGCTACGACCGGATCCGCCACCACGCGCCCGTGTTCCACGGCGACACCATCTTCGCCGAGAGCGAGGTCATCGCTAAACGCGAGAGCGACTCCCGGGACCACGTCGGCATCGTCACCACCGAGCTCCGTGCGTTCAATCAGGAGGGGACGAAGGTGCTCTCGATGGAGCGCACGCCGATGGTGCTCAAGCGCTCCCACGCCGAGCCGTCGGCCGAACAGCCCCCGGGCTGGCCCGAAGGGGTCGGCACGCAGGGTGGAGAATGACCGACCGGATCGCCGACGGCCTCCCGACCGTCGACGCCGAAGCCGCCGCCGAGGCCATCGGTACCGAGGACACCGTGCTCGTCAGCGGCTTCGGCGGCGTCGGCTACCCCAAAGCGACGCTGCCGGCCTTCGCCGCCCGCGACGAGGACGCCGCCCTGACGGTCGTCTCCGGGGGCGGCGTCGGCCAGGAGGTCGACGACGTACTGATCGAGGCCGACAAACTCGCCCGGCGCTACCCGTTCCAGACCCAAGCGGCCTCCCGCGAGGCGATCAACAGCCGCGAGGTGGCGTTCCACGACCGCCACATCTCCCGGGTCGGCGACGAGGTCCGGCTGGGGGAGTTCGGCGACCCCGACGTGGCAGTGATCGAGGCGGTGAGCGTCGGCGAGGACTGGCTGGTCCCCTCGACCTCCATCGGCCACACGCCCTCCTTCGTCGCCGCGGCCGACCGGCTGATCGTCGAGGTCAACGAGGCCCAACCCGAGGAGTTGGAGCGCGTCCACGACGTCTTCCAGCGGGACCTCCCGCCGAACCGCGATCCGATCCCGGTCACGGGAGCGACCGAGCGCGTCGCCGACGCTCGGGTCCCGTTCGACCCCGAGAAACTCGTCGCCGTCGTCGAGACCGAGCAGGCCGACGACCCCTACGAGTTCCGGGACCCGACCGACGCGGACCTCGCCATCGCTGACAACCTCGGCGACTTCCTCGAAGCCGAAATCGAGCGCAACCCCGTGCTCGCCGAGTCGGTCTACCTCCAGTTCGGCGTCGGCAGCCTGGGCAACGCGCTGATGGGCGAACTGTCGGGCATCGACTTCGGCGACCGCGAGGTCGTCTACTTCGGTGAAGTGTTTCAAGACGGCCTCCTCGACGCGCTCGACGAGGACCTGCTCGCCGGCGCGAGCGCGACCTCCCTCGCACTCTCGGAGGCGGGCCAAGAGCGCCTGTTCGACGGCATCGACCGCTACGCCGACGACGTGGTGTTGCGCTCGGCGGACGTGTCGAACAACCCCGCGCTTATCGAGCGCTTCGGCGTCGTCGGCGTCAACAGTGCCGTCGACGTCGACCTCTACGGCAACGCCAACGCGACCCACATCGGCGGCACCGACGTGGTCAGCGGCATCGGCGGCGGCGGCGACTTCAACCGCAACTGCCGACTCGGCGTCATCGCGCTGCCGTCGACGGCCGCCGGCGGCGACGTGTCCCGGATCGTCCCGCAGGTGCCCCACGTCGACCACACCGAACACGACCACTCCGTGATCGTCACCGAACACGGCGTCGCCGACCTCCGGGGGCTGAGCCCCGACGAGCGGATGACCGCGCTGATCGAGGTGGCCGACCCGTCCTTCCGCGACGAACTCCGTGCGTACCACGACCGTGCGACAGCGGCGCCGGGGCACGTCCCGTTCGATCCGGAAACGGCCTTCGACTGGCGGGACTGACCGGCGCGCTCCACAATCGGTCCTCGGTTGGCCGGTTACGGTATGTTTATCAAGGCCGCAATATACCTGTATATTCATGGTAGACAAAGACAGTCTTGACCGACGGGACCTGCTGAAAGGAGCGGCGACGATGGGCGTCATCACGACCGCCGGCTGTATGGGCGGCGGCGACGGTGACGGCGACGGCGAGAGTTACAGCGTCGTCATCGGGGGGACCTCCTCGGGGAGTTCGACCCAGCAGGCCGGTCAAGCACTGGCACAGGCAGCCAGCCGAGAGAGCGACATCCTCGACATCTCGGTCCAGGTGACCGACGGCTGGACGGCCAACCTCTACGAGTTCGACTCGGGGAACATCTCCTCGATCGGCGTCGACAACAACTCCCTCTCGAAGGCCATGAGCGAGTCCGGCCCGTTCGCCGACGAGCCGGTCGACAGCCTCCCGATGCAGGGGTTCGTCTTCACGAACCTCCAGATCTACTGGGTCGCGATGGAGGGCTCGGGCATCGAGTCCACCGCCGACATCCGCGAAGGTGGCTACAACATCTACCCGATCCAGCCCGGCTTCGGGACCCGCCTGCTGACCGAGGAAGTGATCAAGACCGCCGGCGCGTGGGAGGGCAACGAGATCCTCAACCTCGACACCTCCGACATCGCTGGCGCCGTCGAGGAGGGCCGTGCCGACGCGCTCTGTATCTACGGCGCGAACGGGATCAACCTCTCCAGCTGGGTACAGGAAGTCGACGTGCGGAGCGGAGGCGACCTCTACGCCGTCCCCGTCGACGACGAGTTCCGCGCGGCGATCGAGGAGGTCCCCGGGGCGCTCCTGCAGGAGTTCGAGCCCTACGGCTGGGAGCAGGACGTGACCAAACTGACCGACACCGTGACCGCGTGGACGCTGGCCGGCCAGTGGGCGTTCGGGCCGGACGTCCCCGCGGGCGCGACCGAAGAGATCGCCCGCCTCTCCAGCGAGCACTGGGAGACGATCCGCGAGTCCGACCCGACGGCGCTCGACCACTCCGACCCCGAGACGATGACCGAAGCGGTGATCGAGGACCTCGAGGTCCACCCCGGCGTCGCCCAGTTCTTCAAGGACAACGACGTCTGGAACGACTCGTGGACCGAAGGCTCCACTAACGAGTAGTTCCACCCACACCTAACTTCATGATTTATCAACACAACCGACCAGCGGTACGTCCGACCTCAGCGGTGATCCGCCGTGAGTGAAGCGACGGCTGACGGGGACGGCGTCCCCGGCGGCGAGGGCGGACCGAGCATCGACCGTGAACAGCCAGGGGACGCGGAACTGGTCTCGATGCGGAACGTGCTCATCCTCCTCTCGCTGATCTTCTGGGGATGGGTCATCTTCTACGCACAGACCCAACAGATCCCCCGTGGCCAGTACGCCATCGTGTTCCTCGGCGGTATCCTCTCGCTCTACATCTTCACCGAACTGATGGAGATGGCCGGCGGGGGCCGCGGGAACCTCTTCGATGACCTGAAGACCGCGTACGGGCCGGGCAACCGACTCGATGCCGGGATACTGACGTTCGCGGCGGTCGACTCGCTGATCACGACCGGTTACCTCGCGGTCAACTTCAACCAGTTGATCACGGGCGTCGGCCGCGCAGAGGGGTACGAGTACGTCATGGCGGCGGTGTTCACGGTCGTCATGATCTACCTGACGTGGCGCTCTTTCGGCTCCACGTTCCTCGCGGTCGTCCTGCTCGGGTTCGCCTACGGCTTCTTCGGCATGTACGCGCCGGGGCCGCTCGAACACGGTGGGCTCGGCTACGAGCGCATCCTGCGGACGGTCGTGATCGGGCTCGACGGCTTCTTCGGCTTCCTGACGAAGCTCGTCGCTGCCTGGATCGCGCTGTTCATGCTGTATGCGGGGTTCCTCCGAGGGTACGGTGCCTTCGACCTCATCATGCGGCTGGCGTTCCGGTCGGCGAAGTACATCGACTCGGGCATCGCCCAGACGGCGGTGCTTGCGAGCGCGGTCATCGGCTCGGTCAACGGCAGCCAGACCGCCAACGCCGGCATGACCGGGAGTTTCACCATCCCGCTGATGAAGCGCAACGGGATGCGCCCCGAGACGGCCGGCGCCATCGAGGCCGTCGCCTCCACCTCCGGGCAGGTGCTCCCGCCGGTCATGGGCGCGGCCGCGTTCATCATGGCCTCGCTCATCAACGGGATCACCTACACCGACGTGATCATCGCCGGGCTGATCCCGGCGGCGATCCTGTGTGTGACGATCTTCGTGGCGGTTCACTACGTCTCGGTTCCGCAGCTCGAAGACACCAACGCGGAGAAGCTCCTCACGGGGTCGATGCCCCGTGCGGAGTTCATCACCGAACTCATCAAGTACGGCTTCCCGCTCGGCGTGCTGATCTACCGCCTCGGGATCGAGCAGGTGACAGTCATGACGGCCGCGCTGTGGACTGCTGGAGCGATGCTCTTTACCGGCATCTCGATGCCGCTGATCGGCGCGCTGCTCGGCCTGACTGACGAGGAGCCCGTCGAAGCGCTCAAGCGGACCCTCTGGGAGACCCTCGACGGCGCCCGTGAGGGTGTGGTCGTGCTCGCGCCCGTGACGATCATCCTCGCGGCGATCAACGGCGTCGTCGACATCCTGACGGCGACGGGCGTGCCGACGGCCATCTCGCTGACGCTACTCGAACTCTCCGGCGGGATGCTCTGGCTCGCGGCGGTGCTGGCGATGATCATCTGCATCATCCTCGGACTGGGGATGCCGACGACGGCGTCTTACACCATCGTCGCGCTGCTGATCGCGCCGACGCTGACCAACCAGTTCTTCCTCCCGCAGTTCGCCAGCCACTTCTTCGTGTTCTACGCCGCGATCTTGGCGGGTCTCACCCCCCCGATCGCGACGTGTGTGGCGGTGGCCTGTGGGATCGCCGGCGGGGACTTCTGGGAGACCTGTCTCGAAGGGATCAAGATCTCCGCGCCGCTGTTCGTCCTCCCGTTCGTGTTCGTCTACCACCCCGAGATCGTCTCGGCGACGTTCGGGACACAGACGTTCGTCTCGGGCACGCTGGCGCTCATCGGCGCCGTGGCGATGATCCACGGGATCAACTACGTGTTCACCTTCGACCGCCTCGTCACCGGGGCCGCCCGCGTGGTGTTCTCGGTGCTCGGCGTCGTGACGATGGTCCACCCCCAGCGGTTCGTGCAGGTCGGGGCGCTGGCAGTCATCGTCGCGCTGTACGTGATCCAGACGCTGACCGGCCGTCCGGACCCGGTCGGCGTGCTGACGAGTCTCTTCGGCAACGGGAGCAGCGAACCCGCGACCGCAGAGAAACAGGCCTGATCGGCCGGCCCGTTTTCCTTTTTCGACGCGCATCGACGATTGACCCGGTCCGCAGTACGTATCGCCACATACGGTGTACGTGTCGACGGCGCGGCGTCGACGCCTCACAGTTTCCCCTGGGCGAGGAGTTAAGCCCTCCCGGCACCCGGCTCTCGCCGTGAAAGATCGACTGTTCGAAGACGTCGACGAGCAGGCAGCACGCATGGACGAACTGGCGGTGGCGCTCTGGGAAGAACCGGAGTTGGGCCTCCACGAAGAGCACTCGAGCAAACTGCTCCGGGAGACGCTGGAGGAGGCAGGCTTCGACATCGAGGCGGGCGTGGGCGGGATGCCGACCGCGTTCGTCGCCAGCTACGAGGCGGGCGAGGGGCCGACGATCGGCATCCTCGGGGAGTACGACGCGCTTCCGGGCCTTTCCCAGTCGGTTGGCTCCGAACGCGACCCGATCGAGGCCGGTGCGCCAGGCCACGGCTGTGGCCACAACCTTTTCGGGACCGCGGGCGTGGGCGCCGCCATCGCGGTTTCCCGGGCGCTCGACCGGGACGACGCCGGTGGCGAGATCCGCTTCTACGGCTGTCCCGCCGAGGAGACGCTGGTCGGGAAGACGTTCATGGCCCGCGCTGGCGTGTTCGACGACCTCGACGCCGCCATCACGTGGCACCCGAGCGACCACACCGCTCCCCAGCGTGGCGGCTCGCTCGCACTCGACTCGCTTGCGTTCCACTTCGAGGGGGAGAGCGCCCACGCCGCGGCGTCGCCCGAATCCGGACGTTCGGCCCTCGACGGCGTCCAACTGCTCAACACCGGCGTCGAGTACATGCGTGAACACGTCCCCGAATCGGTGCGCATCCACTACAACGTCGAGAACGGCGGGGACGCACCGAACGTCGTGCCGGCGGAGGCGTCGGTGTGGTACTTCGTCCGCGCCCCCACTCGCGAGGGCGTCGAGCGCGTGACTGAGTGGCTCCGGGAGATCGCCGACGGCGCGGCCGCCATGAGCCGAACCGAGGTGAGCGAGCGCTACTACACGGGCTGTCACCGACTCGTCTCGAACGGCGCCATCTGTGACACGTTCCGGGAGAACATGGCCGAACTCGGGGAGGTCGAGTTCGACGAGGCCGAGCACGAACTGGCCGGCGAGTTGCAGGAGACGTTCCCCGAAGGGGCGCTCGCTGATCGACTCGCCGAGTTCGAACCCCCACACGCCGAGGCCGCCGACGGGGCCACGCTCTACAGCACCCCGATGGACGCCTTCGACGAGGGCGACCCCGGCGGTGGCTCGACCGACGTCGGCGACGTGAGCCAGATCACCCCCACCGCACAGTTCCGGGCGACGACCTGGGCACTCGGCACTCCGGCCCACTCGTGGCAGGCCGTCGTCGCCAACGGGGACTTCGGCCGGACCGCGCTCCCCTACGTCGCGAAACTGCTCGCCGGATCGGCTCTCGACCTGCTCACCGACGAGGCGCGACTCGCTGCCGCCCGCGAGGAGTTCGAGCAGCACGTCGACGGCTACGAGACGCCGTTGCCAGAAGGAACCGAACCACCGTTCGATCTCACGCAGTAATCGACGTAGCCGGGATCACACATTCCGGAAGACAGTATCGACGAATACGGGACCAATATACGGTAATCGACGTGTGCGGTCCGCACTCCGGCCGGGTATTCGGGACCGGCTCAAGGGATTAGGGCACTAATCCTCGTTTTCGGTACCTTGATGAGGGCAGCGCCGGACCGACGACTATGCCCGGCGACGCCGACGGGACGGAGACCGTCCAAGTGAAGACGCGAGTGCCCGCTCACCAACGAGCCGCGTGGCGCGAGGCCGCGGAGGGCCTCGACATGAGCCAGAGCGAGTTCGTGCGGACGATGGTGCAGGCGGGCCGGAGAGGCTTCGAGCCTGCCGATACACCGACTTCGGGCAGTAGACCCGAGGAACCCGCTTCCAAGGGCTCGAACCCCAGGGGGGAGGCCCTGGAAGACCGCCTCCGCGAGGCCCTCCACGAGGAGGAGGCGGTCGGCTGGGACGAACTGGTCGACTCGCTACTCGGGGACTTCGAGGAGCGCTTGGAGGCGGCGCTGCAGTCGGCCGACGGCGTTCGGTACAGCGGGCCGAAAGGTGGGTACGTCTTGGACGATGGCGAGTAGGCGGCCCGCGGCGGAGGTAGACGCGCCTGTCGACTACTACTTGGACGACATGGAGATGCACGGCCGCGCCGAACGCACCCAGGTGGCCTACGAGCGCGTGCTGCGACGCTTCGAGTCGTTCCTCGGGGATCGGTCGACGACCCCCGGCGACGCCGGCCACCGTGACTGTCTGGCGTGGGTCCACTCGCTTCGCGGGGAACTCTCCCCGAGTACCGTAGCGACCTACGCGACGACGGTGAACCGCTTCTACGACTACATGAACCGCGTCGGCGCGTTCGACGCCAACCCGATGGCGCTGGTGATGGAGGAGATGGACGAGTCCATCGAGAAGGACCCCGAGCGCCGGGACGTCGACGTGGCGACGATGGGGGCGTTCCTCTCGCGGATCCGCCAGCCACTGCACCACGCCGTCGTGTTGACGCTGCTGAAGACGGGGATGCGTGTCGGGGAGCTCTGTAACCTCGACTGCCGGGACCTTCGCCTCTCGGACCCCGGCCTCGACGGCGTCGAACTGGGTGGTCGCCCGCAGCTATCGGGCCGGGGCGACGCCGTCTACGTCGACGCGGCCCCCACCCGTGGGGCCGTATACAACGGGGAACGGCGGACGGAGTCGAACAAGCGAAAGCGCTCGACGGTGATCCCCGTCGACGACGAACTCAGGGAGGGGCTGCGCCGCTGGCTGGCCATCCGGCCGGACACGCCGTCGGCCGCCGACCCGCTGTTCGTCTCGACGGCCGACGAGTGGGGCCAACGACTGAGTGCCCGCTCGGTTCGCCACTACGTCCGTACCTACGCCGAGGAGATGGGCTGGTACGAGACGGGCGCGGGAGCCGGCGAGAACGTCACCCCCCACTACTTCCGGCACTTCTTCACTACCCACCTCCGCGACCGTACCGGCGACCGAGGGGTGGTGAAGTACCTCCGGGGAGACGTAGCCAGCGACGTGATCGACACCTACACCCACAACTGGGGGGACCAGGTACGGGAAACCTACCTCGAACACGTCTACCGGTTCGACTGAGCGCGGGCACGTAAACCGTATCTCACGATATCGAGACCACCGCTCGTCGCGGTCGAAAGAACGGAAAAAGTCGAGAACCGCAGTCGCTGCTTACTCCTCGTCGTCGCTGCCACTCATGCGTCGGGCAGCGGCCGCACCGGCGGCTCCGAGGCCGGCGATGGCCGAGAGGCCACCGAAGCCGGGGCCGCTGGTCTCGGTCGGCTCCTCGGTAGAGTCGTCGGGCTCGTCGGTCGGCTCCTCGGTGGGCTCCTCCGTCGGCTCGGCGGTCTCCGTCGAGAGACCCGTCACGTTGATCTCGCCGATCATCGTGGTCGGGTGGACCTCACAGACGTACTGAGTCGTCTCGGCCGACGCCGTGAACGTCATCGTCTGGGTCTGGTTCTGAGTGGTGACGTTCTCCGTGGACTGGAGGGACTCGTCGGAGTCGTTCCAGATCGCGATGTTGTGCGGGACGCCGTCGGCGTTGATCCAGCCGATGGTGTACTCCTGCCCCGCCTCCACTTCGAGCGTCGGGTTCGTCGTCCCCTCGATGGAGGACGGAGCGAGGCCGCCCCAGCCCTCGGTGATGCCGTCGAGGACGAAGTCGGCTTCCTCCTCAAGCGAGGCGATCTGTTCCTCGCGGCTCGGACCCTCGGCCTCCTCGACGGTGACGGGGCCGCGGTAGGTGTCCGAGGCGTCCTCGGCGATGTACGCGGAGATCTCGGACGTCGCCGTGAACGTCACGTCGGACTCGGTGCCGTGATCGTTGACGTAGCCCGTGGCGGCGACCGCCTCGTCGTTGTCGTCGACGAAGGCGAGGTTGAGGTCGTCACGCTCCGCACCGTAGACCAGGGCCGCGTCGTACTCCTGGTTCGCGGTCATCGTGATCTCGGGGTTCACCTGGCCCTCGATGTCCGAGGGGGTGATGCCGACGAAGCCGTCGGCGTGAGTCACGAAGCCGAAGTCGTAGTCCGACTTGATGTCAGGGTAGTCGGTGTTGTAGTCGCCGCCGCCGCCGCTCTGGTCGCCCACGACGATCTGGCCACGCATGGCCGACGGGTGGGGCTCACAGTAGTACTCGGCCATCTCCTCGGTGGCGGTGAACTCGATGCTCGTCGAGTCGCCTTCCGTGGAGACGGTGTCAGACCGGTGGAGGACGTCGCCGTCACCGTTGATGATAACGAGGTTGTGAGTGAGGCCGTCACCGTTCTCCCACTCGATCTTGTACTGACCGCCGACCTCGGACATCTCGAGGGTCGGGTTCTGGGTTCCGGCGATGCTCTCCGGTTCGAGACCTTCCCAGCCGCTTCGGACGCCGCTCAGCTTGAACGTCTGGACCGTCTCCTGGGCAGCAGCCGAGCCCATGGCACCGGACATGCCGAGGCCAGCGCCAGCGACACCGAGATACTGCACGAACCGACGACGGGAACTCTCAGGGACTTCGCTCATGTAACGCTCTACGGTAGCTACTCCATACATAAAAACTCACCACTATCGGGTTAGAGAGGCCCTCAACCGTGGATTTATCAATTCTTAAGCATCAGCGTTGAATACGGGTCTACGAGGGTTGAAGTAGCCGTAACCGGTTACGAGGAGACTACGTACACGGGGGTTCCGGACGAAAGTGATTCTTGTTCGGGGCTCCAGGGGTGAGGTATGTTCAGGAAACGAACCGGGTACGAGACGGTCATCGTCAAGTCGGACCGACTCGCCCGTGGCCCGGAGACGGAGATGCCCGAGATAGACACGGCCATCGACGCCGGACAGGACGACAAGATGTTCATCCCCGCGTGGGAGGACGTCAGGGAGGAGATAACCCCCGAGGACCACGAGGAGGGGACCCACGTCGCGACGATCCACTACGACATGGATGCAAAGAGCTACGAGCTCGAGTACTACGTCGAGACCGAATCCGAAAAAGAGGAAGCCGAAGCCGAAGACGAGGGCGAAGCGGACGCCCAGTAACGGGCGTTACTCCTCGTCGTCGCTGCTGCCGCCGAACCGTTTTGCCGCTGCCGCCGCACCGACCGCTGCGCCGGCGATGGTCGTCATGATGCCGAAGCCGGGACCGCTGGTCTCGGTGGGCTCGGGCTCCTCCGTGGCGTTGGCCGCGGAGTTGAGGTCGTCGACCTCGCTGCGGAGCGTCTCGACCTGTCCTTCGAGCTCGGAGATACGCTCGCTCTGGTCCTCGGAGGACCCGCGAAGCTCCTCGATCTCGGACTGGAGCGACGAGATCTGCTCCTCGTTCTGCGTGATCTGGGCCTCGACGGTCCCGGGGTTGAAGTCGGCCTGCTGCAGGTAGGCCTCACCCATCACGACCTCGTCGGCCTCGGTCGGGTGCTGGTTCTCGTTCTGGTAGCCGTACCGGTTGTCGGCTTCACCGGGGGAGAGGTTCGTGAACTCACCGTTCCCGTCGGTGTCCCGGTGCATCCAGACCTGGTAGAGCTTCCCTTCCATCTCTTCGGCCGTGTGGTGGTCGAAGTCGAGGGGCTCGTCCAGCGTGATCGTGACGTTCTCGTGGGTCCCCGGTTCGAGGAACTCCGTCGTCCCGAGGGTCATGTTGTCGATGGCCGCCTGCTCGGAGGGCATCGTCTCGCCGACCTCGGGCCACACGCGCTCGTGGGGGTTGACGGGGTCGATCAGGGAGATGAACCCACCGTCGGGCATCGTCGCCGTCTCGATGTTGATCTCGAACCCGTAGGTTTCCTGTGCCGGGATGACGATCTCTGCCTCCCCGGATTCCTGTGCCGCCACCGAGCCGGTCGCGCTCGCGCCAGTCGCGGCGGTCGCAACACCGGCTGCGGTGAGTTTGATGACGGTTCGCCGAAGCAGCTTCGGCGAGCCCTCGGATTCTGCTTGTGTTTCTGCCATTGTCTTAGGCGGAGTATTCCGCGGAGTAGACGTTCGTGACACCCGATTCCTGAATGGAGACGGCGACGTACACCTTCCCCTCGGCGGGGTCGCGCCAGATGGCGGGACCGCCACCGGAGCCGCCGCCCACGTCGTCGGTCCAGACCTTCTCGCCGGTCTCGGTGTCGTAGGCGATGAACTCGCCGCCGCTGCCGTCGCCGGCACCGACGAAGGTGATACCCGTCGAGGTCGTCGCGGAGCCGCCGCCGCCACGGAAGTTGTGGTTGCGCCAGTCCTGCCACTTCACCTCGCCGGTGACGGGGTCGAGGCCGGTGATGACGCCCTCGAAGCCGTTGTACCAGTCGTGCTCGGTCGCATCGGCGCCGATCGAGGCGAAGATGTAACCGAGGTAGCTCTCACCGGGCTCGTAGGCGATCGGCTCCCAGCCGATCTGCCACGGCACGTTGGTCGCGGTGACGACCATCGTCTGGCTCTCGGGGTGGTAGGACGGTACCTGACCACTGCTGGAGCCACCGCCTGCATAGGGGTTGTTCCAGACTGCCTCGCCGTCCTCGGGCTCACGCGGGGGCAGCACCCACATGTTGTGCTGCTCGGTGAAGTTGTCCGAGCGCTGGATCAGCTTGCCGGACTCGGCGTCGACGGTGAACACCCATGGCACCTTCGGCGGCCACGAGACCATGCGGCGTTCCTCGCCGTTGATCTCGCCCATGTAGGTGATCGGCGGCGACGGGGAGTCGTAGTCCCAGTAGTCGTGGGGCGAGTCCTGGTGGTGCCACTGGTACTCGCCGGTCTCGATGTCCAGGGCGACCTTCCCACACGTGTAGGGGTTGAGCCCCGGCCGGACGGTCCCGTACCACGGGCCACCGTTCGCCGCGGGAACGATGATGTTGTTGTTGTCGACGTCGATCGCCGCCGACGCCCACGCGGTACCGCCACCGTGCTTCCAGGAGTCGCCGACCCACGCGTCCTGCGGAGTCATGTTGACGCGCCACTGGGGCTCGCCGTCGAGCGAGACGGCGTCCAGCCAGCCGGTGGTCCCGTACTCGCCACCGAAGCTGCCCTTCATGATCATGCCGTCCTTGATCATCGGCGGGAACGAGGAGCTGACACCGCGCGAGCGGGTCCAGTCGATCTCCTCGTGGATGAGGCCCTCGGCGGCCTCGCCGCGGTAGGCGCAGGCGCCGTTGAAGTACCACTCCTCCTCGCCGGTATAGCGGTTCATCGCCAGCACACCGAGGTCGAGGGTGCTGATGATCACGAGGTCGCCGTGGACGGCGGCCCCACGCTGTGCGGGGGCGGTCGCCTGCGACGCGCCGGCGGCCGGCGTGTAGACGTGCGACCAGAGGATCTCGCCGGTTCGGGCGTTGACCGCGAAGACCTCGTCGGGCCCGAACGTCGTGTACATGATCGGCGGCTCGCCGTCGACGATGATCGGCGCGTTGTGAGTGTCGGTGACCGGCGGCTCGGCGGTGACCGGCATCTCCGGGTACTCCTGGGACCACTCGAGGGTCAGGTCCCCGATGTTGTCCATGTCGAGCTCGTCGCCCGGGTAGAGACGCTGGTTGTCGTAGCCGCCACCGTAGACCAGCCAGTTGTCGGGGTTGTCCCCCGTCTGCATCAGGTCTTCCTGGGTGATCTCCCGCTCCGGGATGACGCCGGTGTTGTACTGTTCGACCGTCGATTCGCCGGGCTTCTCGTCGTACGGGCCATCGAGCAGGACCTGAATGTCCTCGAGGTGGGCCCGCGGGTTCTCTTGCATTACGTTCATTATTCGAAGCTCATGTTGTCGAAGTCGACTTCGTTCAGGGGCTTGCGATCCTCGTCGTTGATCCGGGCGACGTCGTCAGCGACCAGTTCCTGGCCGATGAACATGATCGCCTGGCTGGCGATCAGCAGCGTCGCCAGGTCCTCGTCGGAGATCGAGCCACCTGCCAGGTCCCGTGCGGCGTCACCGAGCAGGTAGACGCCGGCAAGCATCGACTTGGTGTCCCAGACACCCTTCTCGATGATGTCCTCGGTGAGGATGTACTCGTACTGCCAGAGGCGCCAGTCGAGGCCGTCGATCCAGAGCAGCGACCCGGCGACTGCGCGCTTGGGCAGCGGCGAGACGTAGGACGCGACGACCTTCTCCTCGGTCTCGGAGGGCTCCTCGGCCTGCGGGTACTCCTCGGCCTTGCCCCACCAGGAGAGGCGGTTGCTGGAGCTGACGATGTTGGTCAGCAGCGACACCTGCTCGTCCTCGGGGAAGCCGAGGTCGCCGAGCGTGTCACCGAGCTCGTCGATGGTGAGCAGCTGTCGGGTCGTGTCGGCGATGTGCTCCGGCGAGAAGCGCGGCATGTGTGCCTCCGCGCTCTCGTAGAAGCCGGTCTCGGTGAGGTGCTCGTCGATGATCCACGCCGCGTCCGTGAGGTCGGCGTAGGGGGTCTCGCCCTTGCGGGGGACGCCCATCTCCCGAAGGTCCTCGAAGTCGTCGAAAGCTCCGGCGAGCTCGTCGAGGGCCGACGAGAGGAGCTCCTCGTCGAGGGGTTCGTCCATGTCCTCGCGGATCGCCTGACCGATCTCAGCGAACTCCTCGCTGGGCATGCTCTCGACGACCGTCCGAAGGTCAGAGAGCGAGGGCTGGTCAGGTGCCGTTGTGGTGGATGCGTCCATCCGATCTACGAATCGCTCGTAGCTTGCGGTGTTCACCACACCGTAGCTATACTTCTCGCGATTATTGGTCCCGTATTCCATACACCATAAGAGGGGGGACTGCGAATACTTAATTCTATTTAATGACCCATAGCTGAAGCTGTAGATTAAGCGACGGAGAAGGTCTGATTCGCCGAATCTTCCCCGTAGAAAGCCCGACGGCGCCGATATACTGTCATCCTATACCGTGTTAATCGGCGGCGAATACCGATTACGAGCCCCGTATCGGGCCAACTGTTGTCAATGGTGAGTTAATATTCACTCCCCGACCGGAACCCCGCTGAAGACGACGATGGCGATCACCCAGTACGCGACGTAGAGGCCGCCGAGCGCGTAGCCGTGCCAGCGCTCCATCTTCCCCGTCGAGAGGAAGTAGCCAGCGAGGGCAGTGACGATGATCATCGCCGGCAAGTGGAACGTGAGCACCGTCGAACTGACCGTCACGTCCCCGAAGAACGCGACGATGCCGATGTTGCCCGTCACGGAGAACAGGACGCTCCCGATCACGTTCCCGACGCCGATCTCGGGGAGACCACGGCGAACCGGCTCGATGGTCAGCATGATGTCCTCGAACGTGAGGATGAGCGTGAGTATCGTCGCCCCGAAGAGTGTTCCCTCGATGCCGAACGACTCCGTCACCGCCTCCGAGCCGCCTTCGAGCAGCATCGCCGCGAAGACGATCCCCACGAGCGCGAGCACGGCGAGGCCGAGCCACGCGCCGCCGGAGTCGGCGAAGCGGCCGAGGTAGCGTTCCTCGGGGATGCTGTCGAGTTCGGCCACGTTCTTCGTCCCGCCGTCGCCGCGGAGCGCCTTGCCGATCTCGGTATCGCGGAACACCGGGATGTCGCGTTGGCTCTCGCGGTAGATCAGGTAGCCGAACGTACCGAAGAAGAACAGCACGAGCACGAGCCCGTAGCCGAACGTGAGCGTTCCCGTGACCGCGAGGGGGATGATCAGGAGCGGCCCGAGCACGAACAGCGCGATGTAGTCACGCGGGAGGTCGACCGGGAACGGTTGGATGATGGCGGCGACGGCGAGCGTGACGCCCGTGATCGCCAGCCCCGTCCCGAGCGCCGTCCCGAGGGCGGCGCCCTCCATCCCGCCGGCGGAGAAGACGAGCGCGAGCACGGTGTCGTCGAACTCGAACCCGGTGAAGATGATCGCCAGCGCGAACAGGGACAGTCGCAACTGCAGCGACGCCCGCGCGAGGTAACTGATCAGCTTCTCGGTCGAAGCGATCAGTAAGCCGATCCCGAACAGCAACACCAACAGGGTCCCGATCGTCCCTTGGGACTCGATGAACCCCTCTATCGCCCCCTCGATCCCTCCTTCCTCCTCCTCACCCTCCTCGCCCGCTTCGTCCTCCTGGGCGCTGGCGACGCCAACGGCGCCGCCGGCGCCGTCGACGCCCGCAAGGACCGCCATCGCCGGCGACGCGACGGAGAGTAGCAGAACCGCAACTAACGCGACAACAGTGATTCGTCGTTTCACAACTGCTCCCCTCATTCTCCCTCCCCTATTAAGTTCGGAATCGGGTACCGTCTACCCTTGAACGATCCTACACGCGATCGCGGTCGGCGTCGAGCGTGGCGGTTCCGGTGTCGTCGCGCCCGTCGTCGCTCTCGTCGACGGTGTCGGCGTGGAGCAGGAACAGCGAGTCTGGCTCGGGAGAGGCCCGGAGTTCGATGCGCTTGGTCAGTCGGTAGTACTTGCGCTGGCTGATGTGGTAGCTCTCGACGATGCCTTCCTCCTCCAGCGTCGAGAGGTGGTGGACCGCGGTCTTACCGTCCATCCCGACGTTCTCTGCCAGTTCCGAGACGTATCGTGGCTCGCTGACCAGCTCCCGGAGGATCTTGAGACGAGCCTTGCTGCCGAGAACGTCGAAGAGGGACATCACGAATGAGTAGTTGTGCCATCCTTTTTAGCTCTCCCCATCCGACCCCCGCTATGGCCGACCTACCCGGAACCGACGACGAGCCGCGCCGGATCACTGAGGGCTACTTCGAGCGGGAGGTTCGACTCTCCCGCTCGGCGACGGCGACGTTCCTCCGGGACCTCGCCGACCAGATCGAGGCCGAGCCGCGGCTGACCATCTCGACGGAGGAGTGGGAGATCCCCTTCGAGTTCGACGAGCCGATCGAGGTTGAAGTGGAGTTCGTCGGCGAGAAACACGGCCAGTTGGAGGTGGAGTTGGAGTTCGAACACTCCCCCGCCGACGACGGCATCGACGTGAGCTGACGGGCGCAGCTCGGCAGCACGGCTCGATCGGAGTATCGACGAACAACCGCGAAAACGTTCTCCGCCGCTGTGTGGGTGTTTCCGCCAGACGTCTATTCGTCGCGCGTGCGGTACGCCCGGAGCAGCGCGCCGGCGCCGATGGCCGAGAGCGCGCCGGCCGCAGTGAAGCCGGGACCGCTGGCTTCGGTCGGCTGGTCCTGCTCCTCGGGGTCCGCGGAGGTGACCTGTGCGGGCGTCCCCTCCGGCGTCGCCGTCGCCTCGGCCGTGGCCGTCCCGTCGCCGCTGCCGCCGCTGGTGAACGCCTCGTAGGAGATCGAACCCTGCTCGACGATGTCGCTCGACGCGGGAAGCTCGCCGTCCTCGGGGTTGCTGCCCTCGGCGGGGCCGCCTGGCTCGCCGACGACGAACCGACCGATCATGCCCAGCGTCCGGTGGGGCATGCAGTAGTAGTCGTAGGTCCCCTCGGTCTCGAAGGTGAGGTCGTGGGAGCCCTCGCTGATGATCTCGGTGTCGAACGTGTCGGCCCCCTCGGGGATGCGCTCGTCGTAGGAGACGACGTTGTGGGAGCCCGAGTCGATGACCCAGCTGATGGTGTCGCCGGGCTGGACGTGGAGCCCGATCGGGTCGAAGTAGAAGCTGCCGTCGTCGCTGGAGACCATCTTGACCTCGTGGGTCTGGGGTTCGCCGGCGGGTTCCGGCGTCGGCGTCGCCGTCGAGGCGCCGCCGCCCGTGATCTCCACGTCGCCGCGCATCGAACTGGGGTGGGCCGCACAGTAGTAGGAGGCCATCCCGGCCTCGGCCGTGAACTGGACCGTCTGACTCTCGCCCTGTGAGGAGACGAACTCCGACTCGACGAGGGCGTTGCCGTCGGCGTCCTCGATGACGACGTTGTGGGGGGCGCCGTCGCCGTTCTCCCAGTAGAACTCGTAGGTCTGTCCGGCTTCGAGGCTGAGCGTCGGGTTGGTCGTTCCCTCGATCGAACTGGGGGCGAGACCCTCCCAACCGGCGGTGACGCCGTTGAACTCGAACCGCTCAGTGACCTCGGTCTGCGCGCTCGCGCTGCCCGCGACCACCGACGTGGCGACGACGCCCGCGCCGATCGTTCGCAGGAGAGACCGTCGGGTCGCTCCGTTCGCAGGGGTATCCATGTCCGAAACGAGGGTGTTGTCCGTTTTAGTGGTTGCGCATTTGGCGCGCGAGGAGGCACTGAGTCGGCGCGGATCGGGCGGTAGGGGGGTGCTGTCGAGGGTTTGTGATCATCGCGCGAACGTACGCGCGTGGACCGTCGATCCGCTACCCTTACGGTAGCCGAGGACTTCCTTCAGGACCATGTCGCATACTCGGCGGTCAGTTCTCGCAGCGGTCGGTTCCGGCGTGGCCCTCACCGCGGGCTGTCTCGGCGCTCCCGGTTCGGATGGGACCCAGAGCGTCAGTCTGTTGCTCAACTGGACACCCAACGGTCTTCACGTCCCCTACTACGCGGCCAAACAGCAGGGGTTCTACGAGGAAGCCGGCGTCGAGGTGACCGAGATCGTGAGCGGCGACGGCTCGGACTTCTCGGCCCGACAGGCCGGCCGTGGCAACAACGAGTTCGGCGTCACGAGCAGCGATCAGGTACTCCTGACGGCCGGCGGCGGGATCGACGTCCAGTCGGTCGGCGTGATGATGCAGCAGTCGCCCAACGTCGTCTTCTCGACGCGGGAGGCGTTCGGCGGCGAACTCAACGACCCCGAACAGCTCGCCGGCAAGACCGTCGGCACCGGCCCGGGGATGGTCCGGATGCTGACCGAACTCTACCTCGAAGCCACCGGCGTCCGGAGCGAGGTCGAACTGGTGGACACGGGCTACGACACGGTCCAGCGCCTGCTGGCCGGCGAAGTCGACGCCGCCGGCGGCGTCTTCGGCGACGCCATCGACGCCCGGTATCAGGGTGCGACCGTCGACTCCCTCGGCGTCGCCACCGAGGTCCCCTCCTACGGTCACGTGCTGGCGACGGCACCCTCCTTCGCCGAGGAGAACCCCGAGACCGTCAACGCGTTCCTCGAGGGGACGGCCCGGGGGGCCGCCTGGGCGACCAACAACCGCGAAGCCGGCGTCGACGCCCTCGTCGAGGCCAACGGGAGCATCAGTGAGGTTCGCGAGCAGGCTCGGGCGACGTGGGACACGCTCGCAGACGAGCACATCGTCGGCCCGGCAGTCGAGGAGCACGGCTGGGGCTGGCACAGTTCCGAGCCCTGGACGACGATGGCCGACGCCCTGGAGAGCGCCGACTCGGGCGAGGTCGCCGACCCGAGCACGGTCTGGACGAACGACCACCTCGACACCGACGCCGAGTACATCGGCGACTACACCGAACAGATCCAGTGAGCGTCGCCGGTGACCGCCTCCGCGACCGGCTGACGCCGCCGCTCGTGGTGTTCGTGGTCACACTTGCCGGCTGGGCCGTCGCCTCGCGGAGCGCCCCGCCGATCCTCCTTCCTTCCCCGCCGGCGGTGCTGACTGCGTTCCTCGCCGAGCCAGGCGTGTTCGCCCACGCGACCGCCGTCTCGGCGGTCACCGCCGCCGGCGGACTGGCCTTGGGGGCGGTCGTCGGGCTCTCACTCGCGTTCATCAGCGTCGGGTCGGCCCCCGGTCGCGCGGTCGTCGAACCGGCCGTCGTCGGGTTCCGGATCGCCCCCCTGACGGCGATTGCGCCGCTCGTGTTCCTCTGGTTCGGGACGGGCGTGACCGTCCGGATGGCGCTGGTCTCGGTGATGACGACGTTCCCCGTCACCGTCGCCTCCATCGACGGCCTCCGATCGACGCCGCGGGCGTACCTCGACCTGCTGGACTCCGTCGGAGCCTCCGACTCGCGGACGTTCGTCTCGGTTCGGCTGCCGGCGGCCCTGCCCAGCGTCTTCGCCGGGCTGAAACTCGGGGCCGCACTGTCGGTCACGGGCACCGTCGTCGCCGAACTCCTGACACTCGACGGCGGACTGGGTGTGGGTGTCTGGGAGGCCGGCCGGTACGCCCGGACCGCGGAACTGTTCGCGTACCTGTTCGTGATCGCCGGCTTCGGCGTCGCGTTCTACGGCGCCGCCGCGCTCGTCGAGCAGTACGCGACCCGCCGGTGGGGAATCGACGGCGGGAACGGGAACCGCGGCGTGGGCGACCCCTGAGTTACGCCATCCGCCGACGCACTCGCGTCCCGAGTACCCCTACGGCGCCGTAGAGCGAGAACCCGACGACGAACACGAGCGACAGCGACGCGAGCATCACGTCGGGCCGGACGTTCTCCGAGGCAACGAGGATCAGGTAGCCGAGGCCGCTGTCGGCGACGAACCACTCCGCCAGCACCGCGCCGACGACGGCGAGGGTCACCGACTGGCGAAGGCCCGCCACCACGTCGGGGGCGGCGTAGGGCAAGCGCACGGCGAACAGGGTTCGCAGCCGGGAGGCGTCGACGGATCTGGCGAGGTCGAGCGCAGACTCGGGCGTCCGACGGAACCCCGCGGCGGTACTGATCGCCATCGGGAACAGCGCCATCAGTGCGACGAACGCCACGCCGGTGCCGAAGCCGACGCCGAAGTAGATCAGGAACAGCGGCGCGAGCGACACGACCGGGAGCACGCGCGCCACCACGAGATACGGCGAGATGGCGCGCCAGAGCGCCGGAACCTCGCCGACGGCGGCACCGATCAGGAGTCCGAGGGCCGTGCCGACGGCGCCGCCGGCGAACACCTTGATCGTCGTTGCGACGGCAGCGTCGACGTACAGACTCGGGTTGCCGACGAGGCGCTGGACGACCGAGATCGGGTGGGGGAGCAGGTACGGCGGGATGTCGAGGAGGCTGACGAACAGCCCCCAGAGCACCACGGCGCCCGCGAGCGCGACCACCGGGTAGCTCCACTCGGGTACCCGATCCCCGACAGTCATCGGTCCGGGGAGATCGCTCCCTCGTCGTCGGCGCGGTTCTCACGGAGGACGCGGCGGATGTCCGCGACCTGATCGCCGAACGCGGCGGTGTCCATGACCGCCTCCTCGCGGGGGCGCGGGAGCGAGACGTCGACGCGGTCGACGATCCGCCCGGGGTTGTCGGCCATCACGATCACCTGATCGCCGAGCAACACGGCTTCGGGCACGCTGTGGGTCACGAACAGCACCGTTCGGTCCGTGTCGCGCCAACTGTCGAGCACCGACGCCGCCATGTCGTAGCGGGTGAGTTCGTCGAGTTCGCCGAAGGGTTCGTCCATCAGCAGCGTCGACGCCCCGAGGTGCATCGCGCGGACGATGGCGACGCGTTGGCACATCCCCCCGGAAAGCTCGCGGGGGTAGGCGTCGACGGCGTCGCCGAGTCCGGCGTCGACGAGGCGCTCGCGGGCCCGTTCCCGCTCGGGGTCCCGGCCCGTGAGTTCACGCAGGAACACGACGTTCTCCAGGGCAGTCTTCCACGGGAACAGCGTGTGAGACTGGAAGACGAACCCCAGTTCGCCGGCCGATTGGGCGGCTTCCGGGGGGTCGCCGCCGACACGGACCCGGCCCGAGGTCGGCGACTGGAGGCCGCCGACGCTTCGCAGCAGCGTGGTCTTCCCACAGCCGGAGGGGCCGACGACGGTGACGAACTCGCCGTCGGCGACCGAGAGCGAGGTCCCGTCGAGCGCGGTCACGTCCCCGAAACGGACGGTCAAGTCCTCGACGTCGATCACGGCACACCGCCCCCGTGTCGTCGACTACTCATCGTTTGACGGAACGGGCCGGTCCGGGAAGGACGTAACGGTCGGGTATTCAGCGATTCCTGACAACCGTCCTGTTTTCTCGAAGAGGTGAAACGACTGAAGAGCGCCGAATAAAGCTTATTTCGCGA